>NZ_QTZO01000003.1 GCF_004025585.1 Pseudodesulfovibrio sp. S3
ATTCCGAGCATCTGGTGCTCAGCGTGAAAAAGGACGGCACCCTGTTCCTTGACGAATACCAGGTGGGCCTGGACGAACTGGAAGAGCACCTCAAGCGGTTGGTATCCAAACAGAAAAAGCAGCTTTTCCTGCGCGCTGACAAGGAGGTGCCTTACGGCACGGTGGTTCAGGTCATGGGCGAGATCAAGGCCGCCGGCATCGACAGGCTGGGCATTGTTGCGGAACAGCCAAAGCTTGAAAAAAACAAGTAATTTTTTAGATACAGTGTAGCCTATGCGCCAGGAACTCGGTTTCGTCTTATCACTTTGCTTTCACGTCGCTTTGGGCGTGTTTGCGCTCTATGGCGTAAGTGGAGTGGATGTACGGGTGAACATGGATCGGCCTGTATACATGGTTGATCTTGTGTCTTTGGCTCCGCCTCCGCCCGGACCGCCGGTTCAGGTCAAGGCGCAGGCCAAGGCTCCGTCTGAAACTGCCGAAGTACCGGTGGTCGAGGCCAAACCTGAACCAGCAGTTGAAGTTGCCCCCACGCCGGTGGTTGAGGCCAAACCTGAACCTCAGGTCAAGGAAATCAGCCCTAAGAAGGTTGAAAAGAAGAGTGTGGTAAAGAAGGCGGAAGAAAAAAAACCCGAACCCAAGCCTGAGCCCAAGCCTGAACCGAAACCCAAACCCAAACCGGAGAAGACCGCCGAACAGCTTCTGGCTGAAGGCATGGCCGCAGCCAAGGCGCAGGCCAAGAAACAGGACCAGACAAAGAATAATGCTCTGGCTTCCGAACTGGCCGCAATCAAAAAGAGGGAAGGCGATCAGGTTTATGCTCATGGCGGTCAGTCTGGTGGCGAAGAGGGTGGTAAAGAAGGCGGCACAGTTGGAGGTTCCGGATCGGGGCTTTCGGAAGTGTATGCTCTTATAGTCGGCGCTGCCATTAAGAAGAACTGGCGTTATCCGGCTTTTGCCGGGGAGGCTAATTTGGTGGTTTCCATTGAAATCAAGCTGGAAGCCGATGGGAAAATTATGTCCTCGAAGGTCATTGGGTCGTCAAATAATCCTGAATTTGACAATTCAGCCCTTCGGGCAATCAAAGAAACTGAATATGTCGAAAAACCGAGATCACCGCGTGATCGCGTAATTCGTCTCAATTTCAACAGCCAGGAACTCTCTGAGTAAATTGTATGAAACGAATATTGACCCTTTTTACCTGTTGTGTCTGTGTTTGTCTCATGACTTCATTGTCTATCGCACAGGGCCCATTGACCGTGGATATTCATGGTCCGGGACAGCGCATGGTGAACATCGTCTTGTTACCCCCCAAGGGGCTCAAGGGAGCACCCTTGCCCGAGGCCGCAGCCAAGGCCTTCGAGGAATTGGTGGTCAACGACTTGAGTTACATTCCGTTCTTGAAGATCGTTCCTGTGACCAAACTTCTGGGCGGAGATCCCAGTAAAGGCGTCATGGGGGCGGATATCGATTTCAAGCCTTTCCAGCTTGCTCGGGTGGATCTGTGCATGACCACCGGGTGGAATGGACAGTATATTGAGGGCCGCGTGTTCGAAACCTATAGCGGAAGAAGAGTGGTGGGCAAATCCTATCGTGACGTTCACGCCAATCTTCCGCAGGTGGCCGATCGTTTCTGTTCTTCGTTTCTCGAAGCGCTGACTGGCAAGAAAGGGTTCTTTGATTCCCCTATCGTCTTTGTAAAACAGGATGGTAAGAGCAAGGAAATATTCACAGTGTTGCCTCAGGGCAGAGGCCTGACCCGTATCACGCAGCTCGGGGGCTTCAACTTGAGTCCGGCCTGGTCGGGCGATGGCAAGCAGATTGCTTTCACCCATATTGCAAAAAATCGGCACGAGCTCGGTATATATGACAGTGAAACAAAAAAAATAAATAGATATTACAAAGGTCTGGGGAATACCATCATCAGTCCGGTTTATGGCCCTGATGACACTCTTTATGCCGCGCTCAATATTAACGGGGCTACTAATATCTATGAATTGAGCAAGTCATACAAGGCTGGAAAGACGTTGATCAGTGGTCCATATATTGATGTCTCACCAAGTTTTGACAGGACCGGCAGCAAGATGGTTTTCACTTCGGGCCGTGCGGGGAATCCCCATATTTACCTGAAGGATATGAAAACCGGAGAGATACGACGTGTGACCACCACCGGTAAGTATAACACTCACCCGTGCATCAGTCCTGATGGCCGATTTGTGGCTTACACGCATCAAACGTCTGATGGACACCGGATTTACTTGCATGATCTGGGGACTGGTAGGGAAAAACAACTGACGTTCGGTCCGGGGAATGATGAATATCCCGCTTTTGGACCTGACGGTTACTTTGTGGCTTTTGCATCCAGTCGGTCCGGTGAATATAAGTTGTATCTAACGACAAGGCATGGTGATACACCGCGTATAATCTCCACAGGGAAAGGAGGTGCGTTTGCCCCGGCATGGGACACATCTTTGCAATGGTAAAATGTCATACAAATGGACTTGATTTTTTATTGGGAAAAGGTGCATCCTATAATGTAGGATAACCTGGTGATTCTGTAAGTAGTTGGAAATAATGGCCGGGCAACGGCTTTACCAAGGAGTGAGCATGAGAATCAAATGGTATGTCTGTATTGTGGCCCTGTTGGCCTTGTCTCTTCTGGTCTTTACCGGTTGTGCAAAGAAAACAACTTCAACTGCCCCGTCTGATGCCAAGGTTGAAGTGAACGATGATACCCAGTGGACCCCGCCCCAGCAGGATACGGCTGTTGACGAGGATGCCCTGGCTGCTGAAGCTGAGGCTCGTGCCAAGGCCGAAGCGGTGGAAGAATTGACCAGCGTTACACTTCATTTTGCTTTTAATTCGTATGAACTGAATGAAGAGTCTCGTTCCATTTTGGCTCTCAAGGCCAATATCCTGCGCAAATTTACGGACGTCAATGTGGTCATCGAAGGTCATTGTGACGAACGAGGAACCGAAGAGTACAACCTTGCTTTGGGTGAACGTCGTGCACGTGCATCTTACGAGCATCTGGTCATTCTCGGCGTTGATCCCGAGCGGATGAAGATCGTCAGTTTTGGCGAGGAATACCCGGTCGATCCTGCGCACAACGAAAGCGCCTGGGCCAAGAATCGCCGTGCTGAATTTGTTGTGAAATAACTGAAATTGTATGTAAATTGAAAAACGCCGTCCCTGTCGGGGCGGCGTTTTTTTTACATGGAGAACACTGTGTGGAAAAGGTGGATTCCGCCGAGGGCATACAGTCCGGCCACGCCGTCATCGAGCATGACGCCGAGTCCTCCCGGAAATGCCGTTTCAGCCCATTTTACGGGCCAGGGCTTGACGATGTCGAAGAAGCGGAAGAGTCCAAATGCGATTCCCAGGTACCAGATGGGCATGGCCGAAAAGAAAAGCAGGGCGAGCCATTGTCCGAAGAGTTCGTCAATGATGACACATCCGGGATCCTTTTCACCCAAGACATGTTCGGCTCGGGAACAGACCCATACTCCTATGGCGAGAATGGCTGCCAATACTGCCGCGCGTCCCCACAGCGTGAAGGGCAGAAACAACCATGGGGAGGCAACAATGGCGGCCAGGGAACCCCAGGTTCCTGGAGCTTTGGGGAAATGGCCGATGGGGCCGAGGGTTGCCAGGCCGGTGGCGAATTTGTCGAGCGGTGTATTTGAAAGCATTGGTCCAATCCGGTTTGCGATACTTTTTCTCCATGAATAATGGTATCCGGTGATACAGGCAATCCCAATCATCCGTTGCAGGGCTTTTTGTTGTCATGTTGGACATCACAGCCTTAAGGCCTTGCGGTTCTGACGTGGTTGTTCGATTGCCTGGCTGTTTACGCATGGATAAAGGGGGAGCCGTTTCAAGAAACGATTCCCCCTCCGTTTGGATACAGTTTCGGGCGTTATGAGGCTAGGCTGTGTTAGTCAGTAACGATCATAACGCTGGTGGCCTTGACCATTGCCTTGACATCGGAGCCTTCCTTAAGTCCCAGTCTTTCTACAGAATCCTTGGTGATTACCGAAACGATCTCCACGCCGGGCGCAGCTTCAACAACAACTTCGGCGTTGACCATGCCAACATTGATTTTTTTAATTTTTCCGGGGATCAGATTGCGAGCGCTTACGTTCATCGTGTTTCTCCTAATAGGGTTGGAATGTAAATCATGATGTACATATTAACATCTGTTCATGCGTCATGAAAGACTTGCTGTAATAAAATGAAATATTTATATTATCACTCGTTTGGTGGCGGGATAAGTGGAAGCATCTATGGTAATCCCGGGCATTGTCTTGTTGTCAGTTCCGGCATGGTTCAGGGGTTCAGCCTAACTCGCTGTGATTGCATCTCGAATTCAGACGGTGCATTTGTCAGGGGAGGCCTGCTCATGTCCGTGCGCTCTTTTTTAGTGAAGGCTCCCCTCACAGGGAATCAGCGATGTTGCCAGGTATAGAGCTAACGGCTTGTTACGTGGTTGCGTATAGTAGGCAGGCGTTTGAAGCTGTAATTTGTAATAATGGAGCGGGGAGAAAACCGATGCTATCTCCCGGTCATCATTTACAGTCTTTTCAATCTGTCAGTGATACTTGACTAAGGATATGGTCGCAGATATTTCCGTCGCTTGTGACCAAGTTTGTTCGGAAGGTCGGTTTTTTTACAAGAAGTCACGGAATCAATGGAAGGTAAAAACATGAGACAGGCGACGGTACAGGATCTTCCCGAGATCGTATCCATCTACAATTCGACGGTAGCGACCCGCTTGGCGACTGCTGACACAAAAGAAGTCAGTGTCGATTCGAAATTGGAATGGTTTCAAAGGCATACTCCGGATAAACGACCAATATTAGTTCATGAAACCGGAGATCGGATTGCAGCTTGGGTGAGTTTTGAATCGTTTTACGGGCGCCCTGCATACGACCATACTGCGGAAATCAGTATTTATATCGATTCGGAGTACAGGGGGCAGGGGCTTGGGAAAAAGTTGGTGCAGGAAGCGATGGACATGACCCAGGGGTTGAACATCAAAACGCTTCTTGGCTATATTTTTTCGCATAATGAACCCAGCATCAGGCTTTTCAAGTCGTTCGGGTTTGAAGAATGGGGAAGATTGAACGACATCGCGGAAATGGACGGCAAGGAATACAGCCTGTCGATTCTCGGAAAACGGATCAATTCTTAGCGTGGTTGCCCGCCATGACACTCTGTGTCGGTGCGATGGATCAGAAAATAAATCATTCTTTGACGGTTTGTACGGAGAGAACGGTCGTATCGAAGATGGAGATTCGGCGGTCGGTTTGTTCTCCCTAGAGGCTCTCCCGCACTCCTGACATCATTTCCTTGGTCGGAAGAGAAGAGGCACGCCCAGCAGAAAAAACGTTCCGATGGCATACAGGCAACGCCATAGGGAGTTGCCTTTGGCGGTGTGGCTCTCATCGGGATCTTTCGGGTGTTCGCCTGCAGGCTGCCGCTTCGGAACAGAGGTAGTTGCAAGAATTGCCCTGGCCCGATCGGCGTCACGGTCGGCCACTCTCAGTTTTACCCCTCCCACAGCATTGGCGTACATCCAGTTTGCGCTCACCATGCCAGCATCGATGATGTATGATTCAATGCCGTTCTTCTCCAGCGCATGCTGGGCGAGATGCGCTTCCCATGCGTAAAAGCTTGCGAAGACTGTTGTCAGGTTAAGCTGATTGCTCATGCGATGACACCACTCCCCATTTCAGCAGGCATTCAAGCACCCGGGCCAGGGGCAACATTGGTGTAGGAGCCGCGTACGCCGCAGACATAGTGAGCCCCGTCCCTGTAGTATGAACGGTCACGTTTATAATGGCGCATTTTGATATCCATGGTCAACATACTCCGCTTGCCCTGTCCTTCCGTATTCTGAGGATGGTCTGTGTCATCTGCTCAAGGATGGCTTCCGGATCGTTGACGTATTTCTTGTTTGCGGCTTCCAGTGATTCTTTTCTGATTGCTCCATGTGTAGCCATTTCGGCCCCGCACATGGCGACTGCCTTCATTTGATTGAGCAGAAGATCAGGGTCGGTCACGAGAAGATGCGATGCTGGAAAATGCAGTTCTCCAGCAAGTTGCCATCCCATGTTGTCAATAATTCGATGAAAAATTCTACTGATTGTAATAAATGATTCTTCTTCAGGATTGCCGGAAGTAAAAATCAGTACGACTTTTTGTTCTTTTTTATTTCTTTTCACATGGTATGTTCTGCCAATTCTAAACTCAAAATGTGCCCCTAACGTCACTCTTAACCGCTCAATCAGTTTCTTCAGGTTGCTTGACATGGAGTCAAAATAAACAGGGCTCGCAAAAACAAGAAAATCAGTTTGTTCCATCTTTGCGATAACAGACGTCATGTCATCAGTATAGTTACACACTCCTGGAGTCTCGAACATACATTTCCCGCAGCCTGAACAGGTGGCGATTTTTTGTTTGGACGGATACAGCACTTCACATTGCGCATTTGCAGACATAGCGCCTTGTAAAAAACTGCTCAGTACAATGTCGGTGAATCCCTCTTCAGATCGATGACTTCCATTAAACGAAAGGATCTTGAAAGAATTATCCATGATGATCACGCCTCCTTTGTCGATTCAATATCGCTGTAGATGGTTGGCTGCATTTTCAGCCATTGTCTGTAGATCTCTTATCACCGAGTCCTGCCTTTCCTGCGGCATTTCGTGGCATATTATTTCACTCCACAGCGTGATGATATTCCAGAATTCTTTTTCAATTGCCCGTGCCGAAGGCTGCAAAAAAACACGTTTAATCCTTCCATCGTTTTTGTCCGGCATCCTTCGTACATAACCCACATCTTCAAGCTTTTTCAACGCCCTGGCGGTGTTGGCCTTGTCCACAAAAACCCTTTTCGTCAGCTCTTCTTGGCTCAAACCATCTTCATCAAAGAGTTCAGCCAGAAAAATGTATTGCCCTGTACCGATCTTTACGGAAGGCAACTCCTGTCCTAAATAAAGACTGGACATTCTGTGGAGTAGAGCAATGAAGCGACCCGTGGTTTGTCGTCCTTGTAAATGCATGTCCAGCGTTCCTTTTTTTAAGTTGACTTCGCAACCAATGTGCCGAGATATTGTTGCGATGTCAACCAAAAATCCAAGGGAAGGGTGAGATGACGTCAAGTTTCGGAGCAAGCGCGCAAGGAAGAGGCGGCAGGTGCCTACAGAGAAGTACCAGCATCCGGCATCGAAGGCTGTTCGAACATGTTTATCGTAACTGTCTGTGGTAATGAACTCTGGCAGTCCCTTGGTGGGGACTTCATCTGATTTTTCAGCCCTGCCTTGGAACGACAACTCCCCAAGAGACTAAAACTTCTAGAACACGGGCCACAGGCAGTCCGACCACGTTGGTGTAAGAACCCCGGATGCCGGTCACCAGGAAGGTGCCGATGCCCTGGATGGCATAGGCTCCGGCCTTGTCCATGGGTTCTCCTGTTTCGATGTATCCCATGAGTTCCGCTTCAGTGGAGAGGCGCATGTCCACATCCGTGCTCACGGCTTCTGACACCGTGGAGCCGTCGGGCAGGATCAGGCAGAATCCCGTCACCACCTGATGCGTCTCGCCGGATAGGGCGGTCAGCATCTCCAGAGCGTCGAGCTTGCTCTCCGGCTTGCCCATGATGCGATGCTTGTGAACCACGATGGTGTCCGCGCCGATCACGGTCTTTTCCTTGAAACGTTGAGCCACATCCCGTGTTTTTATTTCTGCCATGCGCAGGGCGTAGTCCAGCGGGGATTCGTCCTGTTCGGGCATGGGCTCGTCCAGGATGCTCGGGTGCACTTCGAAGGCGAGTCCGAGATCGGAGAGCAGTTCCCGGCGTCTGGGAGAACCGGATGCCAGGATAATGGGACTGAGAGACTGGAAAGGGCCATGTTTTTTCATGCAGTAAATCTCTCTCATATTCATCGGGGAGTCAACGGCGGCCCACTGACGTTTTTTTGTCGTTCTGAAGTCCGTATGGTTTACAGCTTGATTTGATTTGTAACTTTTTATTGTATTTCAAGCGATTATGTTTCTGGCAGGTTTATTGCTACATATCGTGCGCGCGGAAGCGCAGGAGAGACCATGCAGAAAATAGAAAAAAGATTCACCCAGGATTTCACTTCCTTTCATCAAATGGAAGGCTCGTCATCGTCGCATGGCATGAACGACTGGGCCGTGCCTTGGTCCGATCTGATGATGGTCATGTTCGTGTTGTTTGTGGTGCTTTTCATTTATGCCAGCAGCCAGCAGGACGTGAAAGTCCTCTTCAGCCATCAGTCTGCGGAAAAGGCCCAGTCTGTAAGTTCTCTTGATCCACTTATAGGGCTGATTGGACAGATCGCCAGTCGGGCCGAACCTGGTGGTTCCAAGGATGTGGTTCGCATGGCCGAGAAGGAGGTCCTGTATCGTTCCCGTGCCAACGGCATCACCGTGGTCCGGGAGTCTCCGGGTCAGGTTCGCATCACCTTGAGAGGGGATTTGTTTTTTGATGAGCAGTCAGGCGAACTCAAGCCGGATTCCGCCCAGTATCTGGATGAGATCGCAGAAGTTGTTCGGCTGAGCCTCGGCCTTGTGCACGTTATCGGGTTTGCCGATCAAAGCGAATCCGAGGGGGCGCAGAGTTTTATCTTGTCATCCGAACGTGCGGCCAATGTGGCGGAACAACTCATTACCCGATTCAATATTGCCCCGAAGCGACTGGTAATCACCGGACGGGGAGCCTATCAGCCGGAATTGCCCGATACTTCAGAAGCCAACCAAGCCCTGAACAGGCGGGTTGAAATAGTCATTGCCAACAACAGCTGATCGATTGGAGGAAGTCTCATGAACAGAAAGAATTATATTGGTGTGGCCGTCAGTCTCATCATATTCATGTGCAGTTTTTTGCTGACCGGAGCTGCCGGTGCATACTTTAACCTAGCCGCTTTTCTGGTGGTTGTGTCCGGCCTGACCGCGGCCATGCTTATCAGTTATCCGGTCAAGCATGTGAAAAACGCCTTCAGGGTTGCCAGGAACGCCTATTCCAACGGCCAGTCAACGGCCGAGGAAATTGTCAACACGCTCCTTGATCTCTCGGTGAAGTCCAAGGTGGACGGGGTGCTTTCTTTGGAGAGGTCAGCCAACAAGGCCACGAGTTCCTTCATGAAAAACGGACTCATTCTGTTGGTGGACAATTACAAGGAAGAGGAAATCCGCGAGTGCCTGAATGCGGAAATGGCTTTCTTCAACCTGCGTCGCCAGCAGAGCGAGCGTTTTTTCCTGACTTTGGCCCGCACGGCGCCTGCCTTTGGTGTTGCCGGTTCCGTCATCGGTCTGATCGGCCTGCTCATGGGGATCAATGATACTGCCGTCATCCTCAAGAATATTCCGGTGGCCTTCATCTCCACGCTCTATGGTCTGGTGCTTTCACATCTCATTTTTTCTCCCATTGCCGAGAACATCAATTTCTCCACCAGGGCCGAATTGTTGAATCAGAAATTGGTCATGGAGGGCATTGTCGCCATCAGCAAGGAACAGAATTCCTATAAGCTGGAGCGTAAATTGGCCTCTTTCCTGACCCCCTCCGAGCGTGAGGGCAAGACCGAAACCCTGCGTAGAATCACGCGCAAGTATGTGCAGAAGAAGACGCAACCCGTGGAATTGGCCGACATGGCCCAGGGGGGCGTTATGGAAAAGGCCACTGAAGCGGCTTAGCCCGGACCAATCGATACAGCTGAAAAAGGAGCCATATGGCTCCTTTTTTTTTTATGGGTTTGTGATAGTCTCCGCCATCAGGGAGGCGCGATCCATATGGCAAAGATTTTGGCTGCTGATATCGGCGGCACCAACAGCCGATTTGCTCTGTTCGAGTCACATGATGCAGGGTTGGCGATGGTGGATTCCATCTGGCTTGAGACTCACGGGGCGGCCACATTTCCGCAATTGCTTGAGCAGTTGTGGGAGAGCGATTTCAGTGCGCATCCCGGAGGGTTCGACGCGGCCGTATTGGCTCCTGCCGGTGCCGTTATAGGAGGGAAGGTCTGCCCATACCTGCCCAACGCTCCTTGGGGTATCGATATCCGGGAGGTAAATTTCGGTACGAAAGCCGTCTGCCTTATCAATGATTTTTCAGCCCAGGCCTTTGCCTGCCGCACTTCCGCCGTGGAAAACGCTTTGGTGATCCAGGAAGGGGAGGGTGTGGACGGTGAGACCATCGGCGTGATCGGTGCCGGAACCGGACTGGGGTACTCCGCGTTGCTCAAGGTCGGGGACAACTGGACGGCTCTGCCTTCCGAGGGAGGCCACATGGCGTTTCCTTTCATCGGCAGAGATGAGGCCGAATATGCTGAATTCAACCGTATCGAGAGCGGGCGCAACTGGCCGGAAGGGGACTCTGTCGTTACCGGGCTCGGGCTTCATCTGGTGCACAAATTCCTGACCGGCGAGGATCTGACTCCAAGGGAAATATCCGCGAGGATCACTCCCGAGAGCGAAACAACGAAATGGTATGCCCGTTTTTATGGCCGGGCCTGTCGCAATTGGGCACTTGGTCTGATGTCGCTTGGTGGCTTTTTCATAGCCGGGGGGGTCGCTTCCAAAAATCCGATGTTTGTGAATGTTCCTGAATTCATGAATGAATTCCATAATTCGCATGTGTATGCCGATTTTCTTCACTCGGTACCGGTCAAACTCAATGGCAATGAGGAGAGCGGTCTGTTCGGGGCGGCATTCTATGGCGCGCAACTCCTGAATAATCTGGGAGGAGACGAATGAAGGCGGGGTTGATCAGGAAACTGCTGCTCATGTCCGTCATTGCCGTATTGATAGTTTTCTATTTCATTTTTGATTTAGGTCAGTATCTTTCTCTCGACTATCTCAAGGCCTCCCGCGAACGTTTTCAGCTTCTATACGATGATCATGCCCTCTTGATGCTGGGTGCCTATTTCATGATATATGTCGTTGTCACTGCGTTGGTCCTGCCTGCGGCAGCGGTGCTCACCCTGGCCGGGGGCGCACTGTTCGGCCTGACGGTCGGAGTCGTTGTGGTCTCTTTTGCCAGTACGGCTGGTGCCGCCCTGGCCTTTCTTGTATCCCGCTATGTCCTGCGGGATTTCGTGCAGCGGAAGTATGGAGGCAGGCTGGAACCCATCAACCGTGGCATCAGGGAGGACGGTGCGTTTTACCTCTTCACTTTGCGCTTGATCCCGGTCTTTCCGTTTTTCATCATCAATGCCGTCCTGGGCCTGACGTCCATGCGGCTTTTCACTTACGTTTGGGTCTCGCAGTTGGGTATGCTTCCGGCCACGGTGGTGTATGTGAATGCGGGCAAGGAGTTGGGGCAACTCGACTCCCTGTCGGGATTGTTGTCGCCGAGCCTGATCATTTCATTCGTTGTTCTCGGGTTGTTTCCCCTGGCGGTGAAGAAAATACTCGGGTGGTACCAGGCAAAGAGGCGCGCCAATGGCTGAATTCGATTATGACATAGGGGTCATCGGCGGGGGCGCAGCCGGGTTGACCGTGGCCTCCGGGGCAGCCCAATTGGGGGTGAAGACCGTGCTTATCGAACGTGCTTCACAGCTTGGCGGTGATTGTCTTCATACGGGATGCGTGCCCAGCAAGACGCTGATCCGGTCCGCGGCCATATATCATGAAATGCGGCAGTGCACCCGGTACGGTTTGCCGGAAGTGATCCTGCCGCCCGTGGACATGGCCAAAGTCAACCTGCGCATCAAAGAGGTCATCGACGCCATTCAGGTGCATGATTCCGAGGAGCGGTTTTGCGGACTGGGAGTCAAGATATTGTTCGGGGAGGCCCAGTTCGAGGACGACCACGTGGTCAATTGCTCGGGCACACGCATTTCCGCGAAATTCTGGGTTCTGGCCACTGGCTCCGAACCGGCATTGCCCTCGATTCCCGGATTGGTGGACGTGGATTACCTGACCAATGAAGATATGTTCAGCCTGAAAGATCTGCCGTCTTCCCTTGTCGTGCTCGGCGGAGGGCCAATCGGGTGCGAAATGGCCCAGGCCTTCAACCGTCTCGGCTCCAAGGTGCATATACTCCAGCGCAATTGCCAGCTTCTTTCTGCAGAGGATGCAGATATGGCGCAGGTAATCCAGGATGTTTTCCAAGAAGAAGGAGTGGATCTGGCTCTATGCGCCAATACCTCAATGGTGCGCAGGGTGCCTGGCGGGGTCGAAGTCGAATATGAGCGCGATGGCGAAACCCATGTGATCCAGGCGGAAAAAATACTTGTGGCCACTGGGCGCAGGCCGAGAACAAACGGTCTCAAGCTGGAAAACTGTGGGGTGGAATATGACCGGCGCGGGGTCAAGGTCGACGCCAGGCTGCGGACCAGCCAAAAACATATTTTTGCGGCCGGCGACGTGCTCGGCAGGTATCAGTTTACCCATGCTGCCGGGTATGAGGGCGGGATCGTCATTTCCAACGCGGTCTTTCGTCTGCCGCGTAAGGTTGACTACACCTGGCTGCCCTGGTGCACCTACACAGAACCCGAACTGGCCAGCGTGGGCATGAACGAAAAGCGCGCCAAGGCGGCGGGCATCGAGTGTGTGGTCTGGGAAGAGGCGTTCGGTGACAATGACCGGGCACGGGCCGAGGGTGGGGTGAACGGCAGGATAAAACTCGTTCTCGACCGAAGGGAAAAACCGCTCGGGGTACAGATTGCGGGTATCCATGCCGGTGAACTGATAGGACAATGGGTGGCTGCGTTGAACGGCAAGGTCGGGCTTTCCACCCTGGCCTCGGCCATTCAGCCATATCCCACCGTGGGCGAGATCAACAAGCGGGTGGCGGGCAAGGTTCTGTCATCCAAGTTGTTTTCGGACAGGGTCCGCAAGACGTTGAGCTTCATCTTCGATTACAAGGGCAGGGCCTGCACCCTTGATTAATTGGGCGGACACGGGTAGGTAGCCCGTCATTCGAACATCGTTGCAAGGAGATATTTCCGAATGGGTGACAAGAACAGATACCAGAAAATGTTTCCGGTTTCATGGGAGCAGCTGCATCGCGATTGCCGGGCCTTGTCCTGGCGGTTGATGGAAAAGGGGCCGTGGAAGGGCATCCTGGCTATCACCCGCGGCGGTTTGGTCCCTGCGGCTATCATAGCCCGCGAGTTGGATATTCACCTTATCGATACCATCTGCCTTTCTTCCTATGATTGGAAGAATCAAGGTGATGCCAAAATACTCAAGCAGGTGGATTCCGACGGCGATGGCTGGCTGCTCATAGACGACCTCGTGGATACGGGCAGGACCGCAAAAATCGCCCGCGACATGGTTTCCAAAGCGCATTTTGCCACGGTTTATGCAAAGCCCGAAGGCCGCCCCATGGTGGAGACATATATAACCGAAGTCAGCCAGGACACCTGGATTTTGTTCCCTTGGGATTCCGCTTCTCAGTTTGTGGAACCCATTGTCAAGATTACTGAATAGCTTGCTTTAAAATTTATTTTATATTGCAGTATGTTGTTTGTTCCATGGAGAATGGGCTCTTGCCCGAAAACGTGTGCTGAGATATGGAATTGGGATATTTAATAGCTAACGGAGAGGACCCCATGAAAAAAATGTTGAAAATGTTTGGTGTATCGGCTGTCTGCATGATGCTGATGCTGTCCCTTTTCGCTTGCGGCGAGGCCCCGCAGGAAAAAAAGGCCGAAGAGCCTGCAAAGGTTGAAGAGGCCGTTGCTCCCACTGAAGAGCCCAAGGTGATCAAGGCCGGTTTCGTTTACGTGTCTCCGGTCGGCGATGCAGGTTATTCCTATGCCCATGACCTGGGCCGTCAGGCTGTGGAAGCGCTGGACTACGCCACGACTTCCTTTGTCGAAGCCGTTCCCGAAGGCGCTGATTCCGAGCGCGTTATCCGCAACATGGCCCGCAAGGGTTTTGATATCATCTTCACCACCAGCTTCGGTTACATGGACCCGACCCTGAAGGTGGCCAAAGAATTTCCCGATGCCAAATTCATGCATTGCTCCGGTTTCAAGAAAGCGGCCAACGTGAGCAACTATTTCGGTCGCATCTATCAGGCCCGTTACCTGACCGGCCTGGTGGCCGGCGCCATGACCAAGACCAACAAGCTCGGATATGTAGCCGCTTTCCCCATTCCTGAAGTTATTCGGGGCATCAATGCCTACACCAGGGGCGTCCGCGAGATGAACCCGAATGCCGAAGTCCGCGTTGTCTGGACCAAGACATGGTATGACCCGGCGTTGGAAAAGGATGCTGCCAAGTCCCTGCTTGATGCAGGTTGCGACGTCATTGCTCAGCATCAGGATTCCCCGGCGCCGCAGGAAGCCGCACAGGAAGCTGGCGTTTACAGCGTGGGCTATAACTCCGACATGACCTCCTTCGCTCCCAAGGCGCACCTGACCTCCGCCATCTGGAATTGGGGTCCCGTGTACGTCAAGACCGTTGAACAGGTCCGTGACGGCTCCTGGCAGGGCGACCAATCCGTGTGGTGGTCCATGCAGGACGGCGTCGTGGACATCGCCCCCATGGGCCCGATGGTTCCCGAAGACGTCAAGACTCTCGTCAATGCCAAACGGGCTGAACTCGTGGCCGGCAAGGATTCCATTTTCACGGGTCCGGTCAAGAATCAGACGGGCGAAGTCATGATTGCAGAGGGCGTTGTCCCCTCCGATGGTGATCTGCTCGGAATGAATTGGTTTGTCGAAGGCGTTGTCGGCAACGTCAACTAACTTGAATACGTGCTGAAAATAAGAAAAAGAGATGAACCCTGGAAGTGGGGCGCCCTGGTTGTATTCCTGGGCGCCCTGCTCTTTTCCCTTTTAGTGAGCTCTCTGCTCCTGGCCTGGCAGGGAAAGGACGCACTCTTCGGGCTCAACGTTCTGTGGCAGGGGAGTTTCGGCAACCTGTGGGCCCTTGAAGGGGTGCTGCTCAAGTCCATTCCGCTTTTCCTCTGCTCTCTTGGGGTGGCTGTGGCCTTCCGCATGCAGATATGGAACATCGGCGCGGAGGGACAGTTTGCTCTGGGTGCCATCGGCGCCACGTGGATGGCCTTGCAGTTTCCCGATCTGCCGGGCTTTATCCTGCTGCCGATCATGTTCACCATGGCCTTCCTGCTGGGCGGAGCATGGGCGTTTATCCCCGCGTTTCTCAAGCTCAAGTTGCGCGTCAACGAGATCATCTCAACGCTGATGCTCAACTATGTGGCCATCCTGTTACTCGATTACCTGGTTTTCGGTATTTGGAAAGACCCTGCCAGCCACGGATTCCCCATGACGCCAGAATTCACTTCCGGCGCGGTTATTCCGTTCATCGGCTCCAGCCGCGTTCACTGGGGATTGTTGTTCTGTCTCGTCGTGGGGGTTGGCCTTTGGGGGTTCATGCGATTCACCCGGTTGGGCTTCGAACTGCAGGCCAGCGGCGAGGGAGCGCGCGTGGCCCGGTACGCCAAAATCCGTTATGGCAGATTGGTCATACTGGTCATGTGCATGTCAGGCGGGTTTGCCGGATGGGCCGGTTGCGTCGAAACTTCGGCCATCCTCAATCGTCTCCAGCCGAGCCTCATGGTCGGCTACGGGTATACCGCTATTGTCGTGGCCTGGTTGGCCCGCCTGGAGCCTCTCAATATCGCCTTTGCCGCCTTCCTCCTGGCCGCATTGCGTGTAGGAGTCGAGAACATGCAGCTCGAATTGCAGATTCCAGCCGCATTCGGCGTGATCATGGAGGGCATGATTCTCCTGACCGTTCTCGCCGGGCAGTTCTTCCTGACCTACAAACTGGAACGAAAGACAAGGCAGGATTAGGCGCATGTGGGAATTCCTGATACCGCTGTTCGCTGCCACGGTGCAGTCGGGAACACCGATTCTCTACGCTACGCTGGGTGAGATGATGACCGAGAAGGGCGGGGTGCTCAACCTCGGCGTGGAGGGCATCATGTCCGTGGCCGCCCTGGCCGCATTCTGGGTAAGTTATACGACAGGTTCCCCGTGGCTCGGCTTTTTGGCAGGCGGTACGGCGGGTATGGTCTTCGCCTCCCTGCACGGTTTTGTCTGCATCACCTGCCTGGGTAACCAGGTCGTGTCCGGTCTTGCCCTGACGATTCTCGGCGGCGGTCTGACCCATTATCTCGGCGTTTCCTATGTCGGGCTGTCCGCACCGGGTTTCAATCCGTTCATTTTTCCCCTGCTCTCACAGATTCCGGTGCTGGGTGAAGTGTTCTTCAAACATGACATGCTGGTCTACATCTCCTTCGTGATACCGTTCCTGTTTTGGTTTTTCTTCAAGCGGACCAGTCTTGGTTTGCATGTTGCTGCAACGGGAGAAATGCCTGCTGCCGCTGCGGCGGCAGGCCTCAAGCCGCTCTTGCTGCGCTATTTTGCCGTCCTTTCCGGTGGTTTCCTCATGGGATTGGGCGGGGCATATCTTTCCTTGGCTTACACCCATTTGTGGACCAGCGGTCTGTCCGGCGGGCGTGGTTGGATTGCCGTGGCCTTGGTCATTTTTGCCTTTTGGAGACCGGGCAGGGCCGTGGTGGGAGCATATCTCTTCGGGGGCGTCATGGCCTTTCAGCTCAGGCTCCAGGCCATCGGCACCAACCTGCCGTCTTCTCTTCTGCTCATGTTGCCCTATCTGTTGACCATCCTTGTGCTGATTTTATCCGCCTGGCGTGGGCGCCGCATCGATGCTCCGGCAGCACTCGGCACGAATATAGAGCCGGAAGGATAGGGCATGAGTGATTTGAAGTTCGTTCGTCCCATCCGGAGCAGGTCCATTCCTGAAGGCGTACAGCCCGTGGTCAGTCTGAAGGGAGTGACCAAGAGGTTCGGCAAGGTTCTTGCCAATGATTCCATCACGCTGGATGTCTATCCGGGCCGCATCAAGGCGCTGCTCGGCGAGAACGGTGCCGGTAAATCCACAATGATGTCCATGTTGGCGGGCCGCTACAAGCCGGACGAGGGCACCATAGAGGTCGATGGAAAGCCGGTCAGGTTTTCTTCCTCCAAAGATGCCATTGCTGCTGGTATCGGCATGGTCTATCAGCATTTCATGTTGGTGGACTCCATGACCGTGGCTGAGAATGTCCTTCTTGGCCAGGAAGGGAAATTTTTCATAAATCCTAAAGAGATGACAGAACGCGTAGGAACCTTGGCCGTCAAGTATGGTCTTGATATCGATCCCGGCGCACGTATATGTGATCTTTCCATGGGCGAACGGCAACTGGTCGAGATCTTGAAGCTTTTGTATCGTGAAAGCCGTATCCTGATATTCGATGAACCCACCGCGGTCCTCACCCCGGAGGAGACCGGGAATCTGTTCGAGGCGTTATGGCGCATGACCGAAGAGGGCAAGTCAATTATCTTCATCAGCCACAAGCTGGAAGAGGTCATTGCCCTGGCAGACGAAATCGCCATTTTGCGCCGGGGACGCATCGAAGGGGAGCTTGACCCTGATTCCATCGAATCCAAGTCCGATCTTGCCTCGCGCATGGTGGGCAAGGAAGTGCTGCTCGAGGTCAATCGCGAACCTGTCGAGATCGGCAATCGGGTACTTGAGGTCAGGAATCTTACCGGACTTGGGCTGACCGAGGTTGACCTGGAGGTATACCAGGGAGAAATCGTGGCTTTGGTTGGTGTGGCCGGCAACGGTCAGAAGGCTCTGGTTGAGGCTGTCACCGGACTGTCCAAGCCACCCCTGGATACGGTATTCATCATGGGCAAGCCCTGGCGTCAGTTCTTTGCGGAATCCACCTGGAACCGTTCCATGTGCTATATCCCCGAAGACCGGCTCGGCCTGGCCACGCTGCCGAATCAGAACTTGGTGGACAACCTGCTTTTGACCACGCGCAAGGGATTTGCCAAGGGGATGTGGCTCAACAAGAAGCAGGCGGCCAGGGATACGGTGAAACTCATTGAGAAATTCGACATCAGACCGGGCCGTATCCACGCGCTTGCCTGGCAACTTTCCGGCGGCAACCTGCAAAAGGCCGTTCTGGCTCGTGAATTATTCCGTGAACCCAAGCTCATTGTTGCGGAGCAACCCACGCAGGGGCTGGATGTTTCGGCCACGGAAGAGGTCTGGAACCGGTTGCTTCAGGCGCGTTCCATGGCGGGCGTCCTGCTGGTTACCGGTGACCTGAATGAAGCTCTGCAACTGGCTGATCGGATTGCGGTAATTTATCGCGGGCAGATCCTGGACATCCTTTCCACTGCCGATAGGGGGGCTGTCAGGAAGATCGGTCCTCTCATGGCCGGTATTATTGATTAATCTGCATTCAAGACTTGTATTTCCCGGTCATTTGAACCGGATAACCAATCACAGTTTTAGAGGGGATTTGATATGAAGTTCAACAAGTTTAATTTTCTTTTGGCATTCGTCCTGATACTGGCGATGGGCGCATTCACCGCCGTTCATGCCGGAACCACCCTGGAAAAGATCAAGACTGCTGGCGTCATCACCGTAGGCAACAGCCCCGACTATCCGCCTTTCGAGTCCATTGGCGACGGTGGTGAGCGCGTCGGCTTCGATATCGATCTCCTGAACGCCATTGCCAAAAAAATGGGCGTGAAAATCCAGTGGGTGACCATGGACTTCGCCGCCATCGTTACTGCCGTGCAGAGCGGCCAGGTGGACATGGGCATATCCGGTTTCAGCATTACTCCCGAACGTGCCGAACAGGTGAGTTTTTCTTCGCCCTATATCGCCAGTGGTCAGGTCATCGTCGTGCGCAATGACTCCGATATCAAATCGGTTGAAAATCTGAACGGCAAGAAAATCGCAGTTCAGCTTGGCACCACCGGAGAGCAGGAGGCCGACAAGGTCGAAGGCGCTGAAGTGGTCAAGCCGGAAAGCTACAACATCGCTTTCATGATGCTGAGAAACAAGGCTGCCGATGCGGTCATCGCGGACATCTCCGTTGCCGACGAGTTCGTCAAGGACGGCACATTCAAGCGCGCCGGAGCCCCGTTGTCCTTTGAGGAATTCGCCATGATCTCCCGCAAGGGGAATGATGCCCTGCTGGACGCTTTGAATAAGGCGTTAGAGGAACTGAAGCAGGATGATACCTATGCCGCCATCGTCAAGAAGTGGAATCTGTAGTTGATTGAAATTGGGCAGGGAGACCGTTCTCCCTGCCCCTTCGAGGAGTAGGCTATGGATTTCTCACTGATCTTCAAACACTATGACATGTTTCTGGACGGAACCCTGGTTACGCTGCAGGTCACCGTGGGCGCCTTGGTCATGGGCCTTGTCCTGGGGATACTGGCCGGGACAGGGCGTATAAGTCGACGTCTGCAGATACGCGTACTCGCCGACATCTATATTCAGGTTATTCGGGGCACCCCGATGCTGTTGCAGATCATTTTTTTCTATCTTGGCTTTCCGCAACTCTACATGTTGGCAACCGGCGAGGGCTTTACTCCCGATCCGTTGCTTACGGGTATCATTGCGCTCGGCATCAACAGCGGGGCGTACAATGCCGAGATCATCCGCGCGGGCATCCAGTCCATCGACAAGGGGCAGATGGAAGCCTCGCGCAGTTCGGGACTGTCCCATATCCAGGCCATGGTGTACGTGATCCTGCCCCAGGCCCTCAAACGCATGATCCCGCCGCTTGGCAACGAGCTTGTCGTTCTCCTCAAGGATTCGTCGCTTATCTCCACCATCGGCGTGGGCGAACTCATGTTCACCGCCAAGGTGCTTGGCGCGAGGTACTATACCTATGTGCCCTTCCTGGTGGGGGTGGGCTGCATATACCTGACCCTGACCTTTGGATTCTCTCGTTTCTTCAATGCCCTGGAACGCAAATTGGCTTCCGGCAGCGGGACCCGCGAGGAAAACGGAGCGGTCCCGGACCTGGGATAAGCAGTTCGTACTCGAATGAAAAGCCCCTTCACGTTGATCGTGAAGGGGCTTTTCCCATGTCGGAGTTATTGTTCCTTGATGAATTGGATTTCCTGCTTTTTGAGCATGATTTCCTTGCCTTCTTCATCCTGGAAAACATAGGTGTCCGCTTCGACATTGTACTGCGGATTCTCGGTGGATATGTAGGTTTCACCTGTATGGGTGGTGATTTTATATTTAGCTCCCATACAGGCAGCCAATATGAAGGGGAGGGCCGCGGCGGTGAGTATCAGGAAAAATCTATTCATTCAACGTCTCCAATGCTGGATTGCAAGAGTTATATAAACTTACCTGTCAAAGACGGCAGTAATCAACCCTTTATTTGCTGTGAGCGACATGAATAATCTAGTCGAACAAGATTCCGGCCCTGTTAAGGAGCGCTTCGAGTTCCTCGGCGTTCAGGTTGAGACGCCGGGAAATCTGTTCGATTTCGGAGGCTGCGTCAAATAGGGGATAGTCGCTGCCGAAAAGAATACGTTCAGGCGAGAACGCCTTGAACAGCCTGGAGAGCATGGCGTCGTCCACAAAGTCCATGACACTGGAACAGTCGACGTAAACATCGGTTCCGGCCAGATGCTCAATTGCATATTCCCAATGCTTGTATCCGCCCATGTGGGCCGCAATCATGGGAGGCCCGGGAAAGGCCTTGCGCAGGGCGGCCATTTTCTTCGGGCAGGACGGGTTTTCGTCGGGCGGCAAGGTGTCACCGACGTGAAACATGCAGACAAATCGGTCCTTGACCAATTCCATTACAGCATAGAGCTTTTGATCATCCATGCGGTATCCTTGAAAATCAGGGTGGAATTTAAGCCCTTTGATACCGTTTGCTTCCAGTCGGTCCAGTTCCTCGGCGTTACGGTCGAAATCAGGGTGCAGGGTGCCGAATGGGATGAACCGCTGATTGCTTTCCTTGAGTTCGATGGCCCAATTGTTGGCGGGTATGACCTGATCCGGCGAGGTCGCTGCTGTCAGGACCACGGCCTTTTCCAGGCCCGCCTTGTCCAGGCGCGCCACGAGATCGTCCGCCTTTCCGGTGCCTACGGGAGTTATTCCGTAGTGGTCTTCCAGCTGAACAAGAACCTTATGGGCTATCTTGGGATTGAATGCATGGGCGTGTATATCGATTCGCATGAGCGGATTCTATCCAGAGGGATGATGGGATGTAAACAGATGTTTGAATAAAAAAAGAAAAAAATATGGATTGAATTCCGAGGTGTTAATTGAATAGTTCTTTGAGCCAGTCAGGGATGGGAACAGGTTTGCCGTTGTGGTTGACACAGGCGTGACTGGTCGTGCCTGTGGCGTGCAGGATGGTTTTATCGTCATTCCAGATTTCATAGACGAATTCGATGGAGGCCCGGCCCCATTTGGCGATGCCGGTTCGCACGAAAATGTGGTCGTCGTAACGGGCCGGCGTTCGGTAGCGGCATTGGGCTTCGCGGACGGGCAACATGATGCCGCGCTCTTCGGCCTCACGGTAGCTCAATCCGCTTTCCCGGATGAACTGGCTGCGAGAACGTTCGAAAAGATGAAGGTATTCTGCATGATAAAGCACACGCATGGCATCGGTCTCGCCGTACGAAATATAATGCGAATACCATGTGTCGTATTCGGGAAAATCAGATTTGACGGCCATTACTTCATACCGAACCGATCAATGGCATGGGAAAGCAGTTCATAGCCTTTATCGAGCCTCAGGCCGGTGCTGTCTGCGGTCTTTTCACTGAAACCGTTCACACCCGAAGGCGCACATCCGGGGCCGTTGAGGATGAACGGCACGGCGTCCATGGTGTGGGTCTTTTCCACGATGGGTGTGAAATGGTCGCAAGTGATGATCCAGGCGACCTCCTCGTCCTTGAGGGCTTTTCGCAGGGGGGCGACCACCCGGGCGTCGAACCGGCTGATGGCCTCCACCTTGTCCCTGGCGTTGCCGCCGTGGCCGCATTCGTCGGGGCCTTCCAGATGGATGAAGGCAAAGTCGTTGTTTTCGAGGAACTTCAGGGCAGCGTCCACCTTGCCCTGATAATTCGTGTCGAGGAGGCCGGTTGCTCCTTCCACGTCAATAACGTCCATGCCCGAGGCAAAACCGAGTCCCTTGATCAGATCCACTGCGGAGATGACGGCACCGCGCATGCCGAATGTCTCTTTGAAGTTCGGCAGATTGAGTGGACGGCCCTGACCCCAAGGCCAGATGGAATTGGCTCTCGACGTGTTGAGTTGGCGATCCTCCAGCAGTTCCTTGGCTTCAAATACGAGATCCCATAAAAGAGGACTCTTCGAATAGGTGCGCAGATCGAGTTTGATGGGCTTGTCCGTGATGTCGTGGGGCGGATTGATGTGCAATCCGGCGTCGTCGGTGAGCGCACCTTCCTTTTGCACCAGAAGGTGGCGATACTGAATACCCGGATAGAAGGTGTATATGTCGTTGCCGAGTTTGTTCTGCAACGCCTGAACCAAGGGTTTGGACACCTCGGTGGAGATATGGCCGGACGAATAGTCACGCATGTACCCGTCGATGGTCAGCTTGGAGACCGTGACCAGATTGAGCCGCCAGACAAGGTCGTCAGGCCCGAGCTCAAGCCCTTGGGCGGCCGCTTCGATGGGGCCGCGTCCGGTATGGTAGATGGCCGGGTCAAAGCCCAGAAGCGACATGTTGGCCACGTCCGAACCCGGCGCCATGCCCTCGGGCACGGTCTGCGCCCGGCCCACAACGCCGGTCTTGGCGAGTTCGTCCATGTTCGGTGTTATAGCGGCCTCCATTGTGGTCTTGCCGCCCAGTTCGTCCAGGGGCCAGCCACCCATACCGTCCGCAATAAGGTAGAGAAGTTTCATATATAATCTTAGCGCTAGAGGATTCTGAATTTAACGCAGGGTTCCACGGAAAAGTCCATGGCATCCACCTCGGTGATCATGGCGTCCACGTCCTTTGCGGCCGTCTCATGGGTGATGATGACCATGGGTACGCCTTCGGCTCCGGCTTCGCCCTTTTGTACGGCCTGAGCAATGGATATGCCGTGGTCGGCCATGGACCGGGTGATGGAGGCCATGACGCCCGTGCGGTCGGCCACGGTGAAGCGGAAGTAGTATTTTGATTCGGACTCTTCCGGGGGGAGTATGGTCGCCCTGGAGATCGGCTGGTTGGTGAAGCCGGTATTGTCGAATGAGTCGGAGTCCATCTTGCGGATCAGGTTCATGATGTCGGCCAGCACGGCGCTGCCCGTGGGCAGGTCTCCGGCGCCCTGACCATGCAGCATGATCGGACCCACAGCATTGCCCTCCAGGCGAACGGCATTGTAGTTGCCGCCCACGCGGGCCAAGAGATACGTGTAGGGAACCAGAGCAGGGTGCACACCCGCTTCGAGTCTGCCGTTCACGTCCATCACATGGGCCAGCAGCTTGATGCGGTATCCGAACTCGCGGGCGAATTCGATGTCCATGGGCGTTACGCTGGTAATGCCCTGGATGGGAATCTCGGCCAGAGGATAGTCCATGCCGTAGGCCATGCGTATCAGTACGCAGAGCTTGTGCGCGGTGTCGAATCCTTCGATGTCGAAGGTCGGGTCCGCTTCGGCGTAGCCAAGGTCCTGAGCATCGGCCAGGGCTTTTTGAAAATCCACTCCCTTGGTGGTCATTTCGGATAGGATGTAGTTGGCCGTGCCGTTCATGATGCCGAGCATGTTGATGATCTCGTCCCCGGCCAGGCTCTCCTTGAGAGTCTGGACAATGGGGATGCCACCGGCACAGCTTGCCTCGAACATCAATCCCACCGAGTTCTTATGGGCAGCCTCGAACAGCTCCAGACCGTGTTCGGCCAGGAGGTGCTTGTTGGCCGTGACCACATGTTTGCCTGCGGCAAAAGCCTTGAGCATCAACTCTCTGGCAGTATCCAGGCCGCCCATGAGTTCGACCACTATGTCGACGTTCGGATCATTGACCAGCACGTTCAGGTCGTCGGTGAAGGTTACGTCCGATCCGGGATTTACGGCCCGTTTCTTTTTCAGATCGCGAACCAGAATCGAGGATATCTCGATCCTTTTGCCGAGCCGCTTTTCAATGCGGGCGGCATTCATCTTGAGAATCTTGGCCAGGCCGGAACCGACAGTTCCGAAACCGCCAAGGCCGAGTTTGATAACGTCCATGCTTACCCCTTGGCGAAAAATTTTCGCAGATTGCGAACAGCCTGGTTGGTGCGGTGGCGGTTTTCCACGAAACTGAAACGAACGTGGTCATCGCCGTACTGACCGAAACCGAGGCCGGGAGAAACTGCAACTTCAGCTTCCTGCAGGAGCATTTTGGAGAATTCGACGGAACCCATCTTCTTGAATTCTTCAGGAATAGCTGCCCACAGGAACATGGTCGCCTTGGGAGGGGTGACCTCCCAGCCGATGCGATTCAATCCTTCGCACAGGGCGTCGCGGCGGTCCTGATAGACTGCCATGATCTCCTTGACGGCACAATCCATATCGTCCTGGGTAAATTTGGGGTTGGCTTCGAGGTCGCCGTTCAGAGCGCAGGCGGCTGCAATCTGGATGGGCTGATAGATGCCGTAATCCAGGTAGCTCTTGATGCGGGTAAGGGCGTTGACCATCTCCGGGTTGCCCACGCAAAAACCGACGCGCATCCCGGCCATGGAATAACTCTTGGTCATGGAGAAGAATTCCACGCCCACATCCTTGGCTCCTTCGGCCTGCAGGAAGCTCGGGGCTACATATCCGTCGAATACGAAATCCGCATAGGCGAGATCGTGAATGACGTACAGTTCGTTTTCCTTGGCGAAATCCACGATACGCTGGAAAAAGTTCAGATCCACGCACTGGGTGGTCGGGTTGTGCGGAAAGTTGATGATCAGGAGCTTGGGTTTGGGCCAGGTGTGCTTGACCGCAGTTTCCAGGTTTTCGAAGAAATCCTGTCCCGGTCCGATGGGAACCCGGCGCACGTCCGCCCCTGCGATGATGGAGGCGTAGGGGTGGATGGGGTAGGCCGGGTCCGGTGCCAGAACCACGTCGCCGGGGGAGAGCATGGCCAGTCCCAGATGGGCAAGCCCTTCCTTGGCGCCCATGGTTACGCAGATCTCCTTGTCGTGGTCAAGCGAGACATTGTAACGGCGGGAGTACCAGTTGCGAATGGCGTGACGCAGGCCCTTGATCCCCTTGGATGCCGAATATTTGGAGTTGCCGGGCTTGTATGCCGCTTCGGTCAGCTTGTCGAGAATGCACTTCGGGGTGGGCACATCAGGGTTGCCCATGCCCAGGTCGATGATGTCCGCACCCGCGTGGCGCAGCTTCATCTTGAGTTCGTTGACTTGGGCGAATACGTAGGGAGGCAAACGATCGACTCTCGCAAACTTGGACATGGCGGTAAAACTCCTCAATAAATATAGTGGTACAAGCAAAATTTCTTACTCTGCACCGTCTTCACTGTCAAAATGAAAATAAGCGGACTTGTATGCCACACATTGATGTCGGCGGGTAAAGTATCGGTTCCGTCTTGACCTGACTGTCAGTTTTTCTTAGCGTTCTTTTTTTCATTGATAATAAACACGGTTCAATGCCGTAATATTTTTCTAAGGAGACAGTTCATGGTCCAGAAATCAGAAACCATATGGTTTGATGGCGAGCAGGTTCCCTGGGACGAGGCCAATGTCCACGTCCTGACGCATACGCTGCATTACGGAGCAGGCGTGTTCGAAGGCATTCGCGCTTATGAATGCGCAGATGGCTCCTCCGAGGTTTTCCGCCTGGAAGAGCACATGATCCGTCTGGTCAACTCCGCCAAGATTCTGGGAATAAAGGTGCCGTATACCGCTCAGGAATTGACCGAGGCCGCTGTAGAGACCCTCAAGCGCAACAAGCTGGCCGGTGCCTATGTCCGTCCCCTGGTCTTCATCGGTGAAGGCGTCATGGGCGTCCATCCGGGCGACAATCCGATCCGGACCATTATCGCCACCTGGCCCTGGGGTGCGTATCTCGGCGATGAGGCATTGGAAAAAGGCATTGCCATCAAGACCAGCTCTTTCAATCGCCACCATGTCAATGTCATGATGACCAAGTCCAAGGCGTGCGGCAACTACGTCAATTCAGTGCTCGCCAAAATGGAAGCCGTGTCCGACGGGTATCACGAAGCAGTCCTGCTCGACACCACGGGCCACGTGTCGGAAGGTTCGGGCGAGAACATCTTCATGGTTGTGGACGATGTCATCTATACTCCTCATGCCGACGGCGTTCTCGGTGGTCTGACCCGTAACTCCATCATTACCCTGGCCAATGACCTTGGCTACGAGGTGCGTGAGGAGCCGCTCACCCGCGACATGCTCTACGTTGCCGACGAAGTGTTCTTTACCGGCACCGCCGCGGAACTGACCCCTGTCAGTTCCATAGACCGTCGCGAGATCGGCGACGGCAAGGCCGGGCCCGTGGCCAAGATGCTCCAGACCGAATACTTCAAGATCGTCAAGGGCGAAAATCCGGACTACGAACATTGGCTCCATCGCTATCAGGTTTGATAGAAAGTCTAGAAAACCGGTTCATCATCTGGTAAGTAAGGGGAAATCCGGCGCGGAATGTCGGCTTTCCCTTTTTTTACTTTGTTTTTTCAGGCGATTATTATTTCCGCGCCATAGCTCCAGGCACACAAATGAGTACATCCAATCTCACTGCCAAGTATCGTCCCCAGACTTTTGAAGAAGTAGCTGGGCAACAGGCCGTCAAATCCATCCTTTCGCGGGCAGCCGCTCAGGACAAGATTGCGCCCGCCTATCTTTTTTCAGGTACCCGTGGCGTGGGCAAGACCACCATTGCCCGCATCTTTGCCAAGGCGCTCAACTGCGTCAACGCGCCTACGGGGGAACCCTGCAACCAGTGCTCCAACTGCAAGCAGATCACCGCAGGCGTGGCCGTGGATGTCATCGAGATAGACGGTGCATCCAACCGCGGCATCGACGATGCCCGCAGGTTGAAGGAGGATATCGGTTACGCACCGCTCGAGTGCCGTTACAAGGTCTTTATCATTGACGAGGCGCACATGCTCACCAAGGAAGCGTTCAACGCGCTTCTCAAGACCCTGGAAGAGCCGCCGCCTCGGGCTACCTTTATCATGGCGACCACCGAGCATCACAAATTCCCGGCCACCATCGTCAGCCGGTGCCAGCATTACACCTTCAAGATGCTGCCTCAGGCGGAACTGGTGACGCACCTTGAAAAGATAATGAATCTTGAAAACTTGCGCTATGAAGCGGGTGCGCTTCAGATCATTGCCAAGCGCGGTGCGGGCAGTGTGCGCGATTCCATGTCCCTGCTCGGCCAGGCCCTGGCCATGGGTGAGGATGTGCTCAAGGAAGCGGATGTCCGCGGTTTTCTCGGCCTGGCAGGTCAGGATGTCTTTTTCGGTCTCATGGAGGCCATGCACGCGCGCAATCTCGTGGCCGTCGGTCATGTGCTTCGCCAGGTCCTTGACCAGGGTCTTGATCTCGGATTTTTCCTGCGCGAGCTGACCAACTGCTGGCGAAACATGTTCCTGCTCAGGCAGGCGGGTGAAGAGGCTTTGCCCCTGCTCGGTTTTTCCGGCGAAGAGGCCGTCACCTGGATGGATTGGGCGGGGCGGTTCGAGCCTGCGCATATCCATGCCTGCTGGCAGATGACTCTGGACGGCCAGCGCAAGGTCATGACCAGCCTGGAACCGGCCCTGGCCCTGGAGCTGTTGTTGCTCAACCTGACCAGTCTGCCGGACCTGATCAACCTGGAATCCATGACCCCGAGGTCGCCCGGTTCCATGCCCAAGCCCCCCATGGCCGGACCGGGTGGGGCAATGCAGGGCGGTCCAGGTTCCGTGTCCGGGGGAATGCCCCGCAGCGGGCAGCAATTCTCATCACCACAGACTGCGCCGCAGCCTCCGCGACAGGAAATGAACAGGCCGGCACCCCGGCAGCCCGTGCAGTCTCCCCAGGCGCAACGCCCGGAAACCCCGGTCCAGACCCGGTCTGAACCGGAGCCGGAGCCTGACCCAGTAACGCCTTCGGACGCGCCGCCCATGTCCGAGCCCCCTGCACAGCCCAGAGTCGAGGCGTCCATTCCGGGGCCCCGTACCTGGGACGGTTTCCTCGCATTCGTGGAGGAGCGTAACGGGCGGTCGGGCGTCAAGGTGGCCATGCTGCATCTGGCCGAGGGCAAGCAAAAGGACGAGGAGTTGGTGGTCACCTGCAAATCCAGGACATTGTGTTCGCAATTGACGGAAAAGCAGACCCTAACCGCTCTTGATTCTTTGACAAAAGAATTTTTTGGTCCAACGGTTGAGGTTCGTGTGGAAACAGGCGATATTGCCGTTCCCAAAACGGACAGACAACTCATGGAAGAGGCTGAAAACCATCCGGGCGTGAACAAGATCATGGATGCTTTCAGTGCCCAATTGGTTTCGGTAAGTCCCAGAAAACATTAAGAAGAGTATAATTCGAGGAGTATGTCATGAAAGGCATGAACGAAATGATGCGGCAAGCCCAAATCATGCAGCGCAAAATGACCGAGGCCCAGGACGCCCTCAAGACGCAGGTGGTCGAGGCGTCCAGCGGCGGCGGCATGGTCACCATCAAGATCACCGGCGGTCAGGAAGTGACCGAAGTGGTCATCGAACCGTCCGTCATGGAAGCGGGTGATGTGGAGATGCTCCAGGATCTGGTCATGACCGCTGCCAACGAGGCCATCAAGAAGTCCAAGGAGATGATGGAAGATGCCATGAAGGGCGTTACCGGGGGCATGAGCATTCCCGGTATGTTTTAGGAGCCTTTGTGCAGAATCTTCCCGGACCGCTCAAGGAAGTGGTCGACCAGCTCTCCGGGTTGCCCGGCATCGGGCCCAAGTCCGCTCTTCGCATCGCCTTGACGCTCCTCAAGATGCCGAGGGAAAAGGCGGGGGGGGTCGGGCAGGCAATCATTGATCTTCGTGAACGACTCTGCCTGTGCGACGACTGTGCCTGTCTGGCTGAATCAAGTCCGTGCGCCATCTGTTCAGACCCGTCGCGCGATTCCGATCAGCTCTGCCTGGTGCCGGAATGGGACGCGCTCCTGGCCATGGAGGAGATGGGCATCTACCGGGGAAAATATCTTGTCCTTGGTGGATTGCTGTCTCCCCTGGACGGGGTGGACCCCGGACACCTGGAAATCGACAGGTTGCGGCGCAGATTGGCCTCGGGTGAAATCTCCGAGCTGATACTGGCCCTTGGTGCCACTCTGGACGCTGAAGCCACGGCTTCCTATGTGAAGAACCTTGTGGAATCCGAGCTGCCCGGAGTGTGTGTAAGCCGCCTCGCTCAAGGCATCCCCATCGGGGGCGAAGTCAAATTCATGGACAAGGAGACGTTGAAGCAGTCTCTGGTTCACCGGCAAAAAGTGTAACCATGAAGAGTGCTCATGAGTGATGATAAGCTCGCGTATCTGTCCGGAGTCGAAGTCCAGGGCGTTGTCTATTACAACAAGGAAAACGGCTACACCATCGCCAGGGTCAGGATAAGGGACGAGCCGGGTCAGACCACCATTGTGGGGACTTTGGGGGAGCTGGCCGGAGGGGCGACCCTGGACCTGCACGGCAAGTGGATCACGCACCCCAAGTTCGGCCGTCAGTTCGAGGTCCAGACCTTTGAGCAGGCCCGTCCTGCTTCAGAGAACGGAGTCATCCGGTTTCTGCAATCCTCCATCAAGGGTGTGGGCGAGAAAACCGCCACGTTGCTGGTGGAGGAATTCGGTGTTCAGGTGCTGGACATTCTTGACGACGACCCGGAACGGCTCCTGAAGATCCGGGGCATTTCCAAGAAAAAACTCACGGATATCATCGAGTCCTGGAGTCGCCAGAGGGAGATCAAGAATCTGTTGGTCTTTCTGCAGACCCATCATGTCCCCACCACCTTTGCCGGGAAGATATTCCATCTTTACGGTGCCCAGGCTGAACGCAAGCTGCGGGAAAACCCCTATGATCTCGCCTATGAGATACGAGGGGTGGGTTTCAAGACGGCTGACCAGATGGCCATGAAGCTGGGCTTTGCACCGGACTGCGCCCAGCGGTTGGAGGCGGCCATCGCCTATACCATGCTGACCGGTTGCGAACGCAATGGGCACTTGTTCCTGCCCAAGCCCAAATTGCTGGAAGATGTGGCCCGTATGCTCGATACCGGGGATTTCGACAAGCTTGAACTCGCTCTGTATTCGCTGGAGGAGAAAAAACGCATCCGTATAGAGGATTTGTCGGAACAGGGCATTTCCGAAGCCGTTTACCTCATGTATTTCTTTCATTTTGAAAACGAGATCACCCAGCGGCTTTACCAGCTCATCAATCATCCCACCCCGGTCAGTCGCAAGAAGATCGACAAGACCCTGCCTCTGGTGGAAGAGAAGCTCGGATTCACGCTTTCGGCGGAACAGCGCGAGGCAGTGTTTGAATCCTGCTCGAACAAGGTGTTCATCATCACCGGCGGCCCCGGTACTGGTAAGACCACCATTACCAAGGCGATCATGATGACCCTCAAGGAGTTGGGCTTGAAGATCCTTCAGGCCGCTCCGACAGGCCGGGCGGCCAAGCGCATGTCCGAGGCCACCGGACATCAGGCCAAGACTGTGCACCGCATGCTCCAGTTTCAGCCCGACGGTGGCTTTCATTACTGTGAGGACCAGAAGCTCAAGGCCGACGTGCTGGTGGTGGACGAGGCATCCATGGTGGACGCGCAACTGTTCGTGGCCATTCTGCGAGCATTGCCGCATACCTGCCGTTTGATTCTTGTGGGTGACGTCAACCAGCTTCCGAGTGTGGGACCGGGCAACGTACTGGGAGATTTGATCAATTCGGAACGGGTGCCGTGCGCCGTGCTGACCCATATTTTTCGTCAGGCCCAGGAAAGCTTTATCGTGGTCAATGCCCACCGCATCAATTCCGGGCAGTTTCCTCGTCAGCATCCGTGCCAGGCTCCCGAAGCCGACTTCTTCTGGATACCGCAGGAGGATTCGGCCAAGGTGCAGAAGCTCATCCTGGATTCGGTCTGCGAACGCATTCCCCAACGATATGGGTATGATCCCATGCGGGATATTCAGGTGCTCACTCCCATGCACAAGGGGGATGTCGGCACCCAGGCCCTGAACGTGGCCTTGCAGGAAAGGCTCAATCCGGCCAGACCCGGTGTGCGCGAACTCAAGCGCAAGTTTGCCACCTTTCGCGAGGGTGACCGTGTCATTCAGCTCAAGAACAATTATGACAAGGAAGTGTTCAACGGCGACCTTGGCTGGATAGTTGAGGTGGACCCGGAGGATCACGAGCTTTTCATCGAGTTCGACGGTAATTATGTCCATTTCGAATCAAGCGAATTGGACGAACTGGGGCTGGCCTATGCCGTAAGTGTGCACAAATCTCAGGGCAGCGAATATCCGGCCGTGGTCATGCCCATCGTGACCCAGCACTTCATGTTGTTGCAGCGCAACCTGCTCTATACCGGCCTGACCCGCGCCCGTGAACTGGCCGTACTCATCGGTTCGGACCGGGCTTTTCAGATCGGTCTGAACAATGCCACTTCCGGCAATCGCCATACCCACCTGGCCCATCGCCTGCGCGCCATCTTCGCGGAAAACCGGCTCCATTAGCGGGCTTTTCCCGTATAATCGAACCGTCCGGCTTGGATGTCACCTGTCTCCGGTTGCAAAACAATGGAAAAAATGGTGGATTATCCACTGGTATTTTTGTTTCTAATGATTATCATTTACTCTTGCGACACCCTCGGGTGCGAGGAAGCTCCGCCTGAATACATACGAAACACAAACGTCAAGGAGACAACCATGCTCAGTGCAAAATTGGAAGATGCGCTCAACGCTCAAATGAATTGGGAAATCTATTCCGCTCATATCTACCTTTCCATGGCCTCTCATTTCTCTCAGGTGGGGCTGGCCGGATTTTCAGCCTGGATGTACGCGCAGTACCAGGAAGAGATGTTTCACGCCATGAGGTTCTTCAATTATATCAACGAGGCCGGAGGCCACGCCAAACTGGGAACCATCGAGGCTCCCGAGCATAGATGGGAAACGCCGCTGGCAGCCTTTGAAGAGGCCCTGGAGCACGAAAAGGGCGTGACCGCGCGTATCAACGACATAGCCAATCTGGCCATGGACGAACGCAACCACGCTGTGGGTATTTTCCTCCAGTGGTTCATATCCGAGCAGGTCGAGGAAGAGGATTCCGTCAATGACGCCGTGGGCAAGCTGAAGCTCGTCGGCGACGGCGGCGGACTGTTCATGCTCGACCGGGATCTCGGCACTCGGGTGTTCACGCCCCCGACAAACGCATAGAATCGCATTGAACAGGCCGGAGGAGGATTTCTCTTCCGGCCTTTTACGTAACAACGACCAGGGGACGGCATGACAGACATGAGCATCAATATCGTCATAGGCGGTGCGGCCGGGCAGGGGCTGGCAACCATCGGCCGGTTACTCTCCAAGGGAATCACCAGGGCAGGCTATCACATGCTGGTGACGCAGAAATACATGTCCCGCGTGCGCGGCGGACACAACACCTTTGCCATCAGAGTGGGCACGAAACCGATTTCAGGGCCTTGTGAACCCGTCAATATCCTGGCGGCTCTCAATGAGGAGACGTTGAAAAAACATAGCGGGGCGCTTGCACCGGGAGGGCTTGTGGTGGCAGGCGATGATCTCGATTCCGCCGGCCTCAATGCCCTGCGCATTCCCTTCAAGGCCCTGGCCTCCAAACCACTTTTCTATAACATCGTTGTTCTCGGCGTGCTTGGCGGGGCTATTTGTCTTGATCTGGCCATTCTGGAATCCCTGTTGAAAGAAACCTTTGCCAAAAAGGGCGAGGAAGTCCTTCAGGGCAATCTTGAGGTGCTGCGAAAATCCTTCAATTGGGTTGCGGACCAAAAATACGATATCACTTGCATGGCAGCGCCCGAGAATCGTCATGGCAGAATGATGCTTAGCGGCAATGAAGCCGTGGCCCTGGGCGCACTGGCGGCAGGCTGCAATTTCGTTTCCTTTTATCCCATGTCGCCCGCCACTTCGGTGGCTTTGAGCCTCATAGCCAAAGGTGCTTCGCTTGGTTTGCAATACGAGCAGGTGGAGGACGAGATCGCGGCCGTGAATATGGCACTGGGCGCATCCTATGCCGGGGCCAGGGCCATGGTAACCACTTCCGGGGGCGGGTTTGCCCTTATGGAGGAGGGGGTGAGCCTGGCCGGGGTGTCGGAAACTCCGTTGGTCTGTGTGGTTGTCCAGAGGCCCGGCCCGGCCACGGGCATGGCTACCAGGACCGAGCAGTCAGACCTTAATCTCGTGGTCTATGCCGGGCATGGTGAATTTCCCCGTGCAGTGTTCGCTCCGTCCGATCCCGAGGATTGTTTTTACCTCACGCATCGTGCGTTCGACCTGGCTGAGACTTTTCAGACGCCCATGTTCGTGCTTTCCGATCAGTATCTGGCGGATTCCTATCGCGACGTGGAGGTCTTTGATCTGGACAGCTTGCCCGAAACCGCCCGTCCGTTGCTTGATGCCGATGATGGTTACATGCGTTATGCCCTGACCGAAGACGGTATTTCGCCGCGACTGGTCCCCGGATTCTCCAAGGCATTGGTTCGGGCGGATTCCCATGAGCACGACGAGAAAGGGAAAATCACCGAGGACGGTCAAAACCGGGTGGTGCAGAATTCCAAGCGATTGCGCAAGGAAAGCGGGCTGTTCGAGGAGGTTATAGGGCCGGACTATTACGGCGAAGAAGGCGCGGATGTCGTGCTGCTGTGCTGGGGGACGACCCTTGGTTCCTGTCTTGAGGCCATGGAATTGGCTGAAACGACCAAGAGTCTGGCTGTCCTCCATTTCAAGCAGGTATACCCGTTGCGGGAAGAACAGTTCCTGGAGCACCTGGAGGGGGCGGACAGGGTGATCAGCGTCGAAGGCAATGCCACGGCACAGTTTGCCCAATTGATTGCCAGGGAGACCGGTTTTTTGGTTCAGGATCGCATCCTGCGCTACGATGGCCGTCCCATGACGGCTGAATACGTCCTCAAGGGTCTGGAAGACATCATCTGACATCAGGGAGAACGACCATGATTTCCATTGAAGAATACGGCGATTTTGAAACGTCCTGGTGCCCTGGTTGCGGCAATTTCTCCATTCTGAAAAGTCTTAAGGAGGCGCTTTCCGAGCTGGATATACAGCCCTATGAACTTCTGGTGTCCTCCGGCATCGGGCAGGCAGCCAAGCTGCCGCATTACATGCACTGCAACATGTTCAACGGGCTGCATGGACGCTCCCTGCCCGTGGCGCAGGGCATGAAAATGGCGAATCCGAAAATGAAGGTGCTGTGCGTCTCGGGCGACGGATGCAGCTATGGTGAAGGCGGCAACCACTTTATGGCCGCTATCAGGCGCAATCTGGATATCACCTTGCTGGTTCACAACAACCAGATTTACGGCCTGACCAAAGGCCAGGCCAGCCCGACCACCGCGAGAGGTCATGTGACCAAGGCACAGCCCGGCGGCTCGAAATCGGAAGGGTTCAACCCGGTGAGTACGGCAGTGGCCATGAAGGCCGGGTTTGTGGCGCGCGCTTTTTCCGGCGAACCCGAACATCTTGTCACAATGATAAAGGAGGCGATGGGCCACAAGGGTTTTTCCCTGGTGGACATCCTCCAGCCATGCGTTTCCTTCAACAAGCTCAACACGTTCGCATGGTATAAAGAGCGGTCCTATTTCCTGGAGGACCATGATCCCATGAATTGGGAGGCCGCCATGGTCAGAAGCGACGAATTCGGGGAGCGTATCCCCTTGGGCGTTCTGTATCGCAATGACCGCCCGGTTTTTGAAACCGGGAACAGGCTGGCTGATCATGAATACGCTAAAAACGACTTGAAAGCAGTGTTGCAGTCGTATACCTAGGGCGGCGTCCACTGTTATTACTTTTAATGAGGTACCAATGAGCAACGAATCGGAAAAGATTATCTATTCCATGTATAAGGTGACCAAACGTCATGGTCAGCGGGAGGTGTTGAAGAACATTTCCCTATCCTATTTTTACGGCGCCAAGATCGGCGTCCTCGGTCTGAACGGCTCGGGCAAGTCATCTCTTCTGAGGATTTTGGCGGGTGAAGATACCACGTTCGAAGGCGAGATTCACGTCAAGGACGGATACACCATCGGGTACCTTGAACAGGAACCCCTGGTGAACGACGAGCGTACCGTTCGAGAGGTTGTCGAAGAGGGCGTCGGCGAGATCATGGATATCATTAATGAATACAATGCGATCAACGAAAAATTCGCCGAACCCATGGAAGCCGACGAAATGGACGCGCTCATCGAAAAACAGGGCAAGGTTCAGGAACTCATGGATTCCAAAGGGGCCTGGGATATCGATTCCAAGCTCGAAATGGCCATGGATTCCCTGCGTTGCCCCCCAGGTGACACCCCGGTTTCTGTCATTTCCGGTGGTGAGCGGCGTCGCGTGGCCCTATGCCGACTGTTGCTCCAGTCGCCGGACATCCTCCTTCTTGATGAGCCCACCAACCACCTGGACGCGGATTCCGTGGCCTGGCTGGAGCAGTTCCTGGGTAGTTTTCCGGGCACGGTCATCGCCGTCACCCATGATCGCTACTTCCTGGACAACGTGGCCGGCTGGATTCTCGAACTGGACCGCGGCCGCGGCATTCCCTGGAAGGGCAATTACTCCTCATGGCTCGATCAGAAGCAGAATCGGCTGGCCCAGGAGGGCAAGCAGGAGGAAGAACGCCAGAAAACCCTTCAACGGGAGTTGGAGTGGATTCGCATGTCTCCCAAGGGACGGAGGGCCAAGTCAAAGGCGCGTATCAACGCCTATGAATCCATGGTCAGCCACGAGTCTGCGCGTCTTGCCGACGATCTGCAAATCTACATCCCACCGGGACCGCATCTCGGCAAACAGGTCATCGTTGCCGAAGGGGTGTCCAAGGCCATGGGAGACAAGTTGCTCATGGAGAATGTTGATTTTATCATTCCGCCCAACGCCATTGTGGGCATCATCGGTCCCAACGGCGCCGGTAAATCCACCCTGTGCAAAATGATCGTGGGTGAGGAAAAACCGGATGCAGGAACACTGACCCTCGGTTCCACGGTTGAATTCGCTTACGCAGACCAGAACCGCGGTTCCCTGACTCCCGGCAAGACCGTATACGAAATCATCAGCGGCGGAGCGGAGTTCATCAAGCTGGGCGATCGTGAGATCAATGCCCGCGCATATTGCTCTCGATTCAACTTCGCAGGGCAGGACCAGCAGAAAAAGGTTGATGTCCTGTCAGGCGGTGAACGCAACCGGGTACATATGGCCCAGATGCTCAAATCCGGTGCCAACGTGCTCCTGCTTGACGAACCGACCAACGATCTGGACGTGAACACCATGCGCGCCCTGGAAGACGGACTGGAGAACTTTGCCGGTTGCGTTCTGGTCATCAGCCATGATCGGTGGTTCCTGGACCGTGTCGCAACGCATATCATTGCCTTTGAGGGCGACTCCAAGGTCGTCATGGTTGAAGGCAACTACAGTGATTACGATGTTGACAGAAAGAAGCGGCTCGGCTCTGAAGCCGACCGACCGCACCGGCTCAAGTTCCGGAAGCTGACCAGATAAAAGAAAAAGGCCGGAATTCCGGCCTTTTTCTTTTAACAACCATCGGCTTCATCCATGCCGATAGCCGGTCTACGGTCTATGGCAACGGAATTTCCGGGAATAGATTTCGCATATTTCTTGATGTGTGCGGCCCTTTCGCCGATTTCCATGAGCGAGCACGACCCAAAGACTTCGATGACGCCCAGGGAGATGGTTACCAATGGGTATTCACGTTCCTTGTCGTCCCTGCCTTTGGCTTTTATCCAGCCCCGTTGCCGGTCATCGTCACAATAACACTGCTTGACCAGTCGCCCGAAGCAGCGGGTGATGGATGTGCAAATCCTGTTGACTGCCTCCGGCGGGGTGATGAGCACGAAGTCGTCGCCTCCGATGTGGCATAGCCGGGCATCTTGAGGGGCGTGCTTTTTTGTGGCCCAGGACATGATGTCCGCTGCCAGCTTGATGATACGGTCGCCGTTCTTGAAACCATAGGTGTCGTTGTACACCTTGAAGTGGTCCAGGTCGCCGTAGATGATGCTGAAGGTCCTTTTCTGTTTGATGCGCGTTTCCACTTCCTGCTCGATGGCCACGTTGCCGGGCAGCCCGGTCAGGGGGTTGGTGCCTTTGGCCATCTCCACTTGGATGTGTGCCAGCACGTTGAGGAGGTCCTGAACCGTGACCACGCCGTAGAGCAGCCCTTTTTTCGTTACGATGATGTCGTCGTAGGCCTTGAGATGCTCACGTTTCATGGCGGTCCGGGCCGCCTGTTCCACGGGCATGTCCACATCCACTATCAGCGGGCTGGCGTCCATGGTCGTCACGATGGACCGTTTGTGGTACAGGGCTATGCCGTATTGCGAGGAGAGCTGGCGGTTGAGGTGGTATTCCATGACAAGCCCTGCGGGAACATTGTCATTCACCACCACGATATTGGTGAACTTGTCGTTTTTTCGGAAGAACTCGTGGGCCGTGGAGACCAGGCAGGACATGTCCACGGCATGCGGTGCCCGGGCCAGATCCCCAACGGGCGGTGAACAAATAATATTGTTGGAAATGTCTCCCACCGTCTTGAGTCCCCTGCAGGCTTCGCTGACAAGGGGCTTCGGGCAGGCCGGCTGTGCCAGGAAGAATCCCTGGCCACAGTGAACGCCGATATCTTTCAGGCAGATAGCCTGTTCCTTGCTCTCTATGCCTTCGCCGATGATTCTGGAGCCGATCTTGTCAGCGAATGTGGCCGTGGTCTCCACCAGTGCCCGTTTCACCGGATCTTTGTGGATATCGACGATAAGAGATTTGTCGATCTTGATGTAGTCGGGCCGCAACTCGGCGATGAGCGTCAGCCCTGCATATCCAGCTCCGGCATCGTCGACGGCGATCTGAAACCCCTGGCTGCGGTAATGGGCCAGGGTTCGGTAGAACAAGTCGAAATCCTGGACGCTGTGCTGTTCCGTGATTTCAAAGACTATATTGTCGGGCGTGAGGTTGCACTGTTCCATGAGTTCAAGGGTTTGGCCCGGTGAGAATGCCGGGTCGGCCATGGTCTTCGGATGGATGTTGAGAAAGAGTTTCTGACCGTTCTTGAGTTCTCCCACGTTTCGTATGGCGGCTTCTCGACACAGTTTTTCCAGGGCGAACAGCCTTCCCAGTTGTTCCGCTGTTTGAAAAAGCATGACCGGGGAACGAAACGCGGAACCTTCGGGCCCCCTTGCCAGAGCTTCCCAACCCAGAATGGTGTCTGTGCGAAAATCGAGGATAGGCTGATAATGTGCCGTGACCATATTAGCAAGTAGAATGGTGTTGAACCGGCCGGTAATGGATAATTCGTTCATATTCAGAGGTCGGGTTTCCATTCTCCTGGCCTCCTCGAAGGCTCTGTTCAGGTTTTTGTCCCAGTTTTCGTCGTCTTGCTGGGTGGATATCGAGGCGAAACCCATGCCGAGGTCTATGCCCAGACCAGTATGGCGTAGCATGGTGCTTTCCAGGTCTTTTTGTCCTTGGATTTTGTATCCATAGGCAATGTCTGCGGGGTTGCTGTCCTGAGGAACCAGTATGGCGATCCTGCCTGGATCGACGCAGAGAAGACATGGAGTGCGCGAGTTGTTCGATCCGGCAGTTGAAGTCAGGGATTCCTTGAGTTCCTTTGCCAGGAGGTCGACGAAGCTTTGCCCGTACATTTCCTTGAGTTTGTCATAATCTCGTATGGTTATGAGTATCAACGCCTGGATGACAATCGTTTTGACGCGAAACGCGGGCAATAAGTCGTTCGGTTGTTCGAGGTACATGATATTCCCCTGTCATTTACATGCTGTTGGGGTCTTTCAAGTGCTGGCCATGGTATGGTCGAACCTGATTTGCATACGGGAGCATATGTTGTTCACCGTTGCTGGAAACAGTTAAAGAGTGTGTACATGCCTGTACAAAACAATTGTTACCAGGATGTCACATCGTCTAAGATTTTATGTTTCAGATAAAAAAAGGCAGCCCTCATGGGCTGCCTTATGGAGTATCTATAAGAACCGGCCGTTAGCGGTAATAGAGATTCCGACCGCCGATAGTGAGAAAAGCCTGATGCAGGTTCTTGCGGATGTCCTTGCGGCTCCACACTCCCTGAATATGGCCTCGGGACAGGGCCTTGAAGGAGTTGTGGTAGTTCGGAGGTATCTCGATGCCGGTGGTTTCCTTGATGACACCCGGACCGGCAAAGCCGAGTCTGGATGAACGCACGGCGTACTGATAGGGGGAGCAGCCGAGGAAGGAGGCAACGGGACCGGCATAAGAGTTGGTGTCGTACAGAACGATGTAGAGACCGCCTTCCTCGATGTATTTGCGCACGGCCAAGGTGACTCTGGGCATCTGGATGAGGCCGTTGACGCCCTCCTGAATGCGGATGCCGGCAGTGCCATGGATATAGGCCAGAAACGGCTGGTGCTTTGTCTGAGCCAGTTCCAGGGCGCGAATGAATTTTTCGCCTTCGGCCGCGCCCACTGAACCTCCACGAAAATTGGCCACCAGCGTGGCGCAGGTGACGCGCAATCCTTCCAGGCTGGCGTTGAAGGTCAGGCAACTGGATTGCAGGCCGGTTTTCTTTTTTGCGGCCTGAATGCGCTCGTCGAAATTAGGGAATTTCGTTGGATTGCCGGAAGCTATGTCCCGATTGAATTCACGGATGGAATTCTGATCAAAGACATTGTGGAGATACCATTGGTATTCCATGGGAAAGTTGTATCCGCAATTGGGACAAACCCCGGCGAAATCCGTGAACAGGTCGCGTGCCCATATATCCAGGCAGCCGCGCTTGCTGGCATGAGGGCAGGTTACCTCCCGGTCAATGAATGCTTGGGGGCTTGTATAAACACTGTCCGTGAGCGTAGGGGGGGCGATTGGTTCGGCTTGGGAAAGACCTGTCAGTTCCATTTCCTTTTGCTTGTCACCCTGAGGCCGTATGCCGATCTTTCTGAGGAAGGACCGGAAAAAGGCATCGATTTTGGCAGTGATGACATGGACTTCATCGGCCATTTCTTCTGCCAACCGCTCAATCCGCTGCTTGAACGGTTTGAGCAGGCCGTAAAGGATCAAGCTCGCGCTGTTTGAGACGATGCCGGAACTGGTTGCACTGAGTTTGTCCAGCAACGACCGGTTGTCCTGATATGCATGTTGCGCCATCTTGCGGTATTTCTTGAACCGCTTGGCGATCAATCGTTCACGGGCTTTTTCGTTGAGGGACCACCGGACGATGATGTCGGTGTTTTTCTTGAAATGGCGCATAGCCACGGCACGGAACAAACGGACTCCGCGCACACCAAGGGAGACTTCGTCCGTGGCTCGTATGACCTGTTCCCGGACGCGTTTATAAAAATCGAAATGCTCGGCACGTGCACCAAGGGGTGGTTCCTCGATGATTTCATCGATATACCCATTGGCCAGGTTGTCCTGAGCAGTGATGCGCTGGGAAATGGCACAGGATTCGATCAGTTCGACAGGGGCGCGTTCAGAACCCCGGATGCGGCCTTCGATGGCAGCGGCCCCTTCGGGAGAAATGACTGAATAATAGCCATGGGACAGCATGAGGCGCTTGTCGGCCATGCCGATGGCCTCGGCTCCACCCGAGCCGCCTTCGGAGAAGATTGCGATGATAGGAACCGTCAATCCGGCCATTTCATAGATGTTTTCCGCAATCTGCTGGGCAGCACCGGGGAAATCTTCGACCGGATAGGAGCCGGGCGTGTTCACATAGGCATGGATGGGGATCTGCTCAAGGGCAGCAACTTTCATGTATTTCAGCGCCTTGCTGTTTCCCCAGGGCTTGATGGAACCGCCGTTGCGGAACTCTTCGCCGTGGCCCTTTTCCTGGCCGACCACCATGACCGGTTGGTTGATGATCTTTTTGCCTCGGCGACGGGTGATGTAGGCCCTGGCAATGAGCATCCCGGGATCGATGGAGTGTTCGTCCTGACCGCCGATCTCGGTATAGTTGTCGTAGACGTTTTCCAGAATGTCCTTGAGGCTGGCCCGTTGCGGGTGGCGAACAATGCGGACTTTGTCCATGGCGGTGAGCTGTGCGTCTATGGCCGCTTCCATGGTTGTCAATCTGTGGTTGAGAGATTCTAGGGCTCGAATGGCCAGATCTTCTGAAAGATCTGCATTCATTTCCTGGAATTCATTGATTTCCTTGGCGAAAGCGTCCAGTTCGGGACGGGACTTGTTGCCCAGGATTTCGCGGGCGTAATTCACCCGCGCCAGAAGTGTCTGCAATGTTTTTTCGATATTCATATGCTTAAAATTCGAGCAGATTTTCAGTTTTTGCGATGAGGAAGGGGATGTTGGACTTCATGTCTGATCCGCTGGAGTCGACGCCGTTGAGAGTGAGATCCCTGAGGAATTCCAGGCCGCGTTGTTTGGCCTCTTCAAGGTTCTTTCCCCAAATGATGGCCAAAGCCAGGTTGGGGTCGTATTCAGTGGGAATCTGGTACGTTCGATCCAGCGGGACATGGGTGTGCAGGGTCAGCCAGTCGCGGCCAGGCCAGCCGAGTTCCTGGATTTTCCCAACCCAGGGGGCAAAACCGTTTGTCGTGTCCTCGGCTATGAGACGGTATTCGATGCTGACACCGTCGAAGGAGACATCGCTTTGCGTGTAGCCGAGCGGCTCTCCGAGGCCGATGCGGATCTGTTCCCGAACGAGGTTGACATTCCTGTCGCCTTTTACCGAGGCGATACAGGCTGAAACACCGTTTTCAACTTGGATTCTGGTGTTGACTTCCATCAGGTAAGGATCGCCGTTGGGAGCCACGATCCATTCCCAGGTGCCGACATTGTCGTACTTGATCTCCTTGGCTATGGACAGGGAGTATTCGGTGATGTCGTCGATCAGTTTCTGTGCGTCAAAGGCGTAGGATAAGCCGTCCGGCCAGAATCCGGGGGCCACTTCGATTCGTTTTTGCAGGCCGGGACTCTGCACAGAGCAGTTCCGGGTGCCGAAGTGGACCGGATTGGTTCCCGACCGGTCAGAAGCGATCTGGACTTCCAGGTGGTTGAAATCGAACATGCGCTGTTCAATGAGGACGCCTTCGTCATTGAAGGTCCGCAGTGAATAGTTTCGAATGCGGCGATAGGTCTGCCTGAAACGGGCCATGTCCTCGCATTCGTCGATGCCCATTCCGCCGCCGCCAGCGGAAGCCTTGACCAGGACAACGGGTTTTTTGACTCCCATCTTTGCCTGGAATTCGAACAGGCTTTCGGCAATGGCTTCGGCTTCCAATTCATCATATATAGCCCGGTCGGAACCGGGAACGGTCGGAACCCCGAGTGATCTGGCAATTCGTTTTGTGTTGATCTTGTCGCCAAGGTCGCGGATGACTTCCCAGGATGGACCGATGAAGGTCATGGGTCTGTCCCTCTGAACTACTCGTCTCGCAAAACGATAGTTCTCGGAAAAGAAGCCGTATCCGGGGTGAATGGCAGTGGCGCCGGCCTCGTCCGCCACGGACAGGATGTCGCCGGCGTCAAGGTAATTGTGGATCCGGTAAAGAGACTGCTCGCCTCCGAGTCTGCGAGCGACGTCTAGGTGACCGGACTGGGAATCTTCATCGGTATAGAGTGCGACAAAAGACAGTCCCAGATCGGAGCAGGCTTCCATGATCCTAACGGCAATTTCGCCTCTGTTGGCTATCAGTATTTTGTTTCCGTCTATGTTCACTATTGGATTATCTCGTTTACAGGTGTGTTTTGGAGGTGCCTTAAATAGCGCTTCTTCACGTATCTTGCAAATTTTTTAAAAAGTCACTTTTACAATTTTTACACAGTGTTAGTCTGAAACGAGTGTTTGAATTTATTCTGATGGATTATTTACTAAAAAATGTGTAAAAAATTTGTCCGCCAGGTTTTGACTGTTCGCAATTGTCATTATTGTCAATGCAAATTGATTTGGATGAAGAGGAGCTTTGCATGAATTACGTTATTGTGGGAAATGGCGTTTCGGCCATAGGAGCCATTGAAGGCATTCGCCAACACGACAAGAACGGAAACATCATGGTAATCAGCGATGAAGCTGTGCCGACCTACGGCCGTCCGCTTATTTCCTACTATCTGTCGGACAAGATCAAATTCGATACGCTTCCGTTTCGTCCCAAGGAATTCTACGAGAAAAACAAGGTTGAAATACGCTTGGGTTCCAGGGTGTTGTCCATTGACACCAAGGCGAAAATCCTGACTCTGGATTGTGGCGACACCGTGAGTTACGACAGGTTGCTTCTGGCCACAGGAGGAACCCCGGTCAAGCCCAACCTGGCAGGCATCGACGGACCCGGCGTGCATAATTTCACCACCGTGGCTCATGCGGAAATCCTCAAGGAGTTGGTGGATAAAGTCAAGAAGGTAGTGGTCATCGGCGCGGGGCTTATCGCGCTCAAAGCCGCTGAAGGGTTTGCCGAAAAAGGCGTGGACACCACTATCGTGGTTCGCTCGCGTATCATGCGTACCTATTTCGATGAAACAGCCGGAGAACTGATTGTCAATCATCTGGAAAAGAACGGCATCAGGTTTCTTCAGGGCACCGCCACCAAGCAGATAGTCCGTTACGAGGACGGCACCATCAAAGGTGTGGAAACGGATAAAGGCATGGTGGCTGCTGATGTTGTCATTGTGGCCGCCGGCGTTCGCCCCAACATGGGACTGGCTGCACAGGCAGGCCTGGTCACCGAACAGGGCATTCGTGTGAACGACTACATGGTCACCAGTGATAACGATATCTTTGCCGCAGGCGATGTGGCCGAAGCCAAGGACCTGCTCACCGGAGAATATACCGTTCGTCCCATCTGGCCCAATGCCTATACCCAAGGCCGTTATGCCGGGCTAAACATGGCCGGTGCGAACACCCCCTATACGGGTGGCATGTCCATGAACTCCATTACATATTACGGATTGCCGACCATCTCCGTGGGCGAGACCAATCTGGCCGATGACGACGAATACGAAACCGCCGTCCATCTTGATCGGGAGAATTCAGTATACCGGAAACTCATTTTCAAGGACAATGTGCTGGCCGGGTGCATCCTCATCGGCGATATTGATGTGGCAGGCTTTTATACAAGCTTCATCAAGAACGGTTTTGAATTGGACGCCAAGGCCAAGGAACAGCTCATGGAGGGAGATCCTTCCCCTGCCTTGTGGCCGGACAGCTTCATCGAAGCCATGATGAACAATCCTTGAATCGTATTTCCGCAGTATGTCGAGAGAAGAGCCGCATTGTTGCGGCTCTTTTTTTTATTTTGTTTTGTGAGTGAATACACAGTCCCATCCACACTCGGGCGGATTGTCTTTCAGGAGTTCGCACCGTTCGATGTAGAGATCATAGAGGAGCGGTTCAACGTCGGCTTCCTTGAGTTCCGTGAACAGTTTTTTGGCTTCCTTGAAGTCCATTTCCGTGTAGGTGTCATGGGCTTTTTCGTACAGCGCAAGTTCATCCTTGCGCGATTCCGCTTCTTCAAGGGTATAGGCTGTGTAAATTTTCACCGGTTGTTCTTTGCCCTTGACCCGGACGTTGTCCAGGATGCGGAAATAGTATTTGTCGCCGCAGGCGTCTACGATGTTTTGACTCACGATCAGTTTCTGACCGTAATATTTGGTCAGACTCTCCAGACGGGAAGCGAGATTCACGTTGTCGCCGATCAGGGTGTAGTCGAAGAGGTCGGCCGATCCCATGTTGCCGACGCGAACGGAACCGGAGTGAATGCCGATTCCCACGGCAATGGTGAAGCCGTATTTTTCGAGGAATTCCACATTGAGTTCCTTGAGCTTCTCCTGCTGGGCAAGGGCGGCCTGAAGTGATTTCTCCTGGTGGTCTTCAACGTCAAGTGGAGCGTTCCAGAAGGCCATGACCGCATCGCCGATGAATTTGTCCAGAGTGCCTTCATGCTCGGTGATGATTCGCGTCATGGGCGTCAAATAGTCGTGGAGCAGGTCGGTAACCTGTGTCGGTGTCAGTTTTTCGGACAAGGAGGTGAAGCTGCGTACGTCCGAGAACTGAATGGTGATATCCTTTTCCTGGCCTTCCAGGGAAAGAGCGTCAGGGTTTTCCATGATCTGAGAGATGACGGACGGGGCCAGGTAATGGGCGAATGCACCGTGGATGAACCGTTTTGCAATTTCCTCGCGCCAGAATTTGATGATGGTCAGGGTGGTGAATGTCAAAGCCAGCGTGAGGTAGGCGTACATAGGCGAAATGAAATAGTTCTGTTCTTCGAAGAGCAGGACCGAGCCGTGCCACATGACATATCCACACCCGATCAGGGGGAGAATGATCCAGGAGGCCCTGGCCCACATTATCAGGAACGTGGTGAGAATTCCGCAGATCAGCATGGAAACGAATTCAAAGCCCGGGGCCCAGTCCGGGACAGAGAGCAGTTGCTGTGATAAAATGTTGTCGATTATGGTGGCGTGGGCTTCCACTCCAGGGAAGCCCGGATCGAGCGGAGTGGCTCGGATATCCTTCAGACCCGAGGCAGACGTGCCGATGATGGCGATGCGCCCATCGAGATGGCCGGCTGGGAGTTTTCGGCGCAGGACGTCGGAAGCACTGATGTACTCAAAGGTCTTCATTCCGCCCCTGTAGTTGATGAGCATCTGACCGTTGGCATCCGTGGGAATGACGACGCCGTTAAATTTGAGTGACTCCACGCCGATGGAAGACATCTTGAGGACCATGTTGCTCATGCCTGATGCCTGCATCAGTGTGGCAAGGGCAAGATTTGGATATATTTGATTATTGTAGCTGTAGAGCAGCGGGACTCTGCGGTATACGGAATCCAGGTCCGGCGAGATGGTGATGAAACCGGTTTGCGGTGCCGCCTTGGACAGGATCGGAATGGGGCAAATCATCTGGTCGGCTTTGGGAAGAGCGTCATGGGGTGACATGGCGCCTGGGGGAGAGAGAATGGCTACCTTGGCCGGTTTTATGAAACTGGCATCTCGCTCGATGGCGGTTGTATGTCCTTTCCTGTTATTGAGGAAGTCGATGCCGAGAACATACGGGCCGTCCTTGAGGTTGAAGGCCAGGAGCTTGTCATAGTCCATCAAGTCGTTGGGCAGTCCCTGAAAGCCGATATCGATCTGAAGCTCATTTTTCAGATCCTTTACCATTATATTGGGTGACGTTCTGTCCGGTTCGACAAAGATGATATCCGAAGCCACGGCTATGGCACCGTAAGCGGTGAGAAATTTGAGAAGCATGGCGACCCGGTATCGCGGCCAGGGCCATTGCCCCAGTTCGGCCAAGCTCTTTTCGTCGAGATCGATGATCACCGGGATTTGTGTGGCTGCCGGATGATGGTATTCTTTCAGGTAGTGGTCGTAAATTTTCAATTCCAATAAATAAAGGAATTGAGGTTTGCTGATGAAGAAAAAGATCATGATCAGGGTGACCGAGACGCCGGTGCCAAGGAGTATCAACTGATCTTTCTTGAATATTTTTTTTAGCAGTTCAAACATATGTCTGTGTTGGAAAGAGGTTGTATGACCCTCCATTTATTACAGATGATAGATAGAATATAAAGAGAAACTCACATTGCACCGGATAATTTTCAGATCCTTTCCCCTTGAAAACTCACCGAGAGATTGCAACTATATTGATTTGCAGTAGTTTTTATTAAAACCCAGACAGGAGGGGCGTAAGGACGCGGCAGCTTGTTCCCGTGGTTTGCCCCATGATGTTACAGCGGGCCGTCAGATGTTCTTGAAAATCATCATCAGGCCCAGCAAAAATACGAGGATGAATGCGAGTTTCCGGTATCCATGGTCTGAGATGTGCTTGTAGGCTAGGGTGCCAAGATAAATGCCCGCAACAAGCGCCGGAAGCGACATGGAGTAAAGACGCAGGACTTCATGTGTGATCATCCCGGAAATGGCGTGTGATGCGATGATGATGAGACCCGAAATGGCGAAGTAGCAGGCCAGTGTCGCTTTGACCTGATCTTTGGACCAGGGTTGCAAGGCTGTGTAAATAATGACCGGCGGCCCTCCTGCGCCGATGCTTCCTCCAAGAAAACCGGACAAGAGACCGGCAAGGACTGTGAAGATGGGCTTGAGTTGTCGGGATTTTGGTTTATATAAGAGTTGGTGGCTTGTGAACAGGATCATCAGGATGCCGAGTCCTATGGACAGTGTTTGGGTTGAAACATGCTTGAGCACGTAAACTCCCAAGGGAATGCCGGGCAGGGTGGCCAGCATCAGGGTGAAGATGCTTTTCAGATGGATGCTGTCGCGCAGGCGTATGCTCAGGTACAGGCTGATGAGAACAGCCAGCAGCACCATGAGCGGTACGCAGGTCTTGATGTTCAGAAAAAGTCCTAGAAGCGGCAGGGCGATGAGTCCGAAGCCAAATCCGGTCAGTCCCTGGAGAAATGCGGCGACTAGTACTATTGAAATAATGGCGACTAATTCAAGCATTGCCGTGGAGTACTGTATTTATCCCAGTATCTCAATGAAGAATCCATGTCGGAAAATAAAGATGGAAAAACAGTTGCAACTAAAATGGCTCACAGGTTATAGATAAAAACGAATTGGCGTTTTTTTTAACAAATTGCAGTATCTCAGGAGGTTGAGCTTATGAGTATTGTCATTGATCCGGATGAATGCATCGGCTGTGAATCATGCGTCGAAATATGCCCGGATGTTTTTGAAATGGATGCAGACGGGGAGAAGGCTGTGGTTATTGCTCCTGACTCGGATGCTGCTTGTGTTGACGAAGCTATTGAAACCTGCCCCAACGAGGCGATTTCCAAATAGGCAGTGCATGGCATGAACAAAAAAAAGACCGCACCAGGGTGCGGTCTTTTTTTTGTCGTCGATCAGTTCTTTTTCTCAAAAAAGGTACGCAACTTTTCGATGCGCTCGCGGTTACTGTCAAAATCGAAAGTATCGCCACGGGACATGGAAAGAACGTGAATCACTCCCGCCTGTTCATCATAGAAAAATTCGGCGTCGTCCATGGTTCTCAGGATGGTGCTTTTGAATTCGGCCCGCAAGTAGTTGCCGTCGGCCTCAAGGACCTTGCCGCCAAAAATGGACTCCACTGAGTTGGCGAGGTCCACCATGACTATCTCGGGGCTGCCCGTGGCCTTGATCGGATCGATTTTATACTTCACGTCATCGGTTTGGGAGGAGACGCAATCGTCCACAGTACAGGCTGCAAAACGGCCGTCCTTCATTCCCATCACAGGGATTTTGGTGGAACAACCGGAAAGGGAAGTCAGGACAACAATGATGCATAAGGAGTAAAGTATCTGTTTCATGGTGCTCAATCTATTGTAAAACGTTGTAAAAAAGCAACCCCTCTCCATGGTTTTCGACGAACTGTCACCTGGATCGGGTGGCCATGGCCACGCCTGAAAAAATGAGGACAAAGCCAGCCGCATGAGCCCATGTGATGGGCTGTCCCAGCAGGAAGTAGGCGCCTATGCCGCTGAAAACCGGAATGAAATACTGAAACAGGGCGGACGTGCCGGGACCGATGAGCATGATGGCGGAGTTCCAGAGGATGAAGGCTATAAGGGATGCCCCGATTCCGATGTAGAGCATAACCCCGACAATGGCCGGGGTCACGGACCAGGCCGGATAAAAATGTTGTTCGATCAAAGCGGCCGGTATGAGCGGAATGACTCCCAGGAAGAAAATGGCGCCAAGATAGGATTTTCGGCTGATCGTATCGGGCTTTCGCTTGACCAGAATCGAATATATGGCCCAGAGGAATCCGGCAAAAAGCATCCAGAGATCGCCTGCACGGAAAGTCAAGCCGAGCAGGACATCCATGTTGCCTCTAGTTGCGATTATCATCATGCCGCAGATGGCCACCAATAGGCCGACCGTGCGAAGCGGGGAAATCGTTTCCTTGAGAAAGATACGGGCGAGGATGACAACAAAGACTGGCGTGATCGATGCCAGCAGGGCCAGATTCACCGTGTCCGTTGTCCAGGCGCTGATGTAAACCAGCGTATTGAACACTGTGACGCCCGTGAAGGCAGCGGCAAGCAGGGAGTACTTGTGTTCGAGCAGGGCGGCCATGTCCCGACGCATGGATTTTGCCGCAAAAGGAAACAAAAACAAGCTCGCCGTAGTCCAGCGCAATGCGGCCAGAGTGATCGGTGGCACGATGCCCACAAACCCGCTGGCAATGATGAAGTTGCCGGACCAGATGGTCACCGCCAGGAGGGCGTAAAGTAAGCCTAATGGCCTGTTACTGAGCATGGGCGTTGATAAAACAGCGAATAGGTATTGGCAACGGCTTTCTTGTTGACGGAAATGGCTTTGTCAGATTGGCCATTGGAATCGGTCCATGAGGATCGATCCGCATGATCAAACTCAATTCCTTCTGCCAGGAGCAGCGATTTTTGCAGATCGTATCCCTGGAGTTGTCCCAGGGATATTTTCCCTTCCCTGTTGACAACCCTATGCCATGGAAGCTCTTCCTTGCGCGAGCAGGAGTGCAGGATGCGTGCAACCTGGCGTGCTGCGCGACGATTGCCGGCCATGGTTGCAATAGTGCCATAAGTCGTTACTTTGCCCCTGGGTATGGAACGGATGGCATGGATGACTTTTTGCGTGAAAGGAGAGGAGTCCATGACGGTTTGATAATCCGGTTGACGTCGGGAGGCAATGGCGTTTTGCTTTGTCTTTGCAGTTCAATCTGCTTCATGGGCAAGAATTGTAGTAATACATGACTATGTATCTGTTGAAAATGAGTGAGTAGCTTAATAGAGTTGGCGGGGTGCTATTCCCGTTTGTGTACTGACAAACGTGTGCTGGATGAGACTTGTTTCCTCATCCATATGCACCGATACTGTATGTGAATTTAAGAGTACATGGAGTTTGCATGGAAGATATCTTCAATAATCCTTTTGGAATCAAAGTGTTGTCAAGTCTGATCCTGGCAATTGTCATAACCGTGTTTGCAAAGATCGCCATTTCGATTTCACAGAAGAACAAAGAACGGATCTCTGAATCCCAGTATGTCATCAAATACACGGCTGTTTTTTTCTTTGGCATTGCCATGGTCGTCATATGGCTGGATGGAATCGGCCCGATGTTGACAGCCCTGACTATCGTTGCAGCCGCATTGACCATCGTAGCCAAGGAAATCATTTTGAATTTTCTGGGTTCTTTCGTGATTTTCTGGCGTGAACTTTTCGCAATTGGCGACAGGGTTCAAGTGGGAGATCATGCCGGTGATGTCATTGACAAAGGGCTTCTGTATTTCACCCTTCTTGAACTAGGACAAGACCAGTCTACAGGTCACAGCACCGGCAGGATGATTAAGATTCCCAATTCCCTTGTCCACACGCTCCCAATAATCAATGCCACTCGTGGTGCCGGTTTCATATGGAACGAGATGACTTTTTCAGTCACCAGAAAGAGTGATTGGGAAAAGGGAAAGATTCTTTTACTGGAAGTGGCCAACGAATACTCGAGAGCAAATTCCATTGATCTTGAAAAAGTGAAGAGAACATTCGAAAAAAACAAGATCTACTTTAACACGCTGACTCCAAAGGTCTATATTTCCGTAGGAATGTTCGGCGTCAAGCTTACACTGAGATACATTTGCCGTGCGCGTCTGATTCGTGAAAGTGAGGAATTCATCACAACCCGTTTCCTGCATAAGCTTGAACCTGGCCTTATTGAACTGACCGAGGAACAGTAGAAATAATCACGACCTCGGTGTCGCGATGTGCCACTTGTCGCCGACCAAGACGCGGTATTGGCCGGTTGCCTGTTGTGTTCCCACAACTCAACGGGGAAGAATAAGTTCTTCATATCTGGGGGGGGCACAATACCCATTTCGAATAAACACAAAAAGCCCTGAGTAGAAATACTCAGGGCTTTTCAATTCGTGGCGGAGAGGGTGGGATTCGAACCCACGTATGGGCTATGAACCCATAACTCGATTTCGAGTCGAGCGCGTTACGGCCGGACTTCGCTACCTCTCCGCTTGCGGCTAGTGCCGATGTGGAAAGGGTTTATAAACAGACTGAGCGCAACTGGCAAGCACCTTTTGGCCCTGGTGTGCTTCTGACTAATGGGCAATAGAATGAAAACGCCTTCCGACAGCGGGCCGGAATGCGTTTTATCTTGCCTTGAAAGTGTTCTTACAGCGGCTTCAGTTGGCTGTGGTCGTGGTCGTGATTGTCGCAATCATGGTGGTCGCAAGTGATGAGATTGTCCTGAAGCTCACCGGCAAGCCATTTGGCGGCAACTTCGTCGATGGGACCGGAGCAGCCCCTGACCACTTCGATGCCCACGCCTTTCAGGATGTTCAGCGCGCCCTGGCCCATGTTGCCGGCGAGCATGACTTTAATGCCCTTTTCGGCCAGGACCGGGGCGATGTCGGATTTGCAGCCGCATCCTTCGGGTGAATCCATCCGTTCCTTGCCGACGATGTTCCTGTCGTCGTCCAGGGTCATGATGGTGTAGTGGTCGCAATGGCCGAAATGGTCGTCGATGTTGCCGTCGCGGGTGGGAATAGCAATTTTCATATCAGAGCTCCTGAGTATGTAAATATTTGTTGAAACGAGAAGGTAAGGCGGTTTGTCCGCTTGTAAAGGGATAGGGCGCTACTTTCTGCGTTCAAGGAAAAAACGCTTGAGCAGACCTCGGCATTCTTCGGCCATAACGCCCTCGACCGTCCACATATGGTGGTTGGTGAAGGGCAGGGAACACCCCTGAAGGTTGGTGACCAACGCTCCGGCCCGTTCATCCCTGGCAGCAAAGACCACTCCTGCGATCCGAGCGTGAATGAGCGCGCCGGTACACATGAGGCAGGGTTCGAGCGTGACCGCCAAGATGCTCCCGGTCAGGCGGTAATTCCCTGTGATCTCGGCCGCTTTGCGTAGGCATAAGATCTCGGCATGTCCGGTGGGATCGTTCAGGGCGATGGGCCGGTTGTGGGCCGAAGCCATAAGCGATCCGTCCGGGGCAAACAAGGCTGCCCCTATGGGTGCCTCGTCTGTCCTGGCCGCCTTGCACGCCTCTTCAAAGGCCACATCCATGAGGGAGCGCCAACTGGTTCCGGCAGGCGGTTTCGGAGGAGTTGGGGCAGCCATGGATACGGGGCTATTGGGCCTTCAGATAGCGCACCCCGGCTTCGAGCATGGTCAGGCCGAGCGGGATGTTCGGATCGGTGCCGCGAGTCCAGGACGGATGATTGGTGCGATGATTGTAGGCCTCTGGGTGGGGCATGAGGCCCAGGATGCGGCCCGAGGGATCGGTCAATCCGGCGATGCCCAGAGGAGAACCGTTGGGATTGTAAGGATATTCCAAGGTCGGCTCATTGGACTTTGGATCGACGTATTGGACCGCGATCAGGTTGTCGTCCTGAAGTGCCTGAAATGTGGCGGCATCCATGGGAATTATCTTGCCTTCGCCGTGCCGGATGGGAACATCCAGGCAATCGATGCCCTTGGTGAACACGCAGGGAGAGGCCGGGTTTGTTTTCAGGCGGACCCAGCGGTCTTCGAACCGGCCGGAGTCATTGTAGGATAAGGAGACCTGGCGTTCAAAATATTTGCCGCCGATGGCAGGGAGCAGGCCGAGTTTGCATAGCAGTTGAAAGCCGTTGCAGATACCCAGGATGATGCCGCCTTTGTCGAAGAATCCCTTGAGCTGGTCGAGCACGGGTTTGCCGTCAGCATCGTTGGACCAGCGCCAACGGAGCGCGGCTGCCTGGGCTGCTCCGAGATCGTCGCCGTCAAGAAAACCGCCTGGACAGAGCAGATAGTTATAGTCGTCCATGCGTACATGGCCTGCTGCAAGATCGGAAAAATATATGATATCGGCGTGATCCGCACCTGCCTGCTCAAGGGCGTAAGCTGATTCCTTTTCGCAGTTGGTGCCGTATCCGGTGATGACAAGGGCGTTGACGCGGGCCATGAAATTCTCCTCTTCGTATTGACTTTGTCGCATTACCCTGCAAAATTTGCTGAGCAGCGCGTGCTGGGCAGGAACATACGTGCCCGACGCATGACAGTCAACATGGCCGACAGATGATGTCGATCATGATATCGTATTGTAATTTAAGTATAACTAAGGGGCTTTCGAGCATATGAAAACCAAATTCATATTTATTACCGGTGGTGTTCTCTCTTCTCTGGGCAAAGGCCTGGCCGCGGCATCCATCGGGGCACTTCTCCAGGCCCGCGGCCTCAAGGCGACCATTCAGAAGCTTGATCCCTATATAAATGTCGACCCCGGCACCATGAATCCCTTTCAGCACGGTGAAGTGTATGTCACCAACGACGGTGCTGAAACCGATCTCGACCTGGGGCACTATGAACGGTATCTCGGCACTGCGTTGAGCCAGCAAAACAACTACACCTCCGGCTCCATCTACAACTCGGTTATTCAAAAAGAACGCCGTGGCGATTACCTGGGCGGTACGGTGCAGGTAATCCCGCATATCACGGACGCCATCAAGGAAGCGGTCATCAATCTGCCCAACGGCGAGGATGTGGCCCTGATCGAAATCGGCGGCACCGTTGGTGACATCGAAGGCCAGCCCTTCCTGGAAGCCATTCGTCAGCTCAAGAACGACCTGGGCAAGGAGAACGTCCTGTTCATCCACCTGACCCTGGTTCCCTACATCAAAGCCGCAGGCGAATTGAAGACCAAGCCCACCCAGCACTCGGTCAAGGAGCTTCGCAGTGTGGGCATTCAGCCCGACATCATTATTGCCCGTTCCGAGGTGGAACTGCCGAATGATCTCAAACAGAAGATCGCGCTCTTCTGCGATGTTGACCAGGATGCCGTTTTTACCGGTGTGGATGTCGAATCCATTTACGAAGTTCCCCTGAAATTTTATGAGGAAGGCGTCGACCAGAAGATCGCCATTCTCCTGAAACTGCCCGCTAAGAACGCCGAACTCGAACCCTGGGAAAAGCTCAATTACAGGCTCAAGAACCCCAAAGGGTCCGTCAAAATCGGTGTTATCGGCAAATATGTTGATCTGACCGAGGCTTACAAGAGTCTTCACGAAGCGTTGGTGCACGGTGGCGTGGCCAATGAAGTCAAGGTCGAGCTTGAATACGTGAATTCCGAGAAAGTGACTCCGGCCAACGTGGAGAAGAAGCTCAAGAGCCTGGACGGTATCCTTGTTCCCGGAGGATTCGGTTCCCGCGGTGTCGAGGGTAAGATTCTGGCCATCAAGTATGCCCGCGAAAACAAGGTGCCGTTCTTCGGCATCTGCCTTGGCATGCAGTGCGCCTGCATCGAATTTGCCCGCAATGTGATCGGCCTGGAGGGTGCCAATTCCGAGGAATTCGACAAGACCACTCCCCACAACATCATATATCTGATGAAAGAATGGTTCGACTTCCGCACCAAGAAGACGGAAACCCGCTGTGAGGAATCAGAAAAGGGCGGCACCATGCGTCTTGGAGCTTATCCGTGTAAGCTCAAGAAAGATTCCATCGCCTACGCTGCCTATAAGGCCGTGAACATTGATGAGCGCCATCGCCATCGCTTTGAATACAACAACGAGTATATTGCACAATTCGAGGAAAACGGCATGATTCTGTCCGGCACCGCTCCCGACGACTCTCTTGTCGAGATTGTGGAATTGCCGCATCAGGTTCATCCCTGGTTTCTGGGATGTCAGTTCCATCCGGAGTTCAAGTCCAATCCCATGAACCCGCATCCGCTGTTCAGGGACTTTATCAAGGCTGCCAAGGACGAAAAGGGCAAGAAGTAGGTATGGCAAACCTGTATGAAGTCAGTAAGTCCGGTCCGTTCATTCTGGCTGGACCCTGTGCCATTGAAAGTCGGGAAATAGCTCTCGAAACAGCCGAGTTTTTGGCGCGGCTGTCCGCCAAGCTCAATATTCCCATTATTTACAAAAGTTCTTTCGACAAGGCCAATCGGACATCGGTAACCAGTTTCCGTGGCCCTGGCATGGAAGAAGGGCTGAAAATCCTGAGCGAGGTCAAGAAAGCCACCGGGCTTCCCGTGATCACGGACATCCATCACCCGGAACAGGCCGTAGTGGTCGCAGAGGTGGCGGATGTGCTGCAGATACCCGCCTTCCTGTGCCGTCAGACCGACCTGCTTGTGGCAGCCGCCGGGACAGGGCGGATCGTCAATGTAAAGAAGGGCCAGTTTCTGGCCCCGTGGGATATGAAGAACGTCGTGGATAAGGTGCGTGCCTCCGGCAATGACCAGGTGTGGCTGACCGAACGAGGTTCCACCTACGGATACAATAATCTGGTGGTGGACATGCGTTCCATTCCCCAGATGCAAGCCTTTGGCGTTCCCGTGGTCATGGATGCCACCCATTCGGTTCAGTTGCCGGGCGGACTCGGCGGTGCTTCCGGTGGACAACGTGAATATGTGCCTGTTCTGGCCTCGGCCGCAGTGGCCGCCGGAGCGGACGGAGTCTTTATGGAGGTTCACCCCGACCCGGATAACGCATTGTGCGACGGGCCGAACAGTTTGCCCCTCGACAAGGTCGAATCCTTGCTCATCCGTTTGAAAGCACTGTGGGAGATCAATCGTGGCTGACGCCTCCGAGCTGGCGAAAAACATCAAGCTGCTGGTGCTTGACGTGGACGGCGTCCTGACGGACGGCGGTCTGTATTATGACGACAACGGTATCGCCATGAAGCGTTTTCATGTCCAGGACGGCCTCGGCATCAAAATGGCCCAGGCTGTGGGCCTTGAAATCGGGGTGATCACCGGGCTTGATCAGAAGCCGGTGGAAACCCGGGTCAGGGAACTGGGCATCACTCATTATCATTCGGGCCAGCACCACAAGGGGCCTCTGTTTGAGGATATCTGCTCCAAGGTAGGCGTCGATCCGTCGGAGGCTGCCTTCATGGGTGACGACTGGATTGATCTCGACGTATTGAAACGCGCGGGTCTTGCCATGTGCGTACCCAATGCAGTGCCCGAGGTTCTGGAAGTGTCCGACTGGGTTTCCTCTCGAAGTGGAGGGCATGGTGCTGTCCGTGAGGCCATTGTCTTTATCTTGGAGGCCCGCGGACTCAAGAAACAAGCCTTGAAGCAATGGGTGGACTAGATGAAAGGGCGCCCGGCTCTGACACTGGTTTTGATTTTTGTCTTTGGACTCATGCTCGGCATAGGGATCAAAGCGATTTTCTTTTCCGATCCCATCGTCGACCCTGAATCAACCTCAAAGGAATTGACGAAATCGCGTCAAAGGCTGTTTGATGAAGCTGACGTGTCTGCCGAGGATATTGAACTCGTGCAGGGGAAACAGGGCAGCATGACATGGAAACTGCTTGCCAAAACAGCCAAGTACAATCAGGAGAAAGGGCTTATCGGCGTTGACTACCCGCAGTTGACGGCCTATTTCGGCGATGATCGTCAGGAGGTCTATGTCCGTGCGGACCGGGGAGAAGTCGATCAGGCCAACGACAACCTTACCCTGTCGGACGGGGTGAGCGGTCGATTCGGTGATTTGGCCCTGGACGCGCAACAGCTTGATTATGTCGGTGCAATTGATAAGGTGTATCTCAAGGGAGGGGTGACCGTTCGTCGTCCCGACATGACCATCACGGCAACGGCTTTGGAGATCGACCTGATCACACGACAGCTTGTGGCTGCGGGCGGAGTGGAGGCCTTGCTGGCCCCTGAAGGGTTGGAGCGGAGTCCTCTATAAATGACAAGGAATAAGGCGTTGTGATGAACTTTCCTAGAACAGTGTGTCTGCTCGTTTTGACCTTATTGCTGGTTCCAGCAGTTGGCTTGGCGCAGGATTGGGGCGAGATTCGAGAGGCCACCCAGAATCTCAACGTGCGTTCGCAGCCCAACAAGGATGGCGAACACGTTCTGACCTTGGCCAAGGGGCAGCGCGTCAAAGCGGATTTTCTCAAAGACGGCTGGGTTGCCGTGTTCAATCTCAATGAAACCCAACAAGATCTGACCAAGGCTGTCGGCTATGCCAATGCCCGGTTCCTGAAAATTGTTCCTGATGCCGTGGCGAATACGCCCGAACCGGAAGCAAATGTTGAATCCGCAGCGGTTCCTGAAGCGAAAGTCGTTGTCGCCGACAGCGGTGAAGGCGAGGTCAAGGCCCCTGTTGCAGCGACGCCGCCCGCCGATCCCATCAAGGTCGGGATCGACCCCAGCCGCATACCGGTGAAGATAACTTCTGACCGTATGACCTATGACGAGTCCGGAAAAGTCGTTGCCTTTGTGGGGAATGTGGTGGCGGTGCATGGAGAGTTGACCCTGTGGGCAGACAACATTTCTGCCTACCTGTCCTCCAAGGAGAATAAGAAATTTTCCGCTGACAGTGTGGATCGCGTTATCGCCCAGGGCAATGTCCGGGCCAAAAAAGGCACCACCGAAGGGTCTTGCGGAAAGCTGACGTATTTCGTGGTTACGCAGACCCTCAAGATGGAGCAAAGCCCTCTCTTGGTGGACGGGCCCAACAGCCTGACCGGAGAAGTGATCAATTTTCACATCAAGGACAACCGATCTGAGGTCATCGGCGGCAGCGAGAAACGCGTCAAGGCGATATTCATGACCCCTGACAACCTGAAGGTGAAGTAAATGGCCGACGGACTCCGGGCGGCAAATCTTTCCAAGCGTTACGGCCACAAAGAGGTCGTGCGTGGCATCAATCTTGAGCTCAACCCCAAGGAAGTTGTCGGGCTTCTCGGCCCCAATGGTGCAGGCAAGACGACTACTTTCTATATGCTTGTGGGTATCGTCGAACCCAACACCGGGCATGTCTCGCTGGGGGGCCAAACCCTGACGGACAAGCCGCTGCATGAGCGTGCTCGATTGGGCGTGAGCTACCTCCCGCAGGAGAGTTCCATATTCAAGAAACTGACTGTTCGGCAGAATCTGGAAATCATTCTCGAACAGACCTCGATGACGTCGAGAGAGCAGCAAGCGCGAGCCGATGAGCTGATGGAGATGTTCACCATTTCCAGGTTGGCGGACCAGGCGGCCATGTTCTTGTCCGGCGGCGAACGGCGCAGGCTGGAGATCGCCCGGGCGTTGATCCTGTCCCCTCAGTTCATTTTGCTGGACGAACCATTTGCCGGCATCGATCCTATCGCGGTCATTGATATTCAAGAAATCATTTCCGTGCTCAAGAGCATGGGGATCGGTATCCTGATTTCAGATCATAATGTCAGGGAAACATTGAACATTTGCGACAGAGCCTATCTGGTTTACGAAGGGACTGTCATTTTGGAAGGATCTCCTGAGGAGATCGTTCAATCAAGTCGTGCCCGACAGATATATCTGGGCGAAGATTTCAGCCTGTAAATTCCCCTTTTCCATAACTTTCACGCTTTGGCGATTTACACAGTACCCAAAGGTTGGTACACTTTTTTCATGCTCAAATTTTGTTGTTGGATTATTAATAGTAACGGGATGTTATAACAATTGTATTGCGTCCTCGATTCAGCTGTGGCACAATGAAATCATATTAATGCGGGACTGTCTGGAAAAAAGTATATTCTTTCCACGTTAAAAAAAAGAGCAGCCTCAAGATTATGGGATTGGAACTCAGACAACAACTCAAGCTTTCTCAGCAACTGGTCATGACGCCCCAGTTGCAGCAGGCCATTAAGCTGCTGCAACTTTCCCGTCTTGAACTGCTTGAGACTGTGCAGCAAGAGCTTTTGGAGAATCCTTTTCTTGATGAAGCCGAGAACGAAGCCCTGGTTCCTGAAACTCCCGAAGTGCTGACCGAGTCTCAAGTTCAGGAAGAACTGGTTCGCACAGCGGACTGGGAAAATTATCTCGGCGAGTTTTCCAGCACCTCCAAGCAGGCCGCGTCCCGTGATGCCGAAATGCTTGAGGAGGGGATGTCCTTTGAAGCTCGGCTTGCCTCCAAGCCGTCACTTGAAGGACACATCAGCTGGCAGATGAGGCTTTCCACTTTTACGGAGCATGAAATCGCCATTGGTGATGTCATTCTCGGCAACATTGATTCCAACGGATACCTTCAGGCCACCATGGAAGAATTGACTTCCATGGTTCAGGCCACTGAAGAAGAAGTTGAATCCGTTATTCTTCGTGTCCAGCATCTTGATCCTGTTGGAGTGGCGGCCAGAACTCCCCAGGAATGTCTGCTCGTGCAGATGGAGGTTCTTGGATACGACGATCCGATTCTCGTGTCCTTGGTTCGCGACCATCTGGAGGATCTGGAGAAGAATCGATATAAGCCTTTGACTCGCAAATTCAAGATATCCATGGATGAACTCAAGGCGTATCTTGATTTGCTTCAGACCTTGGATCCCATGCCCGGAGCCAATTTTTCCAGCACGGAACCGCACTATGTCAGCCCGGATGTCTTTGTGTACAAGTATGGCGAGGATTTCGTCATCATTCTCAATGAAGACGGAATGCCCCGGCTGCAGATGAACACCTTCTACATGGATTCCATGAAGGGTGCGGCTGACAAGGAAAAAGAGTACTTTCAGGAAAAGATGCGCTCTGCCGCCTGGCTTATGAAAAGCCTGTACCAGCGGCAGCGAACATTGTATAAAGTAGTAGAGAGCATTGTCCGCTTTCAACGAGGTTTTTTCGAAGAGGGTGTGACTAAGCTCAAGCCCTTGATTCTCAAGGAGGTAGCCGAGGATATCGAGATGCACGAATCCACAGTGAGCCGTATAACCACAAGTAAATACGTTTCAACTCCGCACGGCATTTTCGAGTTGAAATTCTTTTTCAATTCTGCTCTGGATTTGAACGATGGTTCGCAGGTGGGTTCGGAAAGCGTCAAGGCCCTCATCAAGCAAATGATCTCAGGTGAAGACACGAAGAAACCGCTCAGCGATGAACGGATTGGCGAAATTCTTCAAGAAAAGCTTGATGTCAATATCGCCAGGCGCACGGTTGCCAAATACCGTTCGGCAATGGGGATTGCTTCGTCTTCAAAACGCAAGCAGTATTTCTGATTCTGCTTGTCGCACTCACAACCAGGAGGCAGCGTATGAACATCAGCTTCACTTTCAAGAACTTTGAGCCGTCCGATCATCTCAAGGGCTACGCTGAAAAGCGGTTTGAAAAGGTGTCCAAATACGTTTCCGATGCTGAAGCCGATCTTCAGGTGAATCTGTTGGTCGACAAGTTTCGCCACAAGGCGGATGTGATCCTCAATTCGGATCGCATACATATATCCGCCTACGAAGATTCCGAAGATATGTACTCTACCATAGACATGGTTCTGGACAAGCTTGAAGCCCAATTGCGCAGGATGCGGGAAAAGATGAAGAATCGGCCCCGGCAGGCTCAACCGAATAAAATGGTGCAGATGAACTACCTGTCCTATGAAGACATGGCTTCCAACGCCCCCCCAACAATTGTCGGGACGGATTCGTATGAGCCTAAGCCCATGTCCGTGGATGAAGCGGCAATGCAACTTGATGCCCGTGAAAACGACTTCCTTGTTTTTCGCAATGCGGAGACGGAAGGCGTCAATGTGATTTATAAAAGAAAGAACGGCGATTACGGCCTGATCGACCCTGGAAACTAACTATGAAGCTCGGTGAATATTTGGCGAAGGAGCTTATCCTTCCAGACCTTGTGTCCGTGACCAAATCGGACGTACTGAAGGAACTCATCGTCCCGCTGGGCGATAAATATCCAGAGATGGACACGGACCAGGCGGTCCGTGTCCTTCTTGAACGTGAAAAACTCGGTACTACGGGTATTGGTGACGGAATTGCCATTCCCCATGGCAAGTTGGATGACCTTGATAAAGTTGTCGTGGTCGTTGGGAGAAGTCAAAAAGGTGTTGAATTTGAGGCTCTTGACCATAATCCATGTACATTTATCTTTTTAGTACTGGCACCGGAGCAGGTGGCTGGTATGCACTTGAGAGTACTTGCACAGATATCCCGTCTTCTCAAGGACGAGGAGTTCCGCAAGGCATTTCAGGCTGCTGACAACCTTGAAGCCCTGTGGGGGCTTCTCAAGGGCGTTTAAAGGGGCAGGTGGCTTCCATTGACCCCGACAAATCCATTCCCTGTTGTCATTATTACGGGACTTTCCGGTTCCGGAAAAAGTACTGCCCTCAAGGTATTCGAAGACCTTGGTTTTTTCTGTATTGACGGGTTGCCATCAGAGATGTCACCCAAGATTGCTGATCTGATTCTCAAATTCGATAGCAAATACAGAGGGCTGGCCTTGGGCATGGATTTACGGCAATTTGAGTTTGTCGATGGATGGGAGCAGGCCTTACATGATTTTGCCAATCTGGGAATTGCACCTCAGGTGTTGTTCCTGGAGGCCAAAATGGGTGAACTCGTCAGGCGTTACGCCACCACGCGCCGCCCCCATCCTCTGGAGAGCCGGAATCTTGGCCTGGAACAGGCCTTGGAACAGGAGAAGGAACTCCTGGCTCCAGTGCGTTCTGGAGCGGCTCTGGTCCTTGACACTACGGATTATTCCATCCACGACCTTCGCCGCGTCATACAGACCAAGTGGTCGTCCATCGAAGAAGCTGGACGCGGTATGCGGGTGCATATCATCACCTTTGGTTTCAAGTATGGAGTTCCTTCCGAGGCCGATCTGGTTTTTGATTTACGATTCCTGCCCAATCCATATTTTGTAAAGGAACTCAGGCCATTGTCCGGCAAAGACAAGGTCATTGCCGAGTATGTCCTGCGCAGTGATGTCGGCAGCGAATTCGAAAAGCGTTTCCTTGAATTCATGACCTATCTTTTGCCGCTCTATGCGGACGAAGGGCGGTACAGGATCACCATCGCCCTTGGTTGCACAGGAGGACGCCACCGGTCGGTTTCAGTGGCCGAGTCGGTGCTGGCAACCCTCAAGAAAAAAGGGTATACAGCGTCAATTGAACATAGACACATGGAACTTGGATAAATATGACTGCAAAGTCTGATACTACTATGGTTGGCGTGGTTCTGGTGACACACGGTGCCTTTGGCGAAGCATTGCTGGGGGCGGCTGAAATGGTCATGGGCAAACAGGAAAACTGTCTGGCCGTGGGGATCGACGTTGACAAAAGCGTCGATGAAACCATGGAGGCAGTCAGAAATGCCATTCAGTCCGTGGAGAACGGCAAGGGCGTAGTTGCACTGACAGACCTTTTTGGAGGGTCTCCTACCACCATGAGCCTTTCCCTGATGAAATCCGAAAACATGGAGGTCATCACCGGGGTCAACCTGCCCATGCTCGTATCCACGCTGCAATCACGATCCATGAAACTTCACGCGTTGGCCGAAAAGGCCAAGGAAGCTGGCCAGCAGGGTATCAAGGTCGCGGGTGCCATGCTGCGCAAAAAAGCAGCAAAGTAAGGTGACACCGTGATTCTTGTCCGAATTGACAACCGCTTGATTCACGGTCAGATAATTGAAGCATGGCTGCCGTATACCGGTGCCAGGACGCTCATCGTCGCCAATGACGAACTCGCGCATGATGTGTTGCAGCAGGAGATAATGTCCCTGGCGATCCCGCAGACCGTCAACAGTTCCTTCGTTATAGTGGAAAATGTTGCCCAGGCATTATCATCTCTGAATGCCGATGACGGGACGGAAGCTCTGGTCCTGTTTTCCAGTTGCGTGGATGCCCGTAGGGCATTTGATTCCGGCTTCGGTTTCGCTGTGCTGAATATCGGAAATGTGCATTACAAACCGGGGAAAAGACAGGTCTCTCCGAGTGTCGCTTTATCGGATGAAGACGAGAGTTGTCTGAGGCATCTGAGTCGGAAGGGTGTTGAGCTCGACTTCAGATGCGTTCCAAACGACCCAATTCAGGTGAGGTTCTGATTCATGCTCATTCATAATCCACTTGCTTGGTTTGCCCTGGTCGCTTTTTTTTTGCCCTGTTCTCCTTATTTCGTTTCTCCATAAGCATCGGCTTGCTGGAACGTCCCCTCGTGGTAGGATTCTTTTGGGGCATCTTTACCGGCGAGTACTCGACAAGTCTTTCCATAGCCATATTCTTTGAGCTTTTTTGGCTCGACATGATTCCTGCCGGTACATTCATTCCGCCGCAGTTGACGGCGGCCACATTTGCGGCACTTTCGTTGACCACTTTTTTCGGTTTGGAGAATCCGGCAAAAATCATGGGGATTGTTTTTGCCAGTATGCCCTTGGCGTGGCTTGGAACCAAACTGGAAGGCTGGCTTCGCGATCGTGAGCGGGCCGGGTACAACACCTTGTTAAATTGGGCACGAAATCCTGAATCCTCTCATGTGCCCAGCCGACTCATTCTGCAATCCCTGGGAAGAACCCTGATCATGGGATGGGTGACTTTCTTCATTTCCATTTTACTTTTGAAACAATTCTTCCAATTCATATTTTCAATGTATCCTGAGCTGTTTACGTCCATAAATGTGACCTGGGTGCACCTGTGGATGGCTGCCACGTTGGGCGGGGTGATGGCCCTGCGCTTAAAACGTGCCTATGTCATCCTGGCAACAGGCATAAGTCTTTTCATTCTTTTCGCTATTTGGCCACGCTTTTAGCTTGGCAGTCGAGGCAGGTTGTGATATTCGTCACATTCTCTTTTGACTGCACAATTTCCTTATAATGAGGATAATTCAATTAGGAGGACTAAATATGGCTATTCTGGTTGTTGGACACAAAAACCCCGATACCGACACTGTCGCCTGCGCGATTGGTGCCGCCGATTTGTACACCAAGCGTGGAATGGCAGCTAAGGCTGTTACCCAGAGTGAAATTGCCCCTGAGAGCGCTTTCGTTCTCAAAAAGTTCGGCTTTGCCGCTCCCGAGATCGTCGCCGATGCCACCGATCAGCAGATCATTCTGGTCGACCACACTGACATTTCCCAGACCATCGACAATCTGGACAAGGGCGAGCTCCTGGCCGTCGTCGACCACCACAAGTTGGGCGACATCACCACCTCCGGCCCGCTGGAGATGTGGGTCTGGCCCGTGGGTTGCAGCTGTACCGTGCTGAAGTCCATGTATGATTTCTACGACATTGAAATCCCTGCCAATATCGCCGGCATCATGCTGTGCGCCATTCTGAGCGATACCGTCATGTTCAAGTCCGTCACCTGCACCGACGCCGACAAGGCTGCTGTCGAAGCTCTGGCCAAGATCGCCGGTGTTGCTGACACCATGGCCCTGGGCATGGAAATGTTCAAGGTCAAGTCTGCTGTTGACGGCGCCACTCCCACCGAGCTGGTCTTCCGTGACTACAAGGACTTCGACATGTCCGGCAACAAGGTCGGCATCGGCCAGTTGGAAGTCGTTGACCTGTCCATGCTGGACGCCCACAAGGCTGCCCTGCAGGCTGAGATTGAAAAGGTCAAGGCTGACGGTCGTCACTCCGTCTTCCTGCTCCTGACCGACATCATGAAAGAGGGTTCCGAAATGCTCATCGCCTCCGACGATACTTCTGTCGTCGAGAAGGCCTTCGGTGTTGCCACTGATGGCTCCCCGGTTTGGCTGGATGGCGTCATGAGCCGCAAGAAGCAGGTTGCTCCCAACTTCATCAAGGCCTTCGAAGCCTAGTTGAATTGATCTGATCAAGCGCAAAGTAGCCCGGTGCGGATTGTCCGCACCGGGTTTTTTGTGGCCAACGACAAAAGAAAAGGGACGGCCGATGCCGCCCCTCAAGGAGATGACGAAAAAGCCCCTGCCCGAAAGGCAGAGGCTTGAATACTATAGGACTCCGGCAGTTTTCAGCACGGCTTTCAATTTCGGTTTATTCTCGTCCTGAAGGGGAACGATGGGCAAACGGAATTGGGCGTCCTTGAAAATACCCATCATGGACAAGGAAGTCTTGACCGGAATGGGGTTGGTCTCCATGAACATGGCCCGGTTCACAGGAGCCATCTTCAGGCTCAGGTCCAATGCCTTCTCAAGATCCTTGTCAAAGAACGCCTTGCACATGTCACTCATGGTCTTGGGCATGATGTTTGAGACAACGGAAATGACACCGACACCACCCACGGCCAGCAGCGGCAAAACCGTGAAGTCGTCGCCGGACAACAGACTGAAATCCTTGCCGCAAACCTCTACGACTTCAGCGCACTGACACAGATTGCCCGTCGCCTCCTTGACGGCCACGGCTTCAGGCACGGCGTCCTTGATCATCTTGAGGGTAGACGGCAGACAGTTGAGCCCGGTGCGTCCGGGGACATTGTAGATGACCAAGGGCATGGATGCCGCGGCAGCAATGGCCTTGAAATGCTCCACCAGGCCGCCGGGGGTGGGTTTGTTGTAGTACGGCGTAATCTGCAGGGCAGCGTCAGCGCCGGCGGCTTTGGCCATCTTGGTCAGCTCTATGGCTTCCTTGGTGGAGTTGGAGCCTGCCCCGGCAATGACGGGAACGCGACCTTTGGCCTGTTCCACACAAATTTTGATGACACGCCCCTGTTCCTGGTGGGACATTGTCGCAGCTTCGCCTGTAGTGCCGCACGGCACCAGCCCGTTGATTCCCTGCTCGATCTGCCATTCAATGAAATCGCGATAGGTCGATTCGTCGATTTCGCCATCCTTGAACGGGGTCGAGAGGGCTGTGAATGCTCCTCTGAATTCCATCGTCATCTCCTTTGATGTATCAAACTTTCCGAATTGACTAGAAGGCAAGCCCTAATGAAGCAGGGCCTCTATTTTCGGATCGTCTTTTATCTCGTCATTCATGCCTATGGAAGTCGTTTTATAATTGTTCGTTTCCTTCCAGGCAAATGAATTATTTCGTTCCGGCCATTTGTAGATAACAACCTCGGCTACGCTACGTCCCTTGTCATAGGGGCGAACCCAAACACAACGGTCATCAGCCAGTATGCGGCCGTTAACGCCGGACCCGCCGCCGCTTCCGAATAGAAAGTCGGGAACGTGGCGAGGGTTTTCCTTGAGATAGTTGTTTTCCGCCACCCATCCCCAGTCGGATAGGGCGATAAGCAGGTCGACATGGTCTTTTATTTTGGCGATACGTTCGGAAAGCTGGCCTATAAGTTCGTCGGAAGGAGCAGACGCGTCTTTGGATAAGGCCGGGAAGCGTAACATACCTATAGTATGACCATCTTCGGTAGAAATTACCGTGTACGGCTCTTCTTCGGCTGTCTTTGACAAGCCGGGGGAGACACCGTTTGCAGAAAAGGACGCTGCTTCTTCCTCTGAAATCAGTCCCACGTCATAGGGCATGTGCGCAAAGGCTTTGCCCAGGGCGGTCATGTCTTCTGCGGAGGGAGCAGGGCCGTTGGGGCGCATGTATTCCCATGCGCCGGAAACCAGCAGTAACGGTGACGCAGTTTTGTGAACGTCAAAAAAATACGTAGCCCGACGAGCCACCCCCCCGAGGGTTTTACCACCTCAGGTCGGGCATGGCTGCACCGTGCCATACGTATTTGCCGTATATAGAATGGTCAGGACAGATTGTTGTGCTTCCGCGATATTGCACACGGAAAGACACACCGCCACAATCAGGCAGTAAAAAAGCCGTCTCATCCTATTGGTTGATAAACTCTTTCAGCTCTTTACCAGGACGGAAGAAGGGAAGTTTCTTGGATTTTACCTGAACAACGGTACCCGTCTTCGGATTGCGTCCAGTGTAACCCTCGTAGTCCTTGATCTTGAAGCTGCCAAAACCTCTGATTTCGACTCGGTCACCGCGCAAAAGGGCTTCCTTGACGGAATCGACAAAAGCACCAACCACTTTGGTTGCTTCGTCAACATGCATTTTCTTCTGTTCTGACAGAGCCTTGATCAATTCGCTCTTATTCATGATGTTCCCCCTGAAACATTGCGTTGTCCGCGGGATACACGATCGTACCGCGAGGAAACTAAAAAGGAATCAGTCCCGAAATTCTTACTAACTATGCCGAAAAATAACTCTTTTCGTCAACCCCTTATTTACAATTTTCATTCTGAAGGAAAATTCTTTAGGATCGGACGGTCTCCAATGCGTTCGAGGTTGTCATTCCGGTAGCGCATGATCTTTCGGGCGACCCCGATGATATCCTTGCTGGCTGTGGCTTCCGGGGCATATTTCATGAGCGGCGTCTGGCGGCGGACAGATTCGACCAGGGTGGAATCCTGGTGAATGAAACCGAGGTTGCGCAGTTCGATATTCAAGAAATTCCGACATGCAGCCGACAGTCTGTCAAACGTCTGGTTGGCTTCTTTTGCGCTGGTTGCCTGGTTTACCAGCACCAGGAAGTCCTTGACGTCGTGTTGTGTGACCAGGATCTTGATCATGGCATAACTGTCCGTCAGAGAGGTTGGCTCCGGTGTAACGACCACGATCCGCAGTTGGGACAGGGCGGCAAAGGACAGCACAGTATGGCTGATGCCTGCTCCCAGATCGAGCATGAGAAAATCATACTCACCGGCCAGGGTCACGAGCTTCTTGAAAAGGATATCCTGGAGGTCTTCGTCCATTTCCACCAGTTCAGGAACGCCGCTCGTGGCGGGAAGCATGTCGAAACCGTCTTCAATGGAAACCAGGATGTCTTCGGCGTTAACTCCGGTCTGCAACAGATCGTTCAGGTTTCGGTCCGGGGAGATGCCGAGCAAGACATCAAGGTTGGCCAGTCCGAGGTCGCAATCCATGAGTAAGGCCGTCATCTTGGCGAAATGCAGGGCATATCCAAGGTTGAGAACGATATTGGTTTTGCCAACGCCGCCCTTGCCGCTCATTATGGAGAGACTGAGTGTATTATTATGATTCATTGGCTGTCTCCGTTATTTTCCACCGAACAGGAATTGCTTCTCGTTTGCATGGACCAGCGTGTCGCGAGGGACGGTTTCCACGAAGGAGAGTTTGGACACTTTGACCTGGTCCTTGCCTGATGATTTGGCTTCGTAAAGGGCCTCGTCGGTCAGCTTTATGAGTTCTTCAGCCGAAAGGGTCACAGTACCTTTGAAGCAGGTGAGTCCGACGGAGCAGGTGACGTTGAAAGTCGTTTTCCCGTCCGGGGATTTGAATTCTATTTGTTTGAATTTTGTCAGTACCCGATTCAGGAGTCCTTGTGATTTTACCAGTCCGGATCCAGCTAGGATCAGGGCGAATTCCTCCCCGCCGAACCGGGCTGCCAAGTCATATCGCCGGGTGGACTCCTCGAGATGACGGGCAAATTTCGACAGGACTTCATCGCCTTTGGGGTGGCCGTAATTGTCATTGACCGCCTTGAAGTTGTCGAGATCCAATATGGCCAGAGACAAGGGCGTCTTGGCCCGCTTGGAACGTTCCATCTCTATGTCAAGAATGCGGTCAAAGGCCCTGCGATTGGCCAAGCCGGTAAGGGGGTCATGGTCGGTCTGGTAGGCGAGTCGTTCCAGGGTTTCCTGGAATTGTTTCAGATGAGGATATGCATTGCCGTTAATGGGCAGGGTGAGCCATTGCCTGAGATCGTGCCTGGCTGAGACCGATTCCCATTCTTCGGTTGAGACACCCTGAAAAAGTCTGAAGACCCAGACCGCCTCGTCAAGCTGTTCGGAATCATCCTTTGAAATGGCGCTCAATTCTTCTTGAAGCGCGGAGAGTTCCGTGGCAAGGGCATCCTCGGGGAAGCTGATTTTATTTTCCGTGGGCATGGATGAATAGTAGGTGGTTTCTGATCATTTCGTCCAGATCACCGTCCAGAAAAGCGTCGACATTGCCGCTTTCACTGTTGGATCGGTGATCCTTGACCAAACGATACGGTTGCAGAGTATATGTCCGTATCTGGCTGCCCCAGGCAATGGAATCCTTGGCCTGGTAGTCCTGTCTGCGGCTTTCCTCAATCTTTTTCAATTCCACCTCATACAACCGGGCTTTGACGAGACGTAACGCCGTGGCCTTGTTGCGGTGCTGGGATTTCTCGTTCTGACACTGGGCGACGATGCCCGTCGGGATGTGAGTAATACGGACAGCCGAACTGGTTTTGTTGACCGATTGACCGCCGGGACCGCTGGAGCGGAAGGTATCCACCCGCAAATCCTCGTCCTTGACCTCGATTTCAATATCGTCATCCATGTCCGGGTAGACATCGACAGAGGCAAAAGACGTGTGCCGTCTTCCGGATGAATCAAATGGAGAAATGCGAATAAGCCTATGAACGCCGGCCTCGCCCTTGAGCAGGCCGTAGGCGAACAAGCCTTCGATTTGAAGGGTGACGGATTTGATTCCCGCTTCATCCCCGGCCTGATAGTCGAGTTGGGAAACCTTGAACCCCTTGCGCTCGGCATATCGGTTATACATGCGCAGAAGCATCTCGGCCCAATCCTGTGATTCGACGCCGCCTGCTCCGGGGTGGATTTCAAGAATGGCGTTTCCTTTGTCATGTTCAAAGGCGAACATGGTCGCCATTTCGGTCACGTTCAACCGGCTTTTGAGCAAAGCGACCTGAGCGTCGAGAGCGGTCAGAGACTCTTCTTCAGGGTCTTCCTGGGCCAATTCCAACCATGCATCGAGATCTTCGCGAGCTTCGGACAATCCGTCATACATGCCCAGCTTGGAGGAGAGTTGACTTTTTTCCTTGAGGAATGGGGTCAGGGCATCTGGCTTATCCCATGCGCCGGGCTTGGAGAGTTCCTTTTCTATTTCTTCGAGCCGGGACTTGGTTTCGCCATAGTCAAAGACGCCCCCATAGGGAGTCGAATTGTTCTATGAGATCCGCTGAAGCGGCTTTGAGTTCTGGATAATCTGGCATTATGTGGCTATTCCTTTATTACGTATGGCAGCGTAGCCTATAAACCCGAATGCGGCCAATGTCATGACATAAACAAACAGGGCCAATCGGTTCTGTATCTGATGGTATACGGTCATTTTATTCAGGGCTGCGATCTTCAAACTCAGACTCTCGGCCCGGAACTGGTTGCTCACGGCTGCTATGCGCCCCGTGGGATCAATGAAGGCGGATATGCCGGTATTGGTGCAGCGTACCAGCCACCGCCCCTGTTCGACGGCCCTCATGATCGACAGGCTGAGATGTTGACCTGGGGCGGACGTGTTTCCGAACCACGCGTCATTACTGATATTCAAAAGCACAGTAGCGCCCCGTTCAACCTGCTTCTGTGCAAGCTCCGGGAATATGGCTTCATAACAAATGAGCATACCGAGGGCAACGCCGTTCAGGCGAAGCGGGTGATTATCTTCACCGGACTTGAAATTGCCTGCAGCCTGGACCAGCTTGTCAAACGGAACCCACTTTTCCAATGGCATATATTCGCCGAATGGGACCAGATGTTCCTTGTCGTAAAATTGGGTGGTCCTGCCGGTCGAATCCATGAGCCAGGCTCTGTTGTAGAGGACGTAGGCGTTGGTCTTCATGTTTATGATGCGATAGGCGGGAGAACCGGTGACGATGGGCGTATTCGTGTCGCGGGCGAGCATCTCGACGGCCTTGCGAAAGGGCGTGTGGTCCTGAAGGTAAAACGGCATGGCCGTCTCCGGCCAGATAATCAGGTCGGGCGCGTCGGCATGGATGGCGTCAAGGCTGAGCTTGCTGTAATTCTTGATGGTCTCCGCCTGATATGACGGGCTCCACTTCAGACCCTGGTCAACGTTGCCCTGGATGATGGAGACCGTGTAATCCCGGCTACCGACATCCACCGTCGATGTTTGGTAGAGTCCGAAGCAGGTCAGGGATATTGTGAGGCCCAGGGCCAGCCAGAGTGCGCTGCGATAGGTGGAGTAGAGCAGGACTGCAACGGCAAGGGTGGTCAGGATGCCGGAAAGACCAAACGCGCCGACCAGGGATGCCCCCTGTATGGCAAAGGGCCAGGGAGCGAAGGCCGATGCCAGGTTGATCCATGGAAAGCCGGAAAGGAGTGTTCCCATGAGCATTTCCATGGTCGTCCAGGCAAAACCGGCCAGCAGGCAAAGCGGAATTCCATTGAGCAGTCGCCCGGCCTGATACATGCCAAAGGAAAAAAATGCAAAGTAGAGACCGATGAAGGCGGCCAGCAGCACGGGGCAGGGCAGGGCGATGAACCAGGGCAATCCGCCATAGATTTGAACTGGAATGACCATCCAGTAGAAACAGCCGACTGCCGCGAGAGTCCCGGACATCCAGCCGTACTTGAAGGCTTTTTTGCCCGAAGTGGCCCGCAGTCCGATCCAGGCCAGACCAAGGGGAAAGGCGAGTGCGGCCAGAGGGAATTGGAAGAGCGGGTTGGCAAACCCTATCCAGGCACCGAGCGTTGCGATGAGAATCAGCTTGAACACGGATTATCCAAGTCCCGACGGTTCAACCTTGATGGTCCATATCTGGCGATCGTCAGCTTCAAGTATGGTGAAGCGCCATCCATTGAACGTAAAAAGCTCTCCCTGTGCAGGGATACGCCCCGACATGGCCGCAAGGAATCCGCCGATGGAATCGACATCTTCGCTTTCCAGGCCCAGAGCATACTTTTGACTTACTTCTTCGAGGGAGGTTCGGCCAGAGACAATGAAAGTTCCGTCCGATGATTCCTGAATTTCGTCCGGACGCTGCTGGTCGTATTCATCGGCAATTTCACCGACGATTTCCTCCAGGACATCTTCCATGGTGACCATGCCGGAGGTTCCGCCGTATTCGTCTTGAACGATGCCCATATGCAATTTCTCCCGTTTGAAGGAAGAAAGCACTTCGTTCAAAGGGGTTTCCTCGTACACGAAATAGGCGGGTCGCATCAGATCGTGCACAAGCGCGTCCATACGGCCTTCCAAAAGAGGGGCAAGCAAATCCTTGGCGTGAACGACACCAAGGATATAATCCTTGGAGTCCTGGTAAATCGGAATCCGGGAGTGTGCACCTTGCTGAACAATGATCTCAGCAACATCCTTGACCGTGCTGGCAGAATCGGCACAGACCATGTCCGTTCTCGGAACCATGATCTCCTCAACCAACTTCTCGTCCAGCTCCAGGACGTTGAGCAACATGGAGACTTCGTGGCTGTCTAATTCGCCATCGGCCTTGGCTTCAAGGATATGTTCCTCGATATGATGACTGTTGGAGCCAAATATTTTTTTGAAGATAGTGAGAAATCGACTGTCAGATCCTTCGTCCAAGACCGACTCCTTGAAAGGGTTTGTTACAATGTATGAAAGATGAAGATTATTAGTAATAACCAATTCGTCATATGTATTATACTTAGACAGACTGCAACACTGTGTCAATACGGGAAGTTCAGACTTTGAGTTACAATAAACCGAGTTTTTTCAAGTGAATTTCAAGACAGGACAGGGCTGCCGGGGTGATGCCGGATATGCGTCCGGCCTGGCCCAATGTCATGGGTTGAACTTTTGTCATTTTTTCAACGACCTCGCGGGTCAATCCAGAGACTGCGGTATAATCAAAATTGTCTGGAAGAACAGCGTGTTCCAATGATTTTGACTTGGCAACCAGCTCCTCTTGTTTGACCAGGTATCCCTCGTACCGAACCTGAGTTTCGGCTTCACGCAGGACGTCTTCATCAAGGTCGGCTATGGCGGGGTGGAATATCGTCAGTTTCTCGATGGTCATTTGGGGTTGCCGCAGCAGGGCTGCCAGTTCAACGGCCTTGCCCGGTATGGCCGCACCGATCTGCTGCATGGTCTCCCTGTTTGCGGCGTCCGGCCGGATGCGTATGGTCCGCAGCGCTTCGAGGGTTGCCTGCAACTTGTTCTGCTTTGTGAGGAACAAACTCCATTGCGCGTCATCAACAAGCCCGAGCGCCCGCCCTATGGGCGTCAGCCGTTCATCCGCATTGCCCTCACGAAGCAAGAGCCGGTGTTCGGCTCGTGAGGTGAACATGCGGTAGGGCTCTTCCGTCCCCTTGGTGACCAGATCATCTGTCAACACAGCCATATACGCTTGATCTCTGGACAGAATGAACGGTTCCCGACCAAGAATCCGGTTGCTGGCATTGATGGCGGCCCACAGTCCCTGAGCGGCTGCCTCTTCATACCCGGAGGTGCCGTTGATCTGGCCCGCGAAATAGAGCCCCGGAACTCCCTTGGTTTCAAGGGTGGGCTTCAACTGCGTGGGCGGAGCAAAATCGTATTCTATGGCATATCCGGGGCGCACTATCTGCGCGTTTTCCAGGCCGACTATGGCCCGAACCATCTTTTTCTGTATATCGAACGGCAGGCTGGTGGGAATGCCGCTCGGATACATCTCGGGGTTGTTCAGCCCTTCCGGTTCCACGAAAATCTGATGCCTATCCTTTTCCGGGAACCGGGCAACCTTGTCCTCGATGGACGGACAGTAGCGGGCGCCGGTTCCCTCGATGACGCCGGTGAACATGGGCGAACGATCGAACCCAGATCGGATGGCCTCGTGCGCTTTTTCATTGGTGTACGTAAGGTAGCAGGGCACCTGCGGCAGCGGAACCGTGGTATTGCGAAAACTGAACGGTTGCGGCGGATCGTCGCCGTGCTGAATCTGCATGGCGTCGAAGTCGATGGAATCTTTCAGCAGCCTCGGCGTGGTGCCGGTTTTAAGGCGTCCCAGTTCGAATCCAAGTTCGCGCAGGTTGTCGGACAGGGCATTGGAGGCAGGGTCGCCCATGCGTCCTCCGCTGAAATTTTCCAGCCCGATATGCATCAAGCCGCGCAGAAAGGTGCCTGTGGTCAAAAGCACGGCCTTGGCGGGAAACCGTTCACCAAGCTCGGTGAGCATGCCGCTTACCCGACCGTCTTTGGTCATCACTGCCGCACCGATATCCTGAAAGACCCAGAGGTTGTCTTGGCTGAAAATGGAGTCCTGGACAACCCGCATATATTCAGCTCGGTCGATCTGAGCGCGACTGGACCGGACAGCCGGTCCTTTGCTGGTGTTGAGGATACGGAACTGGATACCGGCGGCATCTGCCCACAATCCCATCATGCCGCCAAGGGCGTCGATCTCCTTGACCATGTGTCCCTTGGCCAGTCCGCCGATGGCGGGGTTGCACGACAGATGGCCGATACGGTCGATGTTTATGGTCAGGAGCAGCGTTTTGAGGCCCAGCCGGGAAGAGGCCATGGCGGCTTCACAACCGGCATGGCCCGCACCGACCACAATGAGATCGAAGCGTTCCGGGAACGGGGTCTTATGCTGCATACACCCTCCGCCGGGCTAGCTGGTCAGGAGTATGTCACCGATGACTTTGGCGTCACCGATGGTGCTTTTGATAGACGCGGATTCATTGGGCTGATGGGCGTTGTGATTCAACGTGGCCCACACAACGGCCTGATACCCCTTGCGGCGCAGGAAAGCGGCCACTGTGCCCCCCCCCACACCCACGGTGCGCGGATTGTTATTATATACTTTTTTGACGGATCGTATGGTCCTGATTGCAATTTCGCTGTCCACCGGAGTGGCCGGTGCCGCCTGTTCGGACTGGGTGACTTCATAGGTGATGGCCACGCCGTACTTCTGCTCGATTTCCTTGCCGAAACCTTTGATGGTGTCGAGTACTTCAGCCACATCGTATTCGGGCATGACTCGGGAATCCACGTAGAAGACATCGCGCCCAGGGATGGTGTTGATGTTGGCCACGTTGGCTTCCTTCATGGTCGGCTGGAACGTGGAGCAGGGCGGGTCGTAGATGGGGTTCTCGGCCGGGTACATCGCTTCGAGATCCTTGATGCGGAGGATGAATTCGGCACAGGGCACCAACGTGTTCAGTCCTTGAGCGGGCGTGGATGCGTGGCACTGTTTGCCTTGGATAATGATCTTCAGCCAGAACATCGACTTCTCGGCCACTTCGACCATCTCTGAATTGGGTTCGCCGAAGTCCGGGATAAGAAAGAGGTCGTTTTTTGCAAAAAGGTCTTCATGTTCGCGGACCAGGTAGTCCAATCCGAAGGTGGAACCGGTTTCCTCGTCAGCCACGAACAGCAGGCCATAATTTATTTCGGGGGTGATCTTGAGGTCCAGCAAGGCCTGGGCGGTCAAGATCGAGGAAACGATGCCCTGCTGGTTGTCCTCGACACCGCGGCCGATGAGAATATCTCCGTTCCGGATCATTGTGTAGGGATCAGAGTTCCAGAGTGAAAGATCGCCCGGAGGAACCACGTCGATATGGGAGATGACCCACAGGGTCTGAGAAGTTTTTTTACCGGGAATAACGGCAGCAATATTGGGGCGGTATCCGCAGGGAACGGACGGGTCCGGAGCATTGAATTCGCGAATGTCGGCAAGGCCCATGGACTTGAGATGATCAAGCAGAAATTCCGCTTTTTCCTTTTCTCCGTCGCCGCCGTTCATGGGGCCGAGCGCAGGAATGGCCGTAAGCTTGCTTTGCAGTTCTACGACAGCTTCAGACTGTTTATCCAATTCGCAAAAAAGTGCGTCCATGGGAATCTCCGTTGATTTTTCTATAGAGTAGGCCATCTGAAAAACAATACAAACAAAAAAAGGCGGGGACAATGCCCCGCCTTTCTTGATTGCTGTTGCCTAGCGGCCGCGTGCAGCGCGCTTGGAGGCCTTGAGCGGGTTGACCTTGACCTTACCGGTCTTGTCGACTTCTGCGCGGACGTGGGTGGCGAAATTGCAGACGCCGTGAGCCCATTTACGCGCGGGCTGTGCATAGGTGGGGCAGAATTTCTCGTCTTCAAAGGGGACGATGCGTTCACAACCTTCACATTTCTCATCAATGGGTTCCATGACAACGCCTTTGTAGGTCAGACCTGCATCGGTCTTGACTGCGCCATCAAAGGAAACGGTAACTTTTTTCTTGGCCATGTTGTGCCTTCCTCCTAAAAATAATGCGGCTCACAGGATGCCAGCGGCATAAAAAATTTCATATTAATGCAAGAGCAGAATTCGATATGCATCAGGGGTGGGTGTTGTCAAGTTATTTGCGATTCTTTTTTCATTTTCTTGCCGTCTCAAGTGCCCATTGAGTACACTGGAAAGCCTCGTCCCGCAACGACTTTACGTCCATTGTCCGATATTCTCCGTACAGATACAGAATCTCGCCGGCCACCATGGTCATGCACACTTCCAGGCCCGTGGCCGCATAAACGGCATGGGAGACATAATTGAACACCGGCATGAGATTGGGGCTGCTCAGATCCAGGGCGATCATGTCGGCGGCATAACCGGCTTCTATGCGTCCAAGCTCCGGCCAGCCAAGGCACTTTGCCGAGTTGCGGGTGGCCATGTCCAACGCCGTTTGAGCGTTGACTGCCGAAGCGTCGTTGTGGCGTATCTTTCCGATCAGAGCGGCAAGCGCCATGTCGCGAAACATATTAAGTTGATTGTTGCTCGAAGCGCCATCCGTGCCAAGCCCCACAGTGATTCCGGCATCCAGCATCTTTTGCACCGGAGATAGGCCGGAGCACAGCTTCAGGTTGGAACCGGGGTTGTGCACCACGTTAACGCCGCCATCGGCCAGAATCTCGATTTCCCCGTCGGTCACGTCCACGCAGTGATGCAGGGTGGTGCGCGGCGTGAGAAGGCCGAGGGATTGCAGCAACTCGACGGGACGTTTTCCGTATTTGCCCAGACAGACGGCGGTTTCCGTGGGGGATTCCGCCAGGTGAATCTGCCAGGGGATGTCCAGGCGTTCGGCAAGCTCGAAGCTGGCCACCAGATCATCCGGGGCCACGGTGAAAGCGGCATGGGGCGTGACTGCCGTGCGAACCCGGGGGTGGTTTTCGAATCGTTTGTTCAGCTCGCGGAGGGTCTTCCAGCAGTCTTCAGCTGAAGAAAACATGGGTGAGGGGAAACTGAAGAAGCCTTCACCCAGAACGGCACGCAGGCCGCAATCTGAAACGATCTGCCCCGTGACATACTCATTGAAGTATCCGTTGAGAAACGAGGTGCAGCCGGTTCGGATGAATTCGGCACAACCGAGTCTTGCGCCCACGGCCAGCAGATCGTCGTTGAGGTGACGTTCCAACGGCCAGATGTGGTTTTCCAGCCAGTCCATGAGCGGAAGATCGTCGGCAAAGCCGCGCAGCAGCGTCATGGGTAAATGGGTATGGCCGTTGACAAGGCCGGGCATGAGCATCTTACCGGAAAGATCCAACCTTTGAACGGGGATATAGCGTGTTTCAAGAGTGGCGTAGTCGTCCACTTCAAGCACGTTGCCGTCCTTGACGGCCACTCCTGCCGAGGTCAGGACACGGCGGTCGTTATCCTGAGTTACAATGACATCCGCCCTGACGAGCAGGTCGCAGGGCGGCAGTATGTTTTCTGTTGTTGATTGCGACATGATATCCCGGCTAATCAATATGCTTGATGACTTCGACAAGCAGGGAGGTGACCTTCTCGACGTTGCCTTGGAAAACTTCAAGGATGTCTTCCCAGGTGACCGGGGCTTCATCCGACTTCCAGCAGTCATAATCAGTGCTCATGGCCACGGCGGCATAGGGAATACCGGCCTCGTTGGCCAAGATGCATTCCGGCGCCACGCTCATGTTGATGACGTCCGCGCCCCACATCCGAAACATGTTCGATTCCGCCCTGGTGGAAAAACGGGAACCTTCAATGGTGATGACAGTGCCGGTTTCGTGGGAGGTGAGCGCCAGGGCTTTGCATGCCTGGTTGAACAGAGAGCGCAGCTTTTCGTCAAAAGGATCGGCCATGCCGGTATGGACTGCGCCATGCGGCTCGAATTCCTCGTAGAAGGAAACAGGGCGGCGACGGGTAAAATCGATGAACTGGTCCAGGATGACAAGGTGTCCCCGGTCAATTTCCTCTCGCAGGGAGCCGCAGGCGGTGGTGGCCAGAATCCTCGTGCATCCGGCATCTTTCAGGGCCTGGATATTCGCACGGTAATTGACAAATGTTGGAGGAATGGTGTGTGCACGACCATGACGGGCAAGCAAAAGCACGTCCTTGCCCTCGATGGTTCCCGCCTTGAGGGGGGCTGAGGGTTTTCCGAATCGGGTGTCGACCTCAATGTCGCGGGCGTTCTGCAACAGATCCGGATCATCCAGTCCGCTGCCGCCTATAATACCTATTATCGTCATAAAATATCCTCGCTAGTCTATTTCAACCAGGAAATCGTGTTTGATGCCAGCCGCACGCATGACTTCGTCGCCGTCCAGAAAACTGAGTTGAATGACAAAACCTGCTCCCACGATCTCGCCTCCGGCCTCCCTGACCAGCTTTATCATGCCTTCGGCAGTGCCGCCGGTAGCCAGCAGATCGTCAATTATCAGGATCTTGTCACCTTCCTCAACGGCGTCGACATGCATACACAAGGTGTCGGAACCGTACTCCAGATCATAGGTGACGCAACGATTCTTATAGGGCAGCTTGCCGGGTTTGCGGATGGGGACAAAGCCGATGCCGAGCTTGAGCGCCAAAGGGGCTCCAAAAATGAAACCGCGGGCATCGGCGGCCACGATCTTGGTGGCTCCGCAATTCTTGTATTTTTTCACAAATTGATCAATAACATACTCAAATGCTTTGTGATTGATCAATATTGGAGTGATGTCGAAAAAGGTGATGCCTTTTTTGGGATAGTCCGGAATGTCTCGGACATGCAGTCGTAAATCCATGTTGCCTCCTCAAAGACGAATATCAAAGAGCCATACGTTTTGAGTGACTTGGGTGTCAATGCTGTTGCCAGACAATTGGGCATCGGCTATCCAGTGGTCACGGAGAACAAAACATGTCTGACGCACGACCGCACCATAGGGCCAAGAAGAGCTTGGGCCAGAATTTTCTCACGGATCAGAATATCTGTCGAAAAATTGTGAACGCTCTCGATCCGCTAGAGGATGACCATATCATTGAAATCGGTCCGGGACGAGGAGCCTTGACCGAGCATCTGGTCGAAGTCGGAGCGCGCAGGCTTTCTGTCATCGAAATGGATGATCATCTCGCAGACAATCTGGCCCGGGATTGGCCCGAACTGGATGTGATCCGAGCGGACGCCCTGAAATTTCCATGGCCATCGCTCAACCAAAGCGGACCGTGCAAGATCATCGGCAACCTTCCCTACAATGTCGGCTCCAAGCTCATATGGGATATTGTCAGTCAGGTGAATACGCTTGAACGGGCTGTATTCATGGTCCAGCACGAAGTGGCTCTCAGGTTGACGGCCGAGCCCGGCTGCAAGGCCTTCGGCGGGTTGACCGCCTGGGTGAAAAATTTTTGCCGCACCCGATATCTTTTCAAAGTGCCTCCGACAGTCTTCAGGCCTCAGCCCAAAATTGATTCGGCAGTGGTTCGTTTCGACCCGCTGCCCATGGAAGACTGGCCTGATGACAAAGACAAGTTGTCGGAATTGATAAAAATTCTGTTTCAACAACGAAGAAAACAGATCTCCACCATTCTGAAAAATCGAATGACGCCCGCCGTCGAGCAATGGTTCGAAGCCCAGGGCGTCGATCCCCGAATGCGCCCGGAAAACCTGAGTCCGGAGCAATTCAGGTCTCTTTCCGTGCTGTTTTAGTGCAACGATTCACAATTATTGAAGTCCTCTCCGTTGCGGCAGACCTGAAAGCGGTTTTTCGGGAGTATGATCACAATGCCAAAAACACCCCAGAAGCTCCATATAGCGTTGTTTTTTTCGTTTTTTTCAGCTCACAGGCTGGACACAGACCGAAAGTTCAATTAAAGGCCAAGAGGTGAGTTGTAAAAGGAAACAAAGTGCGAGTGCATTTTGTGCTCTGGCTGCACTTTAACTAGATACGTTAAGGTAATTATTTCACTGAGGAGGAAGGACTAATGACAAAGGCTGAATTGGTTGTCAAAATCGCAGAAAAGGCTAACCTGACCAAAGCGAATGCAGAGCGTGCTCTGAACGCATTCCTCGAAACCGTTGAAAGCACACTGGTTTCCGAAGGAAAGTTGACCCTGACAGGTTTTGGCACATTTATGGTCGAAGCTCGTAAGGCACGTGTTGGCCGCAACCCCCGTACCGGTGCCGAGATTAAGATTCCGGCTACGAAGGTTGTCAAATTCCGTCCCGGCAAGATCCTCAAGGACACCGTAAAATAGTTTGGAGATAATCCTATGATGATTCACGGTGAAACCGTTCACAGCCCGCTGCCCATGGACCTTCCTTGGTGGATGCCTGATCATTTCGTTTTCTTCGGCGTCCTGTATATAGTCCTCGGCATCATAGGCGTTGCCTTGGCCGTTACTGTCATGCAGTCCCTGCGTGACGCTAAGCAAGCTGACCACTAGCCTGTTTGTATGAGAATTGAAGGCCTGCTCGGCAATTCCCGAGCAGGCCTTTTTCTGTGAAAAGTATCGTGATCCAATTATGGATTTATGGTTGCTTTTCGATTATAATGCGTATATGTAGTTGCTCCTATTTCGCTGGCCCGCCATCGCAAGCGGGCAGTTCACCGAGGAGGTGATTTCCATTGCCAGGTGTATACTTTGACGAAAACGACAATTTCGACATCTCTCTCCGCCGCTTCAAGAAGCAGGTTGAGAAGGCCGGAATCCTGTCCGAGCTGAAAAAACGTCAGCACTACGAAAAGCCCAGCGTGCAGAAGAAGAAAAAGAAAGCTGCCGCCAAGAAACGGCTTGCCAAAAAAATGCGCAAAGTTCGCAGCATTTAGAATATGAGTCTGTCAAAACAAATAGACAAAGACTACATAGAGGCCTACAAGGCCAAAGCTACGGTAAAAGTGGCCGTCTTGAGACACCTCAAGACGGCCATTAAAAACCGTATGGTCGAAGACAAAGTCGCAGATCTTTCCGATGAGATCGTTCTTGATCTTATCGCCAAGCAGGTTAAACAGCGCAAGGATTCCTTCGAGCAGTATACCAAGGCAGACAGAAGCGACCTGGCACAGGTCGAAGCCCTGGAGCTCGTCGAGCTTGAAGTGTATCTTCCCAAGCAGTTATCCGACAAGGAACTTGACGCGGCCATAGACAAGGCCATAGCCGATGTCGGCGCGTCTTCCATGGCAGATATGGGCAAGGTGATGCAGGCTGTTCTTGGCGCCTACACGGGACAGATCGACGGCAAGAAAGCCAGCGGGCTGGTCAAGGCCAAATTATCCTAACTTTCCAACCCCGGTTCACGATGGAATCCAGAACTTACCAAGTATTGGAATTCCCCAAGATTCTCGGGGTACTATCCGGTTTCGCCGTTTCCGAACCCGGTGTTTCCGCGTGTCTGAGCATCCGGCCATTTGAGACCATTGCAGAAGTTCTGCGCGCAGGGCTGCTGTTCGAGCAGGCCGCGTCATGGGTGAATGAATCCGGGTTCACCATCCGACCGTTTCCTGAACTGGATGGCATCTTTCCCCATCTCGAAAGCGAATTGGCCGTATTGGATCAGGACGCGCTTTTTGCGCTCAGAATCATACTCGATCAGGTCAAAACTGCCCGAGAATCCCTGGATACATACGAAGATCGCGACTGGGACATCCTGAATCAGGATCTGTTCGCCTACGACTGGCCGCAAAAGACCGTATCCGGCATAGTGCGTTGTCTGGATGCCGAAGGACAGATCAGGGACGAAAGCTCCCCCGGCCTTCTGGCGGTTCGTCAGGAAATCCGTGCCATCCATCAGCGTTGTACCAAGCGGGTCAAGGATTTCATTTTGCAGGAAAACATGGCTTCGGCCATGCAAGATGAATACATGACGATCTCATCAGATCGTTATGTCTTGCCCATCAAGGCGAATTTCAAGAACAAAACCAAGGGCATAATCCACGACTATTCGCAGACCGGGGAAACCTGTTACTTCGAACCCATTTTTTTGGTGGAGACCAACAACAGGCTTCAAGAGCTGAAGCGTGAAGAGCGGGCTGAAGAATACAAGATCCTGCAATATCTGACCAGTCTTGTCCGTCAGGAACGCCATGATATTCATGGTGCCTACAAGGGACTTGTCCTCTTGGACGTGCTCATGGCCAAGGTGCGACTTGCCCAGGCATACAATGGTCGGACTATAGATATCGTGGAGCAGGGCGTTCCCAATCTTCTCAAAGCCCGTCATCCGCTCCTGGCCTTGACAGACGACTCGGTGCAGCCGCTTACCCTGGAGCTGCTTGACGGTCAAAAAGCCATGATCATCACCGGCGGCAATGCCGGTGGAAAAACCGTCTGCCTCAAAACCCTGGGCCTCATAAGCCTGATGGCCTTTTCCGGACTGCCGGTGCCAGCATCCGAGGGAAGCCGGTTGCCTTTCTGGAAAGATATTTTCGTGATTATCGGTGATGAGCAGAGCCTGGAAGAAAACGTGTCCACCTTTACGGCGCAGATACAATACCTGCGTCGGGTGTGGGATCAGGTAAACGCACATTCGCTCTTTATATTGGACGAATTCGGCGCTGGCACTGATCCGACTCAAGGCGCTGCACTGGCTCAGGCCGTCATCGATTCTTTGGTCGAAAAACAGGCGACGACTTTCACCGCCACCCATTTCCCGGCTCTCAAGGCTTATGCCATGGCCGCTTTATCCGTGCGGGCCGCAAGCGTGCTTTTCGATCCCGGCACCAAAAAGCCGCTCTTCAAATTGGCCTATGATCAGGTCGGTGCGTCCATTGCGCTGGATGTGGCCAAAGAACACGGATTACCTAACGTAATCCTGGAACGCGCCGAAAAGTATTTGTTACTGGACGGTTCGGATACGACCACAGTTTTGGATCGTCTCAATGCCATGGCCGTCAAGAAAGAGGACGAGCTGGACGCCATTGAAAAGGAACGCACCAGGATTGAGCAGAAAAGGGCCAATCTCGAAGTTAAATTCGAGAAGGAACGCACCAAGTTGCTCAAGGATATCCAGGCTCGCGCCCAGGATGTGGTCAAAGAGTGGAAAGCTGAAAGGATCGGGCGCAAGGAAGTGCGAAAGAAACTTGCCCAGATGCGGGTGCAGATTGAAGAAATCGACACAACGAAGCCAGAGGCTCCGGCCTTTTCTTTTTCCGATGTTGTCCCGGGCATGAAAGTGTCGTATCTGGCTTGGAACAAGTCCGGTGTTGTGCTGGAAATCAATGAGAAAAAGAAGCAGGCCAAAGTCGACATCGGCGGAGTGGCCATGTGGGTCAAAGTCGACCATCTTGGTCCGGCCACCAAGGACTCCAAAGGAGTCAGGCAGGTTGTCGAGTCCGCTCCGATCCCCAGTGACCTGGTTGTGGAAGTGGACCTTCGCGGCAACCGTGCGGATGTTGCCATCAGTGAACTTGAAAGAGCTATGGACAGTGCCTTGCGCAAAGGTGCTGGTAAAATGGAAATCGTGCATGGCCGCGGAACCGGAGCGCTCAGGCGCGAGGTGCATGAATTTCTTACATATTATCCTGCGGTAGAGAAATTTTCTCTGGCACCCGAAGATCGGGGCGGAGACGGTATGACTGAAGTAACGCTTAAATAGTAGTGATAGCCTGGAGGCGTTTGGTGGACAGAAGTGGTGTCGAGGCTGTCAAGGCCCGAATCAACATCTCGGACATAGTGCGCCGTTACGTGGACCTGAAGCCGGTTTCTGGCCGGTGGATGGGGGCGTGTCCGTTCCACCAGGAGACCAAGCCTTCCATGTCCGTCAATGACGATGAGGGCTTCTTTTATTGTTTCGGGTGTCAGGCATCGGGCGATGTCATTGATTTTTACGGACGCATTAACGGTCTTGATTTCAGGGAATCCTTGGAGCAGTTGGCGGCTGAGGCCGGAGTCGAACTGTCTCATGTTCCCCACGATCCCAATGCTTCGGCGCATAAGGCTCGGAAGCAGTTGCTCCTTGACATACATGAAGAAGCGGATCAGTGGTTCCAGCGCAACCTTCGTATGGCGGCCGGGGATCATTGCCGACGGTATTTGATGAATCGAGGTATGACCGAGGAGATGATCAACCGATTCGGTCTCGGATACAGCCCTGAAGATTGGCACGGTCTGGACAATTTTCTCAAGACAAAAGGCAGGAATTCCGAACAGGGTGTGGATGCAGGACTTTTGTCAAAAAATGAAAAAGGTAATATTTACGACAGGTTTCGTGGAAGACTGATTTTTCCCATCCAAAATTTATCAGGGCGGGTTATTGCTTTTGGCGGCAGAATCATTACAGATGGAGAACCCAAGTATCTGAACAGCTCGGATACGCCTATCTACAAGAAGGGCGACCACTTGTATGGGCTGAGCCTGGCACGGTCTACCATGACTCGTTCAAAGAGAGCCATTCTGACCGAAGGATACATGGATGTTATATCGCTCCATCAGTTCGGCTATACCGATTCCTGCGGCGTTTTGGGCACAGCCCTGACATCGGACCAGGTGAAAAGGTTGGCTGGATTTTGCTCGCGTGTGGACCTGGTGTTTGACGGCGATGGAGCAGGGCGTAAGGCCGCCATGAAGTCGAGCAGGATGATTCTCCTGCAAGGCGTGGCCTGCAAAGTCGTTCTCATGCCGGATGGCGAGGACGTGGACAGCCTGCTTCAGACGAAGGGCGCTGAAGGGTTCGAAGCCTGCATGGGGGAGGCTCCGGACGGTTTGAATTTCTGTATGAACACCCTGCGGACGGAGTATGCTCCCAGGGACATAGTGGCTTGGGCCAAGAGTTTTTTGTCGGATTTGTCCGATGCATCCTTGCGGGCGTATTACCTGCCTCGGTTGGCAAACGGACTTGGATTGTCGGAGGCTGATTTCAGGCGTGATGCAGGGGCTATGCCGCTGTCGCGCAATCCACAGCAACAGCCTAGACAAGCAAGTGCAATCGTTCAGCAACCGGCCATGGGCGTTGGCAAGGATGATCAGGATGACAGGTTTTTTTTGCAGTTTCCGATCCAGTATCCGGATTATATACCGGAATTGACCAAAAGAGGTTTTGAACAGATTCTTCGTACTGATTGGGCAAAGGCACTTTGGGAAAAGCTTACAACGACGCAGCCAGGCCAAGCAACGAGCCTGCTGAACGAACATGAAAAAGGCTTTTACTTCAGGTGCCGCGAAGAGATGCACACAAACGCACTTTCCGGTCGGGAATTATCGAATGAGTGGAATCATATTTGTAGTAAGATAGCGTTTGAACTTGAAAAAATGGACAAACGTCAGCTCACAGAGGCCATACGTCAGGCATATGAAAGCGGCAACACCGAGAAGGCGATGCAACTTTTGGCCTTGAAAGAATCTCGCAGGAGGGATGATGAGCAACATTAAGGAAATTCAGCAGATAAAAACCCTTATTGCCGAAGGCAAAAAAAAGGGGTTTTTGACATACGAGGAGTTGAGCAAGGCTCTGCCTTCCGACTACAACACCCCGGAGCAGCTTGAAGAAATTCACGCCATTTTCGATCAGATGGATATCGCTATCGTCGATTCCGAAGACATGGCCAAAAAGGTCACGGAAGATGACGACAATTCGGAATTGGAGTTGGAAGACAACGACGAAGATTCCACGGAGTATGCCTCTCGCAGCACCGACCCTGTACGCATGTATCTGCGCGAGATGGGCGCTGTGCCGCTTTTGGATCGTGAAGGCGAGGTCGTCATCGCCAAGAAGATCGAAAACGGCGAGATGGACGTTTTGTATTCTCTGGTCGAGGTTCCTGTTGCCGTTGAGGAGCTGATCTGCGTGGGGGAAGACCTGGAAGAAGGTCGCATAAAGCTCAAGGATGTCGTCAAGACCATCGAAGAGGATGATCCCTCCGAAGACGAGATGAACCAACGCCAGCGGGTCATTTTCCTGCTTGCCGAAGTCAGGAAGCTCTACAATAAAAAGAAAAAAATCTACGAAAAGCTTGATTACTGCGCGTGCCTGGACAAACGCGTTTATAGCGTGCAGATGGACATTCTCAACTTCAAGGAAGAGATTGTCACAAGGTTGCGCGACATCAAGCTTGAAAAGACACTCATTGACCGCATCATTGAAACGGTCAACGATTACGTGCGGCAGATGCATAACTGTCAGCGCGATCTTTCTGCTTACGTCCTGTCTGTGGGCCAAACCAAGGCCGAAATAAAGGAACTGTTCAAGCAGGTTGACGACCGCGAGATCAACCCAGTGGTGGCCGCCGACAAACTTGGCATGACTGTGGAGGAGTTCTTCTCCTTCAAGGAAATGCTGGCCGGCAAACTGGAAATCATGGGGCGGCTTCAGGACAAGTGCTGCCATTCCGTGCATGATCTCGAAGAGGTCCTGTGGCGCATCAAATCCGGTACACGCACGGCCATGCAGGCCAAGCAGGAGCTCATTCGTGCGAACCTGCGGCTGGTGGTGTCCATCGCCAAGAAGTACACCAACAGAGGCCTTCAGTTCCTGGATCTCATTCAGGAAGGCAACATCGGTCTGATGAAGGCCGTGGACAAGTTCGAATATCAACGCGGCTACAAGTTCTCGACTTATGCCACCTGGTGGATTCGTCAGGCCATTACCCGTGCCATTGCGGACCAGGCCCGGACAATTCGTATTCCGGTGCACATGATCGAGACTATCAACAAGCTGATCCGTACCTCCCGCTACCTTGTGCAGGAATTGGGACGCGATCCTTCCCCGGAAGAAATAGCCGAGCGCATGGATTACCCGCTGGAAAAGGTCAAGAAGGTACTCAAGATCGCCAAGGAGCCCATTTCCCTTGAGACTCCCATCGGAGACGAGGAAGATTCGAGCCTGGGTGATTTCATCGAAGACAAGAAAGCCACCGCACCCGCCGAGGAAGTGGTCTCCACCAAACTTGGCGAACAGATCGCTTCGGTCCTTTCCGACCTGACTCCTCGTGAGGAGCAGGTGCTCAGGAAGCGATTCGGCATCGGCGAGAAGTCTGACCACACCCTTGAGGAAGTCGGCAAGTTGTTCAATGTAACCCGTGAGCGTATCCGACAGATCGAGGCCAAGGCGCTCCGTAAACTGCGCCATCCCGTCAGAAGCGCGCTCCTGCGGTCCTACTTCGAAAACTAGATCAGACCGGGCCGGAAAGACACAGTGCTTCCCGGCCCTTTTTTACGCCCCATGCAATCAACAATCCTCATTTTCACGATTCCAGTACTGGCCGTCATTCTTGACGGTATCTTCGGCGATCCGAAGTCACTGCCGCATCCTGTCAGGCTGATCGGAAAAGGACTCGATCTCTACGAGGCCTCGGCCCGCAGAGTCGGCCTTGATCTGCGGGCAGCAGGCTGGATAGCCGTATTCCTGTTCGGAGCAGGAGCCTGGGCTTTGGTGGCGCTGCTCATGCACATTCCCTATCTGGGGGTGATCATAGGCGTCTATTTCGCCTATGCCGGGCTTGCCTTGGGCTGCCTGGTTCGTGAAGCGCGCAAGGTGACTCGCCTCCTCGACACCGGAGACCTTGCAGGGGCGCGTCATGCGCTGTCCATGTTGGTCAGCCGCGATACCAAAGGACTTGACGCCAACGGCATCCGCCGAACCCTGGCCGAAACCATGAGTGAGAACCTCAATGACGGATTCGTCGCTCCATTGTTTTACCTCGCCCTGTTCGGTCCCGGCGGATTGTGGGCCTACAAAACGGTCAGCACCATGGATTCGATGTGGGGATATCGAACCAAACAATACAATGACTTGGGTCGCGGTGCAGCCAAGACGGATGATTTCCTGGCTTATATCCCGGCCCGAATCACAGCGTATCTGCTCATATTCGTTGGAAAACGACAAAAACTTGCCCACGAACAGGCCCGAGCCCGCTTCAAAGCCGATGCACTGAAGATGGAAAGTCCCAACGCCGGTTGGCCCATGGCTGCGGCAGCCTGGCTCATGGGCGGACAAATGGGCGGTCCCACAGTCTATTTCGGCAAGATCAAGGATAAACCCGCACTCGGACCTAAAGGGAAAGTATGGGACAAGTCCATGATCCTTTCCCTGATGTCATTGTGCCAGAAGACCGGCAGTCTGGCGGCGTGGGTGCTCATCCCAACGCTCGGACTGCTGCAGCTCATGTTCTGATTCTTCAAGTAACACCAATAAAAAAAGGGGCTTCAAATGAAGCCCCTTTTTTTAGTTTTTGCCGAGTTCGATACTTCGATAGTAGGATTCGAAGACACCGTCGATGATGTCTCCTTTCATGCCCTGACGATCAAAGTGCATGAGTGCGCGGATGGTCGTCCCCCCGGGAGAAGTGACCATCTCCCGAAGCTGGGTGACGGAGTAATCGCTCTCGTCAGCCATTGCGGCAGAGCCGAGGAACAGCCCCTTGACCATTTCAGTGGCCTGGGGACGACTCAGGCCCAATGCCACGCCGGACTCGATCATGGCTTCCATGAAGTAGAAGACATATGCCGGACCGGAACCGATCACTCCGGTAAAAGCATCAAATTGCTTTTCCGGCAGAATGTGTGTTTGACCGATACTCATGAACACCTCGGGGACAAAGGTCTTCATCCCATTTGAAAGGTGGTGGTTATCCAGACAAATGGCAGACACACTTTGCCCGACGAGGGCGGGAGTATTGGGCATGACGCGCACAACGGCACACCGGTCTTCGGTCCAGTCTTCGTATTGCGCCAGGGTGATACCGGCACAGATGGAGATGAGACATTTGGACGTATCCAAATCGATCGTCAACTCCTTGACCACGGGCTCGGCGTGCTGCGGCTTGACGGCAAGGACGATGTAGTCACATGCCTTGGCAAGGTCGGCGGCGCTCTTCTGAACGACCAGACCGTATTTCTTGCTCAGTCTTGCAAGGGTGTCCGTGTGCAGGTCGGCTCCGTGCAATTCAATGTCATCACGTGAAGCCAGCCCTTTGATGATGGCTGACCCCATGTTGCCAACGCCTATGAACCCGATTTTCTTATTCATTATCCCACCAGCTCATCGTTTTTGAAAAAGTAGGCCACTTCGGTTTTGGCGGTGTCGGGACCGTCGGAACCGTGGCAGGAATTGTTTTGGATGTCCTGACCGTAAGCTGCGCGGATGGTTCCTTCCTCGGCATCAGCCGGGTTGGTGGCACCCATCAGGGCGCGGTATTTTTCGATGGCGTTTTCGCCTTCAAGGCAGGAAACCACGACCGGACCGGAAATCATATAATCAACCAGTTCGCCGAAGAAGGGCCGTTCCTTGTGAACAGCGTAAAAACCCTCGGCTTTGGCGCGGTCCATGTGGATCATCTTCATGGCTTTGATCTTCAGACCGGAGTCAGTGATCATTTTCAGGATTTCCGCGATGAGGCCACGCTCAACCGCATCAGGTTTGATGATGGAAAAAGTTTTTTCAATAGCCATTAAAAGCCTCCGTTTGTCTGTGTGTATGTCTTATACGTATTGGCAATGATTTGCCAGTATATGCCAAAAGGCCTGCACAGGGCCTTAACTCAACAACATTCGATCGGATATTCCTTCATCTCCACGCAGCTTGGAAAAGCGCAGGAGCAGGTCTTCCACCTTAAGAGTCTGTTTTTCCTCACCGCAGATATCCAGAACAATCTGACCGCGGTGGAACATGATCAGCCGGTTGCCCATGGCAATGGCCTGGTTCATGTTGTGAGTAACCATCAGGGTGGTCAATCCCAATGACCTGACAATCTCGGCCGTCAGGTCAAGAACCATGCCTCCGGTCTTGGGGTCAAGGGCAGCGGTGTGTTCATCCAGGAGCAGCAACTGAGGCCTCACCAAGGTGGCCATCAGCATGGTCAGGGCCTGGCGCTGTCCGCCCGAGAGCAGCCCTGTATGGGTTTTGAGGCGATCTTCAAGCCCGAGCCCGAGGATGGAAAGCTTTTCTTTGAAAAACACGCGGTCGCCGGCTTTGACTCCAAAAGACAGGCCACGGGGCAGGCCCCGCTTGTTGGCCATGGACAAATTCTGTTCGATGGTGGCCCCGGCACAGGTGCCGAGCAACGGATCCTGGAATACACGCCCGATCAGGGAGGCTCGTTTGTGCTCAGGCCATTTGGTGATGTCGGTTCCGTCGAGGACTATCTTTCCGGAATCTATGGGGAAGGAGCCTGCAAGTGCATTGAGGAATGTGGATTTTCCGGCACCGTTCGAGCCGATGATGGTGATGAAGTCACCGTCCTTCACTTCCAGGTTCACGCCGGTCAGGGCGGCCACTTCGTTGACGTCGCCTTTGTTGAAGGCTTTGGTTACCCCGGTAATGGATATCATTTGGACCTCCCGGCAAGGAACTTGCGCTTCATTCTGGGCATTATCAGGGCGCAGACCACCAGGATGGCCGTAATCAGATTCAGGTCGCTCGGGGTGATGGAAAAGGAACCCAGTTTGAGGCCCAGGGCCAGACCGATGGCGATCCGATACAGCACCGAGCCGAGCAGGGCGGCAATCAGTGCGCGGCTGATGGTCTTGTCGCCGAACACGGTTTCACCGATGATGACGGACGCCAACCCCGCAACGATGGTTCCCACCCCCATGTTGACATCGGCAGCACCCTGGTTCTGGGCCACCAGTGCCCCGGACGCGGCCACCAGGGCATTGGACAGGCCGACCCCGAAAATTATGACGTTGTCCGTGTTCACGCCCTGGCTGGTGATCATTTGCTTGTTGTCGCCTGTCGCCAGAAAGGCCAGTCCTTTTTCCGTGTGCAGGAACCAGATGAGTACGGCCACGATTACAAAACAGATGACAGCAAAGAGCAGCGGGGCGGCATGTTGCGGCAACAGTCTGGAAAAATTGATAAATCTGTCAACAACGGTATCCTGTCCCAAAAGTGCCATATTGGGGCGGCCCATGATGCGCAGGTTGATGGAATAGAGCGCTATCATGGTCAGGATGGATGCCAGCAAATGCAGTATCTTGAACTTGGTGTTGAGAATTCCGGTGACCATACCTGCAAGGAATCCAGCCCCGCTGGCCATGAGGATGGCGAGGACCGGCGAGTAGCCGGAAGTAATGGCCACGGCTGAAACAGCCGCTCCCAGAGGCAGGCTTCCGTCAACCGTCAGGTCAGGGAAATCGAGCACCCGAAAGGTCAGATAGACGCCAATGACCATCAGGCCATAGGCAAACCCTTGCTCCAGAGCTCCCAAAAAAGCGTACAGTGTCATATGTCATCCTAATTTGCCGAGGTAAATTTTGCTTGAGAGCCTCGGCGAACACAACGAAAAAGGCGCGTTGTAAGCAACGCGCCTTGTATCGTTATTGAGCAGAATTAGCAAATCGGTTCAATACCTATTCGATGATCTTTGCGGCCCGATTGAGGGTCGCCTCGGGCAGGGTCACTCCCATGGCAGCGGCAGCCTTCTTGTTGATGTGCAGGTTGAGGTCGTTGAGGAACTCGATAGGCATGTCGGCGGGGGCAACTCCGTCAACAAGAATTTTTGCAATCATGTCGCCAGTCTGAAGGCCCATCTTGTAGTAATCGACGGCCACAGCGGCAATGGCGCCGCGGGCAACGGAGTCCACATCGGCGACGATCAGAGGAAGCTGGCTCTGGGTGCAGACCTTGACTGCGGACTCCACAGCGGAAATGACGGTGTTGTCGGTGGGAATGTAGATGACGTCACAACGGCCCACAAGGCTCTTGGCGGCCTGATACACGCCGCTGGAGTTTGCAATGGTGGCCTCTTCGACGATCAGGCCGGCCTTGGCTGCCTCATCGCGCAGTTTTTCGACCAGGACCACGGAATTGGGTTCGCCCGCGTTGTAGATGACGCCGATGGCCTTTGCCGAAGGCACGATTTCCCTGATCAGTTCCACGTGCTTGTTGATGGGGCTGAAATCGGACATGCCGGTGATGTTCTTGCCATCCGTGTTGTTCAAATCCTTGACAAGACCGGCGGAGACGGGATCTGTGACGCCGGTGAAGACGATGGGGCGGTCATGGATCTTCTGCGCGGCAGCTTGTGCGCCCGGTGTGGCGATGGCCATGACCAGGTCGGGGGCCTCGCCCATAATCTGGCTGATAATCTGGACGTTGGTGGCCGGATTGCCCTGTGCAATGTGGACATTGAAAGTGGCCTCAATACCTTTTTCCTTCAATCGGTCGGCTGCACCGATCCGCATGGCGTCAAGGGCGGGATGTTCCACAATCTGGGTGACGGAAATAGTGTAGGTCTTGCCTGCAAAGGCAGAAGCGGCAACTAACAGAATCGCCGCAAGGGTCAGAAATATTCTTTTCACGGAAGCAACTCCTTTTCTTGTGTATTGTAAAATTTAGACATGACTTTCAGAGTGACTTTTAGTCAAGATATTTTCATTTGAGGGCAACAAAAAGGGCCGCGTTTTGCGGCCCTCTCTAATCGTAGATAGTAAGGTATTAGAAGCGAATCGCTTCTTCTTTGACAACCTGAAAAGATTTGTTGCCCTTAACGCGGCCAGGCAACCCCTGAAACTTGCGGATACCTTCGATTTCAGCTTCCAGAAGCTCGTCTTCGTCAGTATCGAGCAGAATGATGTCGCCTTCTTGCAGGTAGAGAAGCTGGCGGCCACTGATGGTGGTTCTGCCCATGCGCACGACCATTTCCACCGGCGTTTCCATGAGCCGCTCCTTGAAGCGGTTGATCCACACATGGTCAACTTCCAGTCGTTCGGACTGGAAGGAGGCGTGCAGCTTCGAGCGGATGGGCTCCATGGTGGCGTAGGGCAGACAGACAATGAGCGAGCCTATGGCATTTTCCAGTTCCACTTCGAAAGTGACGACGATGACGACGTCCGAAGGCGGGACAATGGCCGCAAATTGAGGGTTGACCTCCGTGCGGACCATCTCCACATGCACTTCATGCACCGGTTTCCAGGATTCCTCCATATTTGCCAGTGCAATCTTGACCACGCGTTCGACAATGGCCTGTTCGATGGGCGTGAAATCACGGCCCTCGACCTTGGGCTGACTGCCCGCGCCGCCGAAGAAATTTTCGACCAGGGCAAAAACCAGACGGGAATCGACCACAAGCAGGGCGTTGCCGCGCAAAGGGTCCATCTTGAAAATGGAAATGGACGTAGGCACCGGCAGGGAGCGCATGAAGTCGCCGAATTTGGACATGTCAATGGATATGGGATTGATATCCACCCGTTTGCGCATGGTGTTGGCCAGCGCATTGGTGCACAGTCTGGCGAAACGGTCGTTGACGATTTCGAGAACGGGCATACGACCGCGAATGATCCTGTCCTGATTGGCCAGGTCAAAGGCGACTACACCGGTATCGTCCTCCGGTATCTCTGTCTCCGTTTCAACATCCCCGCCGGAAAGACCTCGGAGCAGGGCGTCAACTTCATCTTGTTCGAGGATTTTGCTCATGGGGAAAAAGCCTCATGTTTGCCGATTTTCGGCCCGTTTTGAACCGGCATGTGCCGGGAATTTGAACGTCTAGTATATATTAGCAAAATCCGGGCCGGATATAATATATTGTATCGACTGAAATCAGAATTGCTTAAATCCATTTCTACACATGACATTGAACAATGGCAATACAAAGGCGGATTATGAGCCCATTTTATCATGAAATGGTTTAGAGAATCATGAGACAAATTCAAATATCAACATCAAAGTCTATGAATATAGAAGACATTCAAACAGGTTATAAAACAATAAAACAAACGACATCATTCGAGCTTTGAATGGTCGCTGAAAACAAACGGAAGTCATCAAAAATGAATTTGGATGAGCGGGTGAGTTATTCAGGAGAAAGTTTAGAAATAGGAATGACCGTGATGGCCTGATTACGACTATTTTGCCACACCTTCAAAGCAGCCAAAGTTTCCGCGTGGGGGTGGCCGATGGCGATGGCCCAACCTTTTCCGAGAGCGACCCGTTCGGTCTTCTTGAGTTGATGGAGAATGGCATTCACATCCTTGACATTGTCGAGGAATGTATCGCGCTCGTAGAAGGGAGTTTCGGTGGTCTTGGCAACAGCTCTGCCCACGCTCCGGGAAGAAGTCAGGCTGTCCAGGAAAAACAATCCGTTACGTCGGAATTCGGACAGGGCCACGGTCATGCCCGGCTCATTTGCCGTGAACAGCGACCCCATATGGTTGTTGACGCCGATGGCTTCAGGAATCTTGTTCAGATTATACTTGATCTGCTTTCGTATGCCGTCGCTCGACATGGAAACGAAGAGCGCGTCATTCCCAGGCTTTACAGCTGGATATCCCTTTGGCTCCATGGGGAAATGGACAATCAGGTCGCGTTTCTTTTTGCAGATCAGTTCAACCGAGGCTCTGGTCTTGCTCGCGTTGGGCCAGACCGCAAATGTCAGTGGTATGTCCAAACCGATCAGTCCCTTGAGAATACCGTAATTTTCGCCGACATCGTCTATGACTATGACGATTTTCGGGCCTTTGGCCTCGGGACGGGCCAGCGTGCTGGGCTTGGACTCAAGCAATAGACGGTGGGTGGGAAGCTTGTTGATTTCCACAATGGCTTCACTGTCGCCGTTGTCGAGCAGGACAGCCTCGGGAAGTCTGTTATAGAGGCGTTTGCGCAAGGTCACGAGGAATTGAGTTCTATTCTCCACCTTTGGGAACTGAAGAACCTGGTAATGATACCCTCGGCCGTCATATTGACGCAGCTCAACGTCAACGAGGTCGAGCTCATTCATCTTGAAACTCAGGTCACGCATGGTTTCGATGATGGCGAGATCGGCCTGTTTGACCCAGTCTTCCATTTCGGAGGTCTTTTCCTCGTATTCTTTTGCCTGATCGATCTCAATAGACTCGGCAGCCATGGGTGCCATGATGATCTCGGGCGGTGGTGGGTCATCTTTCAGCACCAAGTAGCCGAGACCGGCAAGAGCAAAAAAAGCCAGTGAAAACAAAAAAACAAGAGGACCGGGCCGATATATCTTCCTGAGAAGATTATCGACCCCGGTCTGTTCTTTCGGTGTTTTATCGGGAGAATGGTCGTCCATGAATGGAGCCTGTTTTCTACTGAATCTCTTTCAGCCTGGGCAGACTCTTGACCAGTTCGAGGGCCATGCGAAGCTGGTTGTCACGAGCCAGCATATCCTTGGCCTTTTCGGCATCCTCATCCTTCTTGTTCTTCGTGGACTTATCGCCATTTTCAAGATGGCCGCTCAGATCTTTTTCCCTGACGGTGTAAAGATCACGCATGTTGTTTTCGTTCTCGCTAGGCGCAATATACGGCAAGCGGATGTCCGGTTCGATTCCCTTGGCCTGAATGGAACGGCCGCCCGGAGTGTAATAAAGGGCAGTTGTCAGTTTGATTCCTGAGCCGTCGGACATGGGAATAATGGTCTGGACTGATCCTTTGCCAAAGGAGCGTTCGCCAACGATGAGCGAACGTTTGTGATCCTGTAAGGCTCCGGCCACGATTTCCGAGGCGGAAGCGGAACCCGCGTTGATCAGCGTAACCAAAGGAACCTGAATTTCATTGGCGTTTTTGGTGGCATAAAAGTCTTTGCGGCTGGCTTTGTCCTTGCCCTGAATATAGACGATGGTGCCGTCTTCAATGAAGGTGTCGGCAACGGAGACAGCTTGCCCCAAAAGTCCGCCGGGGTTGTTGCGCAGATCAAAGACGATACCTTTGAGGGTGTGCTCTTTTTGGTATGCGGCGATCTCGTCACGCAAGTTTCTGGTGGAGGACTCTTGGAACTTGGTCAGACGCAGATAGAGATAGCCGTCTTCCAGGGACTGGGTTTTGACATTGACGATGGGAATGGTGCCGCGAACAATGGCGACCTCTTCGGGCTTGTTCGTATCCTTATGCAAAATAAGCAGAGTGACGGTTGTTCCCTTTTCGCCTCGAATTCTCTTAACCGCATCCATCAATGTCATATCCTGGGTGGATTCGCCGTTTATCTCAAGAATGAGGTCTCCGGCAAGAAGACCAGCCTTATAGGCCGGAGTATCTTCAATGGGGGAAACCACGATGAGCCGTCCCTGGTCCAGGCTGATCTCAATGCCGATACCGCTGAACTTGCCCGCCGTATCAGATTGCATATCCTTGAAATCTTCAGGTGAAAGATACGTCGAGTGAGGGTCTAACTCTTCGAGCATTCCTTTGATGGAATTATCTATGAGTTCTTTTTGGGTAACAGGCTGTACGTAGTTGCCCTCGACCAGATCAAGAATTTGAGAAAAGCGTTTGAGTGCTTCAAAATGGTCTTCGTTGCCGGCGATGGTAGGAGCCGGGGCAACAGTCAGAGTGAAAAGGAAAAGAAAAGTTACTATCCAAAGCGTAACACGCATGTATGCCTCCCGAAAAACGGAGTCCTAATAAGTTGGTTTAACTAGATATCATTTTACGGCTGTTAACCAAGTTTTTGGGTTAATTGGTTTTTGATGAAAACGCAATTCAAAATACAACCCCGGCCCATCGGCTTTTGGATAATAACCGACTGTTCCCAAGGGTTCATTCTTTTCCACTTCTTGCCCGTTTCGCACGAACGTTTCTGACAAGTATGCGTAAAGGCTGTAATAGTTGTACCCATGGTAGATGATGATCACATGCCCGAACCCACGCAACGTGTCATTGTGAACTATTTTTCCCCAAAATATAGATTGAACCGTTGCCCCGTCATTTGTTCCAATAACAAGCCCTCTGACCGGCGGTTTGGCCTGGGGACTGTATTCCGATACGACACGCCCATTGACCGGCCAGGGAAGGGCACGTTTATATAATGAAAATTGTTTGGTTTTTTGAGATTGTAGCTGATATTTGAGATTCTCGATGGTGGACAGGATCTCGGTCAGTTCGGTTTCCGCATCCTTGCGTTGTTTTGTTATCGAGCGCAAATTCTTGCGAAGAGCGTACTTGTTGCCCAGAAGTCGGTCTTTGCTCTGATTGACCTGTACCAATTGTTTTTCCGCCTCAGCCTCCAATCTCCGCTGATGCTCAAGATTTTTGATTATTTTTTCGGAATTGGATTTGGCCTCGGCCAACTTGAGACTTGTTGCCTCGTAAATACCTGCAAGCCAGTTGAAACGGCGATCGAACATTGCCCAGCTGTCCACGCCTCCGAATCTGGCCCTGACATTTTGCAGATGCACCGGCCATAACGTCTGCATCAACCCCGACAATTCCAGAGTAATGCGCTGCTGTTCCTTTTCAAGGGCAAAATGATCGTTGCGGGTCTTGAGTTCGTTTTCCTTGATTGTGTTCAACACTTTTTCCTGTTCACGAATCTTGCTCTGCAGCAGTTTTACATCGTGCTCGATGTCGGAAAGCCGCGTTGAAATCTGTCCGGCCTTTTGCGTCAGTTCACGGACTTTCTGTTCGTTTTCATCGGCGCGCTGATGCTCCTGCTGCAAGGTCTCGCTTAATACCTCATCCCGATCCTGTGCCGGAGAAGCGCCGGATATGAAAAGGATTGAGAGAATGATCAGCAAAATGAATCGATACATGCGGCCTTAGAGTTCCAAAAAAGGTTGGAGGGGGCAGGTTTCACACAGTCCGGCTTTCTTTTTACACCAATTTGCTCCGACCCGGACGACAAGAGCATGATACTCATTATACAATGCCACATCTTCCGGCAAGGCGTCCATGAAAATGGTCTGCAACCCGTGATAGTCGATGTCCTCGTAAGCCAGACCGTGCCGGCCCATGAGGCGAGCTGTGTACGTGTCCACGACGAATGTCGGAAAACCCAATGCATACAGCAGGATGCAATCTGCCGTCTCCGGCCCTATGCCGTTGATGTTGAGTACCTTTGGTCTGAGGTCATACAAAGAGTGCTTCTTCAGTGCGGGAAGATCGAAATCGACCTCGTTTCTGAGGAATTCCAGAAAATGATGAATGCGCCTGGCCTTGATATTGTAATATCCGGCAGGGCGGATCAACTCGGCCAGTTCGGTCATGTCCAAACCGTGCATGGCTTCAGCATCAAGCAGGTCGTTGGCTTTGAGATTGGCTATGGCCTTTTCCACGTTTTGCCAGTTGGTGTTCTGGGTCAAAATGGCACCGATGGATATTTCAAAAGGGGTATCGCCTGGCCACCAATGGCTCGGCCCGAGTGCCGTTTTCATGGTCTCGAACATGTCCATCAATATGTCAGCCCGCGCCATGGTCGTTACCTCTCGATGTTTTCCCAGACCAGGCAGACCCACTCTGCATCCTCAAAGCGCTTGGGTTGCCCCAATCCGCGTTTGTCATAGGCCTGGGCCACTGCATCAGATTGGTTCTCCGTCAGGATACCAGACAATATCAACGACCCGCCGGGGGCTATGCGAGAGATGATTTCAGGTGCCATCTCGATAAGTGGGCCGGACAGGATGTTTGACACCACCAAATCAAAAGTAAGATCCGTTTCCAGGCAATCAATGGTGCCGACCGCCAAATGCATGGCGTGATCAACTCCGTTGTTCTTCACGTTTTCCAGAGCGCAGACAATGGCTAGCGGGTCGTTGTCCAGGCCGACGCCGGTCAGCCCGAGTTTGCCCAATCCTATGCCGAGGATGCCGGAACCGGTACCCAGGTCCAGAAATGTCTGTCCTGCACGAATGACGTTGTTTTTGACCAGTTTGCCGATGGTCACCAAACACAATGATGTGGTGGGATGATGGCCGGTTCCAAAAGCCATTTTGGGTTCAATGACAATATGAGTGAAACCGTTGTCCTCGCCATCATTCAACCACGGAGGGTATATCCTGAATGTTTCCCCGCAATTGACAGGGACGAAGAAATCCTTCCATGCCATGGTCCAATCTTCGGACGCCTGTTCAGACCAGGTAACGTCCGCTTCTGCGAACTGCGCCTGGAACTCCTTCACCATCTCAAGACCCAGAGGATGATCTTCCAGGTACAGGGTGAACTTCCGGCCGGTTTCATGTGCAGTTTCCTCCCAGCCATGCGGTACTTTGGAAGCAATGAAAACTTCGGCTGCATCGGCCATGTCTTCGGGGATGATGAATTCGATCTTGAGCAGGGTGGGCATATAAGTGCTATTCTCCGAATGTTGAATATGACAAGGCCGGGGACCATGCCCCGGCCTTGTCCAATGCTATCAGTCTAAAATTACATCAAAAGATCTTGTCTACAAATGAGCCTTTGCCCGTATATTTGAAATCGTTGAGCGTGGTTTTTTCAGCCTGCTTCTGCACATCGGCATCGACTGCCGCCGGAGGTTTATCCTCAACGGGTTGCTTGCTCGCCGGTTCAATGCGTTCCAGTTCATCTTCGCGTCTGGGACGATATTCCGACGCAGGACCTACGGGAGCAACGGTACTCATGACTTCGAACCTCTAGCCAATAAATACCTCTTCAATTGAGGCCGGTCAAGCCGACTCGATTTGTATCGTAGCCAGTATGGAGTCCAGAACTTCCATGAAGGCAATGATATCGGCCTCTTCGATGGTCAGAGGCGGTACCAGGCGGAGAATCTTTCCCTGGGTCAAATTGCAGACCATCTTGTTGTCCAACAAGGCTTTCCAGACATCGGTGCCGGTAAAAGTCAGCTCAATGCCGAAGAGCAGGCCCAACCCTCTGGTTCCTGCGATCTTGTCGGGATACTTGTCTTTCAGCTTCTGCGCTTCGGCCCTGGCAAAATTGCCCAGTTCCAAGGCGCGTTCACTCATTTTTTCGTTGATCATGATGTCCAGCACCTTGGAGGCTACGGCAGCGACCACGGCCCCACCTCCGAAAGTGGTGGCATGGGAACCCGGCTCGAATCCCCTGGCCACAGTGTCGGTGCACAAAACTGCGCCCATTGGCAGCCCGTTGGCCAACGCCTTGGCCGAAGTGAAGATGTCGGGGGTGATGCCGTAGTGTTGGTGCGCCCAGACCCTGCCGGTGCGGCACAGGCCTGTCTGGACTTCGTCCACGATGAGCAGGATGCCGTTTTCCTTGCATACCGCGGTGATGTCGTTGACGTACTCCGTCGGCAGAGGGCGGACACCGCCCTCACCCTGGACCATCTCAATCATGATGGCGGCCGTATGCTTGTTGACGGCGCCGCGCAGGGTGTTCACGTTGCCGAAGGGAACCGTTATGAATCCTTCGGGCAGGGGGTTGAAGCCATCCTTGATGGGTCCGGTCTGTCCGGTGGCCGTCAGTGTGGACAACGTCCTTCCATGAAAGGACTTTTCCAGAGTGATGATCTCATGGCGGTCCTCATTGCGGACCATGTGCATGTACCGCCGGGCCAGCTTGATCGCGCCCTCGTTGGCCTCGGCCCCGGAGTTGCAAAAAAAGACCTTGCCAGCATGACAGGTGGACAGGAGCTTTTCAGCCAATTCAAGCTGGGGTTCCTGGTAGAACAGGTTGGACACGTGGACCATTTTTCGGGCCTGTACAGCCATGACGTCCGCCAGGTCGTCCCGGCTGTGACCGAGGCTGCACACGGCAATACCGGCCAAAAAGTCCAGATACTCGACACCGTCGAGATCATAGAGCCTGCACCCCTTTGCCCTGGATATTGCCAACGGATACCTGCCATAGGTATGGCAGAGGAGGTTGGATTCCCTTTCTTTCATCTCTTCAAATTTATTGTTCATTATCAGTCTCTTGTTGCTTAGTGTTTCCCTGTGGATCCGAATCCTCCGGCCCCGCGGTCGGTTTTGCCAAGTACGTCCACAGGCGTGATTATGGCTTGGAAAACGGGCATGAACACGAGTTGGGCTATGCGCTGTCCGCGCTTTATTCGTCGGACCTCGCCGGAGGTGTTGAGCAGGGAAACCTTGATTTCGCCACGATAGTCGGGATCAATGACCCCCACTCCCTGGCTGACGGTCAGACCGTCCTTAGTACCCAGGCCGCTGCGGGAAAAAACATACCCGGCGACACTCGGCTCACGAATTTCAATGGCGACACCGGCCGGAATAGCGGCTTTTTCACCGGGTCCGATCTCAAGGTCATCGGTGTCTATGCAGGCGCGCAGATCCAGGCCTGCCGAATGTTCCGTTGCATAGGCCAATTCATTTTCCTGCCAAACCGGATGCAGGAATTGTACGTTCACATCAATCTTGTTCATTGCAAGTCCAGTCCTTGTTTAAAGCGAATGGTTGTTTATGTTCGTATTGAAGGCAACTGTCAATCGGACATAAAAAAAGGGCGCCGAAGCGTCTGCTCCGGCACCCTGAATACGTCAACATTTCAAAGGTTAACAGAGTCCTTCCCAGCAGAGATCCAAGTGTTTCTCTTCAATTCGTCGGGTGGCCAGACTGACACCTACAGCCAGGGTCAGGGAGACAGGCAGGGCAACCACGTTGGGATCGACCCATTGCATCATCCACATCCACGACATGGGAGCAGCGTCGGCAACCAGGGTGACCTTGCCGAAGATGGCCTGACACAGACCAATGGGCGCGGCTTCCTTGAGATGGATGAACAACAGCCAGAACATGGAGAAGGCAAATCCGCCCACCATGGAGACTTTGGCACCGATCTTGGTCATCCCTTTCCAATACAATCCAAGAACGTAGATGGGCAGAAAGGCTGCAGCGCACAGGCCGAAGAAGAAGGCGGTTGCCGGGGCGATGACGCTTCCGGGCAGCAGCCAGGCCCAAACCAGGGTGGCGATAACGGCCACGGTCACACCGAGACGGTTCAACTTCATGGAGGAACCCTCGTTGCCGATCTTGACGTGTTGCTCCAGGAAATCACGGGAGAGCGAGGTGCCGCCCACATGATACTGGGAGCTCATGGTAGACATGGCCGCAGCGAACATGGCCACCAGAAAGAGTCCTGAAAACCAGCCGGGCATGATCTTGTCAATATAGAGAGGAATGATCTTGTCGAAGTTGCCCTCGGCCATGGCGATGGATATCTTACCGAATTCCTTGTAAAAGACCACGTTTGACAATGCTCCAGTCAGAAAGGCAACGCCGGTCATGAGCAGAATGAAGATACCGCCGATAGCCACGGCCCTGTTGAGTTCGCGGTCAGACGGAACAGTCATGTACCGAATGGCGAGCTGGGGTTGGGCCAGGACGCCGATACCAACACCGTAAATGATGGTGGTGTAAATAGTCAGTCCGATGGGCGACTGGAAGTTCGGGCCGGTGGTCCAGCCAGTCAGGCCGCCTTTCAGCAGTTTTTCCGGCACCAGATTGACCATGTCGGTGAGGGCCTGATGGGCCTCGGTCACACCGCCGAGCATAGAATAAGTGGTAATGATGAGGATAAGCATCATCATGGCCATGATCGACCCCTGGAAGGCGTCGGTGTACATGACCGCCTTCAGGCCGCCGGTGATGACGTACATGGCCACGATCGCCGTGACAATCAGCAGCCAGAAGCCGTAGCTGACAGCCGGGAAGGCCACTTCGAGCATGCGGCAAATGCCGATGAGTACGGCTGCGGCGTATACCGGGATGAAGACGAAAATGACCACGCCGGTGAACTGCTGGATGAATTTGGACTTGTAACGCCGTCCCAGGAGCTCTGGGAAGGTATGTGAATTCAGAGCCAGTCCCATGCGGCGGGTACGCTTTCCGAAAAAGACCATGGCCACGAATATCCCCACGAAAATAGTCAGAAAAGTCAGCCAGAGCAAGGACATGCCAAACATGCCCGAAACGCCGCCAAAACCGACAATGGCTGATGTGGAAACAAAGGTCGCGCCATAGGACATGGCCAGGATGAAGGGATTCATCGAACGGCCGGCGAGCATATAGTCAGTAGATTCCCTGGTTTTCTTCCAGGCCTTATAACCGAGATAAAAAATGACTCCTAAATATATGGCAATACCGAGGATTTTACCTTCCATCTAAGCATCCTCCCCCGGCTTTTCATTCCCTTTATTGTTCCAGTTCACAATTCCGTAAACCACGCACAATATCGTTGCCCCAATGGAAAGCCAAAAGGCCAACGCTATTTCAACACTTCCGAATCCCAGCATCATAACCAACCCCCTTGCTAGAGGCCGAGAACACCCTTGCGACCCATAAAAAAAGGGGCCGCAAGCTTGTCGCCTGCGGCCCTTGTTGTGGATGAATCTAACTCGCGTTACACGCACACTCCAAGACCGCAGGCGCTTCTAAAAAAGCGGAAGCTAAAAAAGAAAAAGAAGCTGAAGCGGTTCTGTAGTGAATTCATGAAAAATTCATTAGTCTTAACCAGTGACAAAGTCAAGCTGAAAGCGAATGCGCAACACATGCATACTACATAATTGGCAACAAGGGTGATCCATACAATTTCAATATGGTTCGATAGTATTTCCAAATATATACAAGTACTGTAAATTCAGTAAGTTAACAGTTTTCTTGACAGGATATGCAGTCCTGTGCTTTGGTGTTTCCCCTTTGTTGTTCGGTGTTATTGACTGAATTGTGAAAGTTTCGGAGGCCTGCTCCATCCATCTTGTTCTCAAGATGACTTTTTTGGCAACAAACGAAAGAGGTTACCTGTCTTGCTTTTTCAGCCCATCAACAAGAACTACCATGAGTTTTGCATCGAGCGGGACTCCGACCTGTGCATAAACTGCAAGGTCTGTGTCCGTCAGTGCTCGTATGAAGCTCATTTTTGGGATGAAGCCCGGCAAAAAGTCATGCACGACAATACCAAGTGCATCGGCTGCCACCGCTGCGAAGCCCTGTGTCCCACAGCCGCCCTGAATATCGTCAACAAGCCGTCTGACTTCAGGACAAACAAGCTGTGGCGTCCCGTGTTCCTGCAGAACATTTACAAACAGGCGGATACTGGCGGCGTTCTTCTGGCAGGCATGGGTTCACCTGTGGATATCCCGGTTTACTGGGACCATATCCTGCTTGATGCCAGCCAGGTGACCAATCCGTCCATCGACCCTCTGCGCGAGCCGATGGAGCTCAAGACCTTTCTTGGTGCCAAACCGCGAAAATTGGACATCGTCACGGACAAGAAGACCGGCAAACCGAAACTGAAAACCAAACTGACTCCGCAACTTGAGCTTGATGTTCCGATCATGTTCGCGGCCATGAGCTTCGGTGCCATCAATTTCAATCTCCATCGGGCAATGGCCCGTGCAGCCACGGAAACCGGCACCTATTACAACACAGGTGAAGGCGGTCTGCACAAGTCATTATATAAATACGGCGCCAACACCATCGTTCAGGTGGCGTCCGGTCGTTTCGGGGTGCATCGCGACTACCTTCAGGCTGGTGCAGGTATCGAAATCAAGGTGGGGCAGGGTGCAAAGCCCGGCATCGGCGGCCATCTGCCCGGCGAAAAGATCAACGACAAGGTGTCCGAGACCCGGATGGTTCCCATCGGTTCCGATGCCATTTCTCCGGCACCGCACCATGATATCTATTCCATTGAAGACCTGCTTCAGCTCATATACGCGCTGAAGGAGGCCTCTGAATACAAGGCCCCGGTATCGGTCAAGATCGCTGCCGTGCACAACGTGGCCGCCATAGCTTCGGGCATTGCCCGGGCCGGTGCGGACATCATCACCATTGACGGTATGCGCGGCGGAACGGGTGCGGCTCCGGCCATGATCCGTGACAACGTGGGCATTCCCATCGAACTGGCCCTTGCCCAGGTGGATCAGCGTTTACGCGACGAGGGCATCCGGAACAACGTCTCCGTGGTCGCTGCCGGCGGCATCCGTTGTTCCGGCGACGTCATCAAGGCCATCGCCCTGGGGGCGGACGCTGTGTACATCGGAACGGCCACCCTGATCGCCGTGGGCTGTACCATATGCGGTCGGTGTTACACCGGCAAATGTCCGTGGGGCATCGCCACCAACGATCCCAAGCTGTCCAAACGCCAGAATCCGGATATCGCAGCCAAAAAACTGGCCAATCTCATCCGGGCCTGGGGCCATGAAATTGAGGAAATGCTCGGAGGCATGGGGCTGAACTCCATCGAGTCTCTTCGCGGCAACCGCGACAAGCTGCGCGGCGTGGGCATATCCGACACTGAACTCGACATCCTCGGCATCAAACATGCCGGACGCTAAGCGGAGGGCGATATGAAAAGAGTCTATCCGGATAAAGAATACTGTATCGGCTGCCATCTCTGCGAGTTGGCGTGCATCACTGCCCATTCCAAATCCAAGGATCTGATATTGGCCTACCGCGAAGAGCGGGGAAAGGACGGCCTGTCCGCCTGCAAGAAGGTCTTTGAAAAGGGTGATACCTGTGTCGCCATCAGTTGCCGTCATTGCGACGAGCCTTCCTGTGTGGCTGCCTGCATCTCCGGCGGATTGTACAAGGATCCCGAAACCGGCCGCACGGTCTATGACCGCAACAAGTGCGTGGGATGTTGGTCCTGCCTTATGGCCTGTCCATACGGGGCGATAAAACGGCATCCGATCGAGAGCAAAATCGTCAAGTGCGACCTGTGCGAAGGACGCGAAGAGGGACCGGCCTGCGTGGCTGCCTGTCCCAACGCTGCGTTGAAATTCGAGGAACGGTAGGGAGCAGAGCATGAAATACGTCATCATCGGCAACGGCATTGCTTCCATCGGAGCCATCGAAGGCATCCGCAAGGTCGACACCGAAAACGAAATATTGATCATCGGGGCAGAAGATTCCCCTGCCTATGGCCGTCCATTGATATCCTACCTGCTGGCAGGCAAGATCGGGCCGGACCGTCTGGCTCTCAGGCCTCAGGAATTCTTTGAGAAAAGCAATGTCTCGTTGATGCTCGGCACCAAGGTCACCGGTATCGATGCCAAGGCCAAGACCGTATCCACCGACAAAGGCGAGACCGTGGCGTTCGAGCATCTGCTCATCGCCACTGGCGGTATTCCATTTACGCCGCCCATTCCGGGGGCCGACGGATCGGATGTGTACAACTTTACCAATCTCGCACACGCACAAACCCTCATTTCCAAGGCCAAGGATATAAAAAGGGCAGTGGTCATCGGTGGCGGGCTCATCGGTCTCAAGGCAGGCGAATCCCTGTTCGACCGTGGTGTGGATGTGACTATCCTGGAACTCTCCCCGCGCATCCTGAGCCTGGCCTTCGACGAGAACGCGGCTTCCCTGGCCGGAGGCCGTCTTGCCGAGGTGGGCCTTAACGTCCGTTGTGGCGTTTCCGCCAAGGAAATTCAGCGTGACGCCGAGGGCAACCTCAAGGGCGTGCACCTGACGGACGGTGATTTCCTGCAATGCGATGTCGTGGTCATCGCCATCGGTGTCGTGCCCAACTACAACCTCGCCAAGGAATCCGGCATTGAAGTGGATCGCGGGATAAAGGTCGATGAGCACATGCACACCAGCGCCGACAGCGTATTCGCGGCAGGAGACGTGGCCCAGGCCAAGGACCTGCTGTTCGGCGAAGACCGCGTCATCCCCATCTGGACCAATGCCTACAACCAGGGATTCTGTGCCGGCAAGAACATGGCCGGCGCGGATATCCGGTACACCGGTTCCCTGTCCATGAATTCCATTTCCTTCTATGGACTGCCCACCATCTCCGTGGGAACCGTCAATCCGCCAGAAGGCGACGACTCCTTCGAGATCGCCGCAGCCCTGGACGAGAAGAAAAAAAGCTACCGCAAGCTCGTTTTCCAGAACGACCGGCTCGTGGGTTACGTGTTGGTCGGCGATATCGATATGGCCGGCATGTATACGGCATTCGTCAAGTTCCAGATGGCAGTCCCGGAAGACGCCAAGAAGCAGATCATGGCAGGTGAGCCTGACGTGCTCATGTGGCCGGACGATTTCTTCAAGGAAACATGGAACCCCGGCGTCGTGGAACCCGACTAAGAGGAGTCTGTTGAAAAACACACGATTGCTTCGTTGCTCAAAAGAGACAAATCCTCACGTACGAGGAATACGCTTCGGCCTTGCCTCTTTTTCGCGCCTCGCACTCGCATATTTTTGAACAGCCTCATACAAGGAAAATGCAATGAAAGCACCTGACAGATATTATGATTTCGAAAAGGATATCTCCGGTTGCGGAATATTCGGCGTCATCCACAAGAAGCGGGGGCTGATCCCCGGGGACATGCCCATCCAGGCAATGGCCTGTATGCATGATCGGGGTAACGGCCTGGGCGGCGGATTTGCGGCCTATGGCATTTACCCGGATCACGCAGAAAAATACTGTTTTCACATGATGTGCGACGATGATGCGTCCATCAAGGGCTCCGAGGAAATGATCAAGACGTACTTCGACTTGCATTTTTACGAGCCCATTCCCACCCGCCGGACTTTGGCCATCCCCAATCCGCCGAAATTCAACCGGTATTTTGTGACCGTACCCGAAAAGCCGGATAACGAATTCTGGGAGCTGCCGGAAGAGGACTACATCGTGGCCGTGGTCATGAAAATCAATACCGCGGTTTCCGGCGCCTTCGTGGTTTCCTCCGGCAAAAACATGGGGGCCTTCAAGGGCGTGGGGTTCCCTGAGGACATCGCCGACTTCTTCCGCCTTGAAGAATACAAGGCGTACATCTGGACCGGCCACAACCGCTTCCCCACCAATACCCCGGGCTGGTGGGGCGGGGCGCATCCCTTCACCATCCTGAACTGGTCCATCGTGCATAACGGCGAGATCTCCTCTTACGGCATCAACCGTCGCTATTTGTGCGAACACGATTACCTGTGCACCATGATGACCGACACCGAGGTCGTGGCCTACGAACTGGACATGCTCATTCGCAAGCATGGACTTTCCTGGGAAATGGCAGCCAAATGCTTTGCGCCGCCGTTTTGGGATGAGATCGAGCGCATGGACGATGACGACAAGGAACTCTACACCACGCTGCGCGCCACCTACGGCCCGGCCATGCTCAACGGTCCCTTCGCCATTCTGGTGGCGGACAACACCCGGCTCATGGGACTCAACGACCGAATCAAGCTCAGGCCGCTGCTGGTGGCCGAGAAGGACGACATGGTTTTTATGTCGAGCGAGGAATCGGCCGTGCGCGACGTGTGTCCGGAGTTGGACCGCGTCTGGATGCCCAAAGCGGGCGAACCCGTCATCGTGGATCTGGAGGATTAGATGGCAGCAAAGAGAATAAAGAAGACCCTCACGGCAGGGCGGACATATTACAAGCAGTTCAATGAAGAAATTCGGGCGCTTGTAAAAGAGGGTGTGACCGATTTCACCATCAAGGAGTGCAACGGCCAACGCTATATTGCCACGGCTCTGGATGGGGATTTGACTTTTGACATCTATGGTGTCCCGGGTCAGGATCTGGGCGCGTTCATGCGTGGTCCCAGAGTGCATATCCATAATAACGCCCAGGACGGCGTGGGCAACACCATGGATGACGGCCGGGTGATCATTGACGGCATAGCCGGTGATGTCATCGGGTACGCCATGCGCGGCGGCGAAATATTCATCAAGGGCGACGTCGGCTACCGAGTCGGCATACACATGAAAGCCTATCTCGACCACCAACCCAAAATCGTGGTCGGAGGCAAGGCCGGGGACTTCCTCGGAGAATACATGGCTGGCGGAATTATTTTGCTCTTGGGTATGTTTTCTGATAAGCCTGATGCGCCTATCGCGGGACGGAGTCTCGGGACTGGCATGCACGGTGGCGTAATCTACGTTCGTGGCGATATCCCCGAAGTTCAGCTTGGTCCAGGTTTGACTGCCACCCCTGTTGATTCGGAAGATATCAAGGCCATCGAGGCCTTGGTCAACGAGTACGCCAGAGAATTGAAGCTGGACAGCAAGGCAATTTTAAGCGAGAACTTCGTGAAAATTCGTCCGTTTTCGCACCGACCATATGGCAATCTCTACGTTCATTGCTAGACGGCGGGTAAGATACAACACTAACACTCTTGGAGGAACCTATGTTCTTCGATTCTGTAGCCTACGCAATGGCTCCACCTTCCGGTGGCGGTGAAGCAGGTGGCCTGAGCGGCATTCTCGGCGGTCCGCTGCCGATGCTGGTCCTGATGTTCGCCATTTTCTATTTCCTGCTCATCCGCCCGCAGCAGAAAAAGCAAAAGACCCACAAGGCCATGCTCGAAGCCCTCCAAAAGGGTGACAAGGTTTGGACCAACGGCGGCATCCTCGGAACCATCGTGAATATTGATGGCGACAATCTCACCATCGAGATCGCTGCAGGCGTCAACGTCGTGATCAAGCGCGGTTTCGTTGCCGACAAGGATGGCGGCGCATCCGCAGCTGGCAAGAAGTAGGTTTTTGCACCAGTACCTGAAACTTCCGTGCGGATCGGACCACATCCATATGGTGGCCCGATCCGCGTTTGTGTTTATCAATGAAAGTTTCAGGCAGGTAGCAACCAGTTCGTATTAAGGGAGTTTTCATGCAAAGTTTGCGTTGGAGAGCCATAATTGCTCTCATCGTCCTGGCCACGGGACTGGCTTACATGCTGCCGTCCCTGCCCGGAGTCAAGGAATCGGCACTCGGCAAGTTCCTGCCGGGCGACTCCGTCAGTCTCGGTCTTGATCTCAAGGGCGGCATCTATCTGACTCTCGGAGTCGACATGGTCACCGCCATGGACAACAATCTCGCTCGGTTGGGCGACGACCTCAAAGCCGCTTCCCGCGACCAGGAAGTCTTTGTCCTGCGTCCGACAGTACTCAATGAATCCCAGATAGAAGTCGTGCTTCTCAAGAGTGAACAAAAGGAAGCATTTGAAGGGATCATCAAAGATTTTTCGCAGTTTTCCGTGGAAGAGAGCAACCCTCTCGACGGCGGCAAGGAAAAATACATCCTGTCCATTTCACCGCAGTACCGCAGCGATATCGAAAAGCTGACCATGGAACAGGCCATCAAGACCATCCGCAACAGGATCGACCAGTTCGGTGTTGCCGAGCCTGACATCCGCAAGCAGCAGGGCAATCGCATTCAGGTGCAGCTGCCCGGCCTGCAAGACCCGGAACGGGCCATCAAGATCATCGGCCAGACCGCCCACCTCGAATTCAAGATGGTGGATGATACGGCTGACGTGAAGAAGGCCCAACAGGGCATTCTCGCCCCCGGCCGTGAACTCTCGGTCATCCTTCATAAGCTGCCAAACGGCAAATATGGGGAAACGCCTATTGTCCTTAAAAAGGACTCGGTGCTGACAGGCGAATACGTGACCGACGCAAAGGTGCTGCTGGACCAGTGGAATACCCCTTATGTTTCCATGACCTTCAACACACGCGGCGGAGCCATTTTCACCAACCTGACAGGTGAAAACGTGAACAAGCGCATGGCTATCGTTCTGGACGGCAAGGTCTATTCCGCACCGGCCATTCGTGAGCGCATCTCCGGCGGCCGCGCTTCCATCACAGGGCAGTTCACCCGCGAGGAAGCCCGCGACCTGGCTGTCGTACTTCGCGCCGGTTCCCTTCCAGCCCCCGTGGACATCCTGGAACAGCGATCGGTCGGTCCGTCCCTCGGACAGGAATCCATCGACAACGGCATCTTGTCCGCGCTCATCGGCATGGCAGCAGTGCTCCTTTTCATGGTTGTCTACTACGGCTTTGCCGGTTTAGTGGCTGATGTGGTGCTGTGCATCAACATCATGCTCATCATGGCCGGTCTGGCCGCATTCGGAGCCACACTGACCTTGCCGGGCATCGCGGGTATCATTTTGACTATCGGTATGGCCGTTGACGCCAACGTGATCATCTTCGAGCGTATCCGGGAGGAACTGCGGCGCGGCTTGTCCGCCACCCAGGCCGTATCGGAAGGCTATGGCAGGGCAACCCTGACCATTCTTGACGCCAACGTGACAACGATCATTGCAGCCGTCATCCTCTACCAGTTCGGTACCGGACCGGTTCGCGGATTTGCCGTCACCCTGACGCTCGGCATCATCACTTCCATGTTCACGGCCATCTTCGTGTCGCGCATTCTGTTCGACCTGTATTTAAAAAGCCGCGCAGACAACGCGAAACTGAGCATTTAGGGAGACGATCATGGGACTGCAAATAATCAAACCCGATACTAAAATCGACTTCATCGGCCTCAGGAAGATCGCCTACCTTGCTTCGGCTATCATCATTCTGATCGGCCTCGGCTCCCTTGTCATCAAGGGCGGCCCCAAATACGGCATCGATTTCGCCGGCGGCATGATCGTCCAGGTGAAGATCGACAAAGACACCAACATCGACGTGGTCAAAGACGCTGTTCGCGGCGTGGATCTGCCCGGCCTTGTCGTGCAGACCCTCGGCCTGGACGGGGACCATGAATACATGATCCGTACCTCCAGTTCGAACATCTCTTCCGAAGATGTCCGGGCAAAGGTGACGGAGGCGCTCTCGTCCAATCTGGACGGTGCGAAATTCGACATACAGCGGCTTGAAATGGTCGGCCCCAAGGTCGGTGCGGATTTGCGCTCAAAAGCGCTTGAGGCGCTGTTCTACGCGGTTCTGCTCATAGCCGTGTATATCTCCGGCCGCTTTGAACAGCGGTGGACCGTGGCCGCCATCATGGCTGCCGCCCTGGCAGGCGGAGTATACGGCATCGGCCTGCTTGGCCTGGAGATGGGCTGGCTGATCATCGCGGCCCTGGTCATCACCGTGGGATTGTGCTGGTACCTCAAACTCAACTACGCCCTTGGCGCAGTGGTCGCCCTGATTCACGACGTGATCATCACGGTGGGCATCTTCTCCATTCTGGGCAAGGAATTCGACCTGACCATCATTGCGGCCCTGCTGACGATCATCGGTTACTCGCTCAACGACACCATCATCGTGTTCGACCGTATCCGCGAAAACACGCTCGCCCGCAGAGCCAACTCCTCGTTTGCCGCGATAATCAACATGTCCGTGAACCAGACCCTGTCTCGCACGATCATGACCTCGGCCACGACCCTGATGGTCGTGTTCTGTCTGTTCGTCCTGGGCGGTTCCGTCATCCACGACTTCGCCCTGGCCCTGCTCATCGGTGTGGGCGTGGGTACCTATTCCTCCATCTTCGTTGCCAGCCCGATCCTCCTTGGATTCGGTCCCAGCGTTCTTCCCGAGAAGGAAAAAGTCGAAGCCTAGTCGACTGAACGGATATTGAATCAGAAGGGGAGGGCCATTCGGTCCTCCCCTTTTTACTGGCCCTTCAACCGGCACAAGAAAAGTCCCTCCGGCATCAGCCGGAGGGACTTTGAACATTCTGTATGAATACTGAACTAGACGAGCTGTGTCATCAGGTATTCTTTGATGGCGGTGATGGAATCTTCACCATCAAGCTCGATGTATTTGAAGCCGCCGTCCTTCATGTTCTTGTAGAAGTTGCATGCGGCCATGGTTCCGGTCTCTTCATCGTAGTAGATGTTGTGGCGCACGTCGATGGCGCCTTCGTCCTGGTCGTCGTCGCGGGCGGACAGGGCTCCGCCACAGACGCGGCACTTGTCGCCGTCAGGAGCGATGACAGGGATACCGACGTTGTTGGGGTGGTTGGGATTGTTTTCACACAGACGACGGCCCATGATGCGACCCTTGGCGATTTCACGGGGCAGCTTGATTTCGATGACGTAGTCGAGCTTCACGCCGTCTTTCTGCAGGGCTTCCCACAGCTTTTCACCCTGAACCAGGGAGCGGGGGAAACCGTCGAGCAGCCAGCCGTTCTTGGAGCTGGCCAGAACGTCAAGAACCATGGGGATGGTGATGTCATCAGGAACCAGTTCACCCTTGTTGATGAATTCCTTGGCTTTCATGCCGAGTTCGGTGCCGCCACCGATGTGCTTGCGGAAAATGGCGCCGGATTCGATGTGATCCAGACCGTATTTGTCTTTAGCCAGGGTACCCTGGGTGCCTTTACCGGAGCCGTTGGGGCCGAAAATCAGAATATTCATATTTCCTCCTGATGATGAAAAAGCAAAATGCCAGAGTGGCATTTTGGGACATTGTGCAAAAGATCACATGTATTATACCGGGAAATCCCGGAAGTCAATGGGTGCCCTTGAAAAGCACACCCGAAGCAGTAACCGAAGCGGTTTTGTCCCCCGGAAATTGGAAGACCGTTCCCACCCGTTTGTCCTGCCAGGCCTCATCGAGCTTGAACAGGGTTTCTGCCAACACCTGCCCCGGACCAAACGTGTCCAGACAGGCCTTGTAGAGGCGAAGCCTGCATGCCTTATGGAGTTTTTGCAGTCGGTCGTTTTCCAAACACTCTGTCGTGTCAGCGGTAGCAACATCCCAGTAATCAGTTTCAATCCGGCCAATTTTCCATAACCGAGCCACGGATTGCCAGAAATTCGGATTTTCCCTTTGAATAAGCGGAAGGATCTCATTCCTGACACGATTCCGTGTCATGTTCAGGTCGGTATTGGTGTGGTCTTCCCTCCAGACGATACCCAAATGCGTGACAAAGGCGATCAGGGTGGATTTGGGAATCATCAGCAAAGGACGAACAAGGGCGCGGTCAGGGTCGTAGCCGGCCATGCCTGACAGGCCGGGCCAACCCGTGCCGCGGATGAGGCGCATGAGCACGTCTTCGCTCAGATCGTCCAGTTGATGGCCCAGAGCGACGTAATCGGCACCATTCTCCATACAGACGTCCGCATACAAAGCGTATCTCGCATTCCGTCCAGCCTCTTCGATGCCAACGGCCTGCTTCTGCGCCAATCTGCTGACGTCCTGCGCCGCCACATGACATTCAACGCCGAGCGTATCGCATAGAGACTTGACCCAGATAGCGTCCTGAGTGGCTTCGGGCCGCAACCCGTGATTGAGATGCGTTGCCAGAACATGGAAACCGGCCCGTTGCGAAAGGTAATGCAGTACACACAACAGGGCGGTCGAATCCACGCCACCAGATAGACCAACCAAAATCCGTTTTCCGGACAGGTCGATCCCCAGTTCCTCTGTAATGAATTTTTCTACGTAAAGACAGAAATGCGCCCATTTAGGGAGCAGGTCCTGCAAGGATTGCGGAATGTTGCAGGGAGTGCTGTTCATATTACACGGAAATTTCCAGCTCCTCGATGAACTGGTCAAGATATTCGATCATATGCTTGCGTTGGGCGGCGGTGGCGTAAGTGACGCAGGAGCATCGAATCTTGTTCCTGCCGCGTACGAGCAATTCCAGCATAAGACGGTTGTCGTCCGGCGATTCAATGCCCTCAAGGGCCATGAAATAGGGACCACACTCATCCAGATGCGCCTGCTGTTCACTCTGAAGCAGCTCTGACGGCATGGGTAAATAATAAATACCATCCAGAGGGCCTTTGAGGCCAAGTTCGTCAAAAGCCGAGAGAATGGTTTTGTAGTCTTTGTCGACCAGATCCTCAATAAGATAACTACGCATTATTGTTCCTTTTTTGACGCATTGATGAGCTGCTCGACATCTTCGGGAGTACAGGCTGCCGACTTGCGATCCAGATGGGCTGTGTCCGGGATGGATTCTTCGTCCAGATTGAACATGCGCCGGGCCAAATCAATGAAACGTTCAGCCGAGCCTTCTTCCTGAGTCCGACGTTTCAAAAAACAGATAGGCTCATGCAAAGACTTACGGGCAACAGAAAGAACCAACGTTTCAAGTGAGTTGCGAGTAGACTCATCAACCATGCCGATTTTTTTCAAGGTTTTGTTCAATTCGCGCATGGCCACATCTTCCGCCTTGTCCACCAAATCCACAATGGTGGGCTGAAGGCTCAGGGAATTGAGCCAGTTCCCAAAGGTCTCCGTCTCCAATTCCACAACAGCGTGGGCCTTGGTGGCCTCTTCCTGCCGCTGGGCCATGTTGTCCTCGACCACCTCCTTGAGGTCATCGATATCGTAGAGATAGACGTTGTCGAGGGCATTGACGTCGGGATCGATATCGCGGGGCACCGCGATGTCGATAAAAAACATGGGCTTGTTCTTGCGTTTCTTGAGAACGGTTTTGACGTCCTTGGCCTTGATCACGGCCACCGGAGAACCGGTGGAACTGATGACGATATCAACTTCATGCAACCGATCGGACAAGTTTTCGATCTGGATGGGTTCGCCCCCCAGGGTGTCGGCCAATTCCTTGGCGCGGGACAGGGTCCGGTTGGCAATGATGATATCTTCAACACCATTTCTGAGCAGGTGTGTGGCAGCCAATTCAGCCATTTCACCGGCTCCGACGAGCATGGCCTTGGTGCCGTGCAGATCTCCGAATATCTTGCGGGCCAGTTCCACAGCGGCATAACTGATAGAGACTGCGCTGGAGGCAATGGCCGTTTCCGTGCGGATTCGTTTTGCCACGGAAAAAGACTTGTGAAGCAAGCGGCTTACTATCGTCTTGGCGGTTCCATGTTCAACTGCAGAGCGATAGGCATCCTTGAGCTGGCCCAGAATTTGAGGCTCGCCCATGACCATGGAATCCAAGCTGCTGGCAACAGTGAAAAGGTGCTTCACGGCCTGGATGTTGGTGTATTGGTAAATATTGTCCACCAAAAGTTCGGGGGCACCCTTGCAGACACTGGCCCAATATTCGATTATGGAATCCATGACTTCACGGTTGGGAGTACGTTTGGCCACGGCAACGATTTCAACCCTATTGCAGGTCGAAAGCGCCATACATTCAAGGACCGGACAGTGGGCCAGTAAGCCCTGTTCGAAATTATCCACATCGGTCAGGGCGAATTTTTCACGTATGTCCACACCGGCAGTACGGTGGTTGAGGCCTATGAGTATGATCTGTCTATTCATGGCATGGCCTTGAAGGTAATGCTGTGATGGATAAGTGAGACGCACATCCCGGCAAAAACCCAGATGGCCAGAATGGCGGGTTTGCGGCCGCGCCAACCGAGGACGATACGTTGATGGAAAAGAAATGCATAAAGAAACCAGACCGCCAGAGACCCGATCTTCATGATGTCCCAGGCAAATTGTTTATTGGGTGCAATAAGATACCAGAAAAATGTAGAGAAGAGTCCGAGCGTATACAGGGGAAAGCCAAGGGCAACGGCCCACCGGTTCACCGAATCAAATTTATCTAAAGACGGAATGCCGTGCCCCATGCTGGTCAAACCGGCCTTGGTCTTGAGTTTTCGATTATAATAAATAAAGGCCAGGCCTGCCCCGAACGCCATCATGAGTACGACCAGAGTCAGGACCAGCGAGCCGATATGCAGCCCGAAAAAGAGCAGAGTCAACTGCGGAGGCATTATCACCCGGATGCCGCCGATGGCCATGGAAGCCACGAACAGCAGCAAGGCGAAGGGCAGGGCGGTGATGGCCAGGAATTCAAGCCGCAACCGCCACCACAGAAAGAAGTACAGGGCCAAAACGCACCAGCCGAGGATGTTCAGATAGAACGTTCCTCCACTCAATGCGGCCGGGTCGCGGTTGATGATGAAAGCCAGGTCAACGGTGTTGAGAAAAAAGCCGAGGACGGCAAAATAGATGGCAATCCGTTTCAACCGACCATTGTCCGTGGATATACCAGTCAGGAACAACACCGTACCGAGAGCGTACAGTGCGAGAATGAATATATGGAGCGTATCAAACAAGCCCATCTAGCAACTCCGGGATATTGTCGTGCAATGGTTCGGGCAACGATTCTTTAAGTATTTCCATGGACACGTCAAGGTCGCGACTCTTTATTGACGCCAAAAGTTCGGAATTGGCCAGCCTCCTGAATACGGCGGTATTATCGCATGTCCCCAGGCCGAGTCCGAGCATGAGCGGACGGATGCGACCCATGACTGTGAGTAAATGGGCATATTCGTCACCGAAACTCTCCTGCAAATCCTTGCGGATACGCTTTGCCATGGCAGGACTCTGTCCGGCGGTGGAGATGGCAACGGTCAGGTCGCCGCGTTTGACCGTGGCCGGAACGATGAAGCTGCACTTCTCCGGCTGATCAACAATATTGCACAGAATTCCGCGCTCGGCGCAAAGGTTGCTGATACGCCAATTGACCTCTTCGGAAGAGGTGCAGGCAATGACCAGAAATACCCCGTCCAGGTCGATATCCAGAAATTCGCGGCATTGGAAGACCACATTGGGCTGCGCCAGGATGAAATTCATCTCAGGATCGGCCTCACGCGTGTCGATGATGGTCACATGATCCGCCCCGGAATCAAGCAGGGACTGGATCTTCCGCTTGCCGACCTCGCCTGCGCCGACCACGAGACACCGCTTGTTTTCCAAGTTCACAAAGATGGGATAATATCGCATGTGCCTTGATAACCAATGCCACGGAACATGTAAAATGGGAAATTGCCCGGTTCTTGCAATATTCACCGGTATTACGCTACTATTTTGACACGCGCACTTATCATGAAAAACTACCTTGTCATACAACTTGCCCGTTTCGGGGACCTCATCCAGACCAAGCGACTGCTGGCGACCCTTTCCGCCCGCCCGGACACACAGGTGCATCTATGTCTCGACGCTTCCCTGGAGCCTTTGGCACGCCTTGTTTATCCTGATGTGGTTCTGCACCCGATCATGGCCCATGGCTCAGGGATGAGCGGTCCTGAGTCCGCCATGAAAATACTGGTGGAAAACAGACAGGCATTCGCCTTGCTGGCGGCCCGGGACTTTGACACCGTGTACAACCTCAATTTCTCGGGGCTGAACTTTCGGCTCGCTGCCCTGTTCGACCCGGATCGAGTTAAGGGGTACGGCTGGAACAACGGCCAGGAGATGATCGGGAAATGGCCGGCCATGGCCATGCGCTGGTCGAATTACCGGCGGCTGGGCATGAATCTGGTGGATTTCTGGGGCGGCTATTGTTCGGACATGATCTCGCCGGAAAAAGTCAACCCCAAGGCTCGCCCCAAAGGCGACGGCATCGGGGTGGTGCTGGCCGGACGGGAATCCCGACGTTCTTTGCCTGCGCCGCTTCTGGCAAAAATAATCGGTACCACCGTCAACATGACCAAGGCGGACAGCATTACCCTGCTTGGCAGTGCGGCCGAAAGACCGGCGGGGCAGACCGTATTGAAGGAAATGCCTGCATCGCTGCAATCCCGAACCAAGAATCTGGCCGGTCAGACCAACTGGCAACAGCTTGTCAGTACCGTGGGTTCCCTGGACATGCTGCTGACGCCCGACACAGGCACCATGCATCTTGCCGCCCACCTGGGCACCCCGGTTACCGCTTTTTTCCTGTCTTCGGCCTGGTGCTTCGAAACCGGCCCCTATGGTGAGGGACACACCGTATTCCAGGCCAGGACAGACTGCCTGCCATGCCTTGAGGTCAGCCCCTGCAATGAGGGCGTCAAGTGCCTGAACGGATTCAGCGATCCGGCATTCATGCGTTTTCTGGCTACTGGAAAGAGTGAACATGCCCCTGCGGGAATCCTTGGATTCCACTCCTCCTTTGACGCATTAGGCCAGGTTTACACGCCTTTTGCCGGTGATGATGCGGACGCCGAGCAAAGAACTGCGCTCAGGAATTTCATCAGGCATCATCTCTGCGGAAGCGAACAAGGGTTTTCAGAGCTTGAACATTTTTTTGCCCAACAACTGTATAGGGACAAGGACTGGATGACCCCTGAAAAGCCCGGTGATATACATGGATAACAATATGAATACATTACGCATTCTTGTGGTGTTGCCGTTTTACGGCGGCTCACTTCCCATAGGGAGATACGTTGCTTCGGCCCTGAACGAAGACGGGCACTTGGCAGAAGTGTTCGAGGCCCCGGAATTCTACTCGGCCTATGACTCGCTCAACAACCTGAAGGTAACCACGGACCGCTTGGAATACTTGCGGAATTCCTATCTGAATGTCGTCAGCCAATCAATTCTGGCCAAGGTGGAAACCTTTGAGCCGGATCTGGTCCTGGCCATGGCTCAGGCCCCGCTCAACCACCAGGCTCTCAAACGGCTTCGCCGTGACGGGGTAGCCACGGCCATGTGGTTCGTGGAGGACTACAATCTCTTTACCTACTGGAAATCCTTTGCTCCCATGTATGATGTTTTTGCCGTCATCCAAAAAGGAAAAATATTCGAGGATCTTGCAACAATAGGCCAACCAAATGCCCTGTATCTGCCCTTGGCCGCCCAACCGGATTTTCACAAGCCAATGGACCTGACCCCGGTGGAAAAACGCAAGTTCGGTTCCGAGGTTTCCTTCATGGGAGCAGGGTACCCCAACCGCAGAGTGGCCTTCCGGGAACTGATCAATCATGATTTCAAGATATGGGGCAATGAATGGGATGGCGACCATGTGCTCCAACCTCTGGTTCAGCTCAAGGGAGCACGCGTAACCCCTGAAGAATGCGTAAAAATTTTCAACGCCACCAAAATCAACCTGAATCTGCATTCAAGCATTCAAACCGATGAATTGGTGACGTTGAGCGATTTCGTCAACCCGCGTACATTCGAACTGGCTGCCTGCGGAGCCTTCCAGTTGGTGGACAAGCGTACCCTCATGAAAGATGCGTTTACGGAAGAGGAATTGGCAACCTTTACTTCGATGGAGGAACTTGTCGATAAGATTGACTATTTTGCATCCAGACCCGAAGAGCGGGAACAGATTGCAAAAAAGAGCAGAGAGCGGGTCCTCAAGGAACATACATATGTCCATCGTATGCGCTCACTTATCGCTTTCACCAGGGAACGCATTGAATCCTGGCCCAGGAAAAGGACTGTCTCTCCTGTTTTTGCTACCAACTTTCCACCGGAACTTGAAAAGGATATCCGTAATCTCCTTGGAAAACTGAGCCTGCCCAACGATGTCTCCTTTGAAGACCTTGTCTGGGCAGTCAGACAACAACAGGGCACATTATCGGATTTGGATACGGCCATTCTCTTTTTGGATGAGTGGCAGAAACTCTACAAAAAAAAACACCTGATTCCTTAAAGCAACAGTTAAAGAAAAGGCCCACTTGAATTTTCAAATGGGTCTTTTCTTTGATAAATTTACCGTTGGCGTTTGAACTGTTTGATCCAGGACAAGAGTTTCAGTTCTTCTCCCTGTTCTTTGGGGTGATAGAATTTCCGACCAACCAGTTCGCTCGGCAGGTAGTCCTGATCAGCCCATGATTTGGGAAAATTGTGCGGATAAAGATAACCGCGTCCATATCCCCATTCACGCTGTAGGGAAGTGGTGGCATTACGCAGATGCAATGGCACCGGCATGGGACCGTTTTCCCGGACCTCTTTTTGTGCAGTCCTGTAAGCGGCATAGGTGGAATTGCTCTTCGGGGCCAGGGCAAGATAGACGGCCGTTTGCGCCATGGGGATAAAACCCTCAGGCATTCCTATGGCTTCCACAGCCTGATGGCAGGCCATGGCATGATTGAGAGCAGAGGAATCGCCCAAGCCGACATCTTCCGAAGCCGATATTATCAGCCTGCGTGTGACAAAACGGGGATCCTCACCGCTCTCAAGCAGGCAGGCCAGATAATACAAGGCCGCATCAGGGTCGCTGCCGCGAATGGATTTGATCAAAGCAGACACCAGTTCATAATGCGAATCCCCGTCGCGATCGCCGCGCACCAATATTTCCGGCAATGATTCACGCAGGCATTCAGGGCATCGCTTTTCTTTGGGCAATTCAGCGGAATATTCAAGCAGATTCAACAGGGTACGTGCGTCACCTCCAGCCATGGCCGCCAACATCTTGTGACTGTCCGCTTCCAGTTCAACTCCGAGCTCCCTGGCCCCACGCATGCTCACGTCTATCAATTCCTCACGACTGAGCTGCCGAAGACGAAGGACGTGCAAGCGAGAGAGCAACTGACGAGTCACACTGAAGGAAGGGTTCTCCGTGGTGGTGGCGAGCAGGGTGATTTCGCCGCTCTCCAGGATAGGCAGAAAAAAATCCTGCTGCGCCTTGCTGAATCGATGCAGCTCATCAAGAATGAGAATATCCTGACCGGGCAGCATCTTGCGCAAGGCGGTCAACCCGGCTTCAGGAGCGCTGACCCGAAGATACTTTTTGCCGGTCAACTGGGCCAGGAGCATGGCCAGGGTGGATTTGCCACAACCAGGCGGACCGAACAGCAGCAGGCTCGGCATGCGCCGAGACTGTGTAAAGGCCTCTATCCGGTTGCGAATATGACCCTGCCCTACGAAATCATCCAGCGTTGTTGGGCGAATTCTATCCGCAAGAGGTTGATTTTCTTCAATTTCAAGCTTCATTGTATATCCTGAATTCCATACATAGCAAGACTGAGACAATACAGTGCAGCGGTTTCCCATCGGAGTATGGAGCTACCGAGAGTCACCGGAATGAATCCGGCTTGAATCAATTTCTCGGCCTCGCTGGGATCAAAACCGCCTTCAGGGCCGATTACTACAAGAGTTGGGCCTTTGGAAAGCATTGGTGGAGCCAATGGCGTGATTGCCTCTTCAGCTTCCCAGGCCAAATAGCAGTGGTCGAATCGGTCAGCCATGGCAATCAGGGAATCAATGCCACCAGACACTGTTTCCAACACAGGAATAAACGGGTTGCCGCATTGCTTCGCCGCTTGAACGCATTTATCAGTCCACGTCTCCTTTATATCCTTTGGAACGTTTCCCTGACTCCTTAGGGCCTGCCACAGGATAACCCCAAGCCCCTTTAACTCAACTACTTTTTCAAAGAGAAATCCGCGTCTCTTGGACTTGCCCCAACCTATGGCCAGGGTGAGACCCGAAGTCGGAACAGGATGAGCCTTGAGTTCAAGGGCTTCAAGCCTGGCCTGGTTTTTCGATATTTCGACAACCGAGAAGAGTCCCTCGTGCCCCATGCCGTCAAACAGTCTGACTGTCTGATCCTTTTCGGTGCGGAGAACGGTACCCATATGGCGAGCCTCGGCCCCGCTCAGGGAGACGGTATCGCCTGCCTTGCAGGGCCATTCGTTCGGGGACAGGAAAAATGAGTTCAATCGCGACATAAGTTAACCTGAAAAAAAGGGCCGAAGGAGAACCTCCGGCCCTTTGGACTAGAGTTCGTTGATTATGAGATCGTCGTACGTCTCGCGTTTCCTGGCGACAGTGACCTTGTCTCCATCCACGAGCAACTCGCAGGCACGAGGTCGGCTGTTGTAATTGGAGGACATGGTGAAACCATAGGCTCCGGCGGAGTAGAGCACAAGACGCTCCGTCTGCTTCACCTCGGGCAACTCCCGGTCACGAGCCAGGAAATCCCCTGATTCGCATATGGGACCAACCACATCAAAAGTCTTGGGCGCCCGACCTTTCGGCTCCACTTCTTCAATGCGATGGAACGATCCGTAAAGGCTGGGGCGAATCAGGTCATTCATACCAGCGTCTACAATCAGGAAGTTCTTGCTGGGATTGGACTTGGTATACACCACCTTGGTGACCATGATACCAGCATTCCCGGCAATCACGCGACCAGGCTCCAGAATGACTTTGAGGGGCAGCCCTTTGAGTTTCTCGCTCAAGGCCTGTCCGAACTCGGTGGGATGCGGCGGTTCCTCGGCGTCATAAGGGATACCAAGGCCTCCACCGAGATCAAGGTATTTGATATTGATGCCGATTTTTATGAGTTCTTCATAAAAAGAGAGTAATATATCAAGAGCTTCCAGAAATGGCGAGATACTGGTCAGTTGGGAGCCTATGTGGCAATCCATGCCTATAGGTTCCACGTTGGGCATCTCGGCAGCCATCTTGTAAGCTTCCATCGAATGTTCGACATCCAGACCGAATTTGTTTTTCTGCATACCCGTCGAAATATAGGGATGGGTCTGCGGGTCCACGTTGGGATTGATGCGAAAGCCGACCTGGGCGATGGTTCCCATTTCCCCGGCAACGGCATTGATTCTTTCCAGTTCTGCCACGGATTCCACATTGAACATGAGAATGCTGGCTTCCAGGGCTTCACGTATTTCCGAATCGCGTTTGCCAACACCGGAGTAAACGATTCTGGAAGGATCCACACCTGCTCGCAGGGCGCGATAAAGTTCTCCTCCAGAGACGATATCCATGCCCGCCCCTTGTTCGGCAAGCAACTTGAGAACCGACAGATTGGAATTTGCTTTAACCGAAAAACAGGTCAGGTGATCCAGGTCCTTGAAGGCGGAATCAAAGGCTTGATAATGCCGTTTGAAGGTGGCTGCGGAATAAATATAGAGCGGGGTACCGTATGTTTCGGCCAATTGGGTGACGCTCAGTTCTTCAGCAAACAGTACGCCGTCGCGATGTTCAAAATGATGCATGGTGGGTCAATCTCCTAGAAAGTGATATATAGAGACGACTACGCTGTAATGAAAAGTATAATCCAATACTTTTATGATATGGAAATTGCATCGGACACAATTACGGCGCAGCCTCATAGACGTCGGTGTATTTGAGGGGCATGGTCGGCAACTCGCTTTTCCCCGACACACGGAATCGATATTCCGTGCCAGGTTCAAGCCCGCAGATGCTGAGTTTCAAGATATTGCCTTGCATAACGAATCCTTCTTGATCCCGTGTGAAATGTACGGCTTCACGCGGCACGAACGGACAACCGGCACACCCTTGGCCTTCGTCGCTGCCCACGGCCTCGTACAGTACACTGGCCCTCCAGAGACGGTGCACAGCGCCTTTGACCGCCACCTGCAACATCAGGCAATCATCTTGCCGGACGCCCTCAATCAGGTTGAGCGAAAAGGTATCTTCGCTCTTGTTTGCGGATGGCCACTCCTTGCGACCAAGAGCACAACCGGACACAACGGCCAAACCGAAAAAGAGCAGGGGGATGATGACTAAACGCTTGCACACGGGGCTATTCCTTGACCATGTCTTTCCATTGGTTAAGCAGCATTAGCGCCTGAATGGGCGTCATGCCGTCCACATCAAGCTCAGTTAGCTGGGTGACGATCGGATGCTCAGTCAACTCACCACTGATCACGATGGGAGGAGCGCCGAACCCTGGCAGAAGAGTTTGCGATGCCCGTTCAACTGATCCTTTGGATTGGTTATCCTGCGATTTTTCTTCGAGTTTCGCAAGGATTTCGCGAGCGCGGTCTACCACCGATTTGGGCACACCTGCCAGACGGGCCACCTCGATGCCGTAGCTGCGATCGGCCGGGCCGGGTACAAGTCGGCGTAAAAACACGATATCGCCTTTCCATTCCTTGACCGCGATATTGAGATTCCGCAATCCCTCGATCTTGCCTTCAAGAGACGTCAGCTCGTGATAATGGGTAGCGAAAAGGGTACGGATGCCGCCGCGAGCACGGGTGGATAATTCTTCGACTACGGCCCATGCCAGGGAAAGGCCGTCATAGGTGCTGGTGCCGCGTCCGATTTCATCCAATATCACCAGGCTGCGTTTGGTAGCCTGCCTGAGAATGCGTGCTGTTTCAGTCATTTCCACCATGAAGGTCGAATGCCCCTGGGCCAGGTTGTCCGAAGCTCCCACCCGCGAAAAAACACGATCGGCAAGCCCCAAGCGAGCGGATTTTGCCGGAACGAATGACCCGATCTGGGCCATGATGGTCAGAATGGCCACCTGCCTGAGTACCGTGGACTTACCGGCCATATTCGGGCCGGTGATGAGCAGGATGCGCCGGTCCGGGTCCATTCTCAGATCACCCGGTATGTAGTTGGACGCGCCCATGGCGGCTTCCACCACAGGGTGACGCCCCGATACGATTTCGATTTCCAGCCCGTCATGAAGGACAGGGCGGCTCCATTCATTCGTCCGGGCCGCCTCGGCCAGTCCCTGCCAATAGTCCAGGGCCGCCACGATGTCGGCCATGAACTGAAAACGACTGCGAGCCTGGGCAAGACGTTCACGCAACTGCTGAAACAATTTGTATTCCAGACTCTTGCGTTCCTCAGAGGCAGAAATAATCCGGTCTTCGAGTTCTTTGAGTTGAGGCGTGATATACCGCTCGCTGCTGACCAGGGTCTGGCGACGGATGAAATACTCGGGCACTTGCCCCTTGTACGCCTTGGAAACTTCGAAATAATAACCAAAGACCTTGTTGAAACCCAGTTTGAGCTTGGGAATATCGTTCTTGGACAACTCTTCTTTATAGAGCTCGTTGAGCTTGTCTTCTCCATGCTCGTTGAGTTCGATCAGCTCATCCAAGGTCGGATCAAACCCTTTTTTGAACAAACCGCCGTCAGTGATCACCGGGGGGGGATTTTCCACCAATGCAGAATCAAGAAGGGCGGAGAGATCTTCCATCCCATCCCATTTGTCGAATATTTTATTCAAGCTTGGAGCATTGTCCATAACTTGATCCTCCAGATGATTCTTGAGGATCGGTAGCGTGGACAGGCTTCGCTGAAGGGCGATGAAATCCTTTGGAGTGGCTCGGCCCAGAAAAATACGCGTGGAGAGCCGTTCGAGATCGTACACGGAATCCAGGCCGTGCCGGATGCCGCTGCGCAGCTGGTCCCGCTCAAAGAAGAAGCTCACGCAATCGAGCGTTGCTTCAATAGGCCCCAGTTGCCGCCAGGGCTGACGCAGGCGTGCTTCAAGCAGTCGACCACCCATGGGGGTCAAGGTTTTATCCATGACATGCCAGAGTGTGCCGATACCGGTCTTGCCATCAAGGCGTCTGAATATTTCAAGATTTCTTTCAGTTATCTCATCAAGCAACAGATGTTTGGTCAGATTCAAGGGTTTGAATTCGCCCAAATGCCCGAATTTCCCTTTCTGGGTATGATCCAAATAGGTCAAAAGACAGCCACAGGCCCGTACCAATTCGTTCCGGTTGGACAGCCCCAGACTGTCCAAGTCGGCAACTCCCTGCATTTCAAGGATTCTATTCCTGCCTGTGGCAAGATCGAAATATGTCCCCGGCACAACATAGGTTACCTGAGAGGACAGCTCTCCGAATTGCGGCGGTACCTTCTTGCCCTGGGGGAGAAGGAGTTCACTGGGATTGATTTTGACCATCCACTGCCACAGTTCGGATTCCCGGCGGCTATGCAGTCCCGACCACTGACCAGTGGAAAAATCGAGCCAGGCAATGCCGCCTGCGTCCTTGGCGGAATCCCAATAGAGGGACCCAAGATAATTGTTGCCTTTGGATTTCAGATTGGAATCTTCAACCACGGTTCCAGGCGTGAGCACCCGCGTCACGTCACGTTTAACCAACCCCTTGGCTTCCTTGGGGTTCTCAATCTGATCACAGATGGCGATCTTGTACCCTTTGTTGAGCAATTGGCTCAAGTATGGCTCCACTGAATGGTGGGGCATACCGCACATGGGAATAGGATTTTCATCGTTGGGGTTACGGCTGGTCAGGGTAATCTGCACGGCCCTGGCCACTATCTCGGCGTCTTCGAAGAAAAGCTCATAGAAATCGCCCATGCGAAAAAACAGCAGGCAATCGGGATGTTCCTCCTTGAAATGGAGGTACTGCTCAAGCATGGGAGTCAGTTTTCTTTGTATCACGAGATATGAAGCTGATTAGAATTATTCAGAAATATCAATTCGAAAAGCGATGGAGTGCCAACTGCGACAGCGAGGGCAATTGAAAAACAGTTGATCACGTTTCAGACCGCAACGGCGGCAAAAGAACCTGCGAACATTTCGGGCGCGGCCAATGAAGAAGGAAAGCTGTTCCTTGTAGAAAGGGGTCAATGTCTGATCAGCCCGTGACAGCTCGAAAAGCTCCAACCGCGCAAGCCAGAAGTTTGGTTGCAGCATCAAGGCCTTTTCAAGCCAGGATCGGGCGTTGTCAAGGTCACCGATCTTGAGAAGCAACAAGGCCCCATAGTAAAGCAACAGTGCGTCCGGCTCCTGAGTTTCAATAATCGGCAAAAGAACAGCAACAAGCTTGTTGTCTGAACAAGCACTGGACCACTCGGTCTCTTCACCGAAAGAGGCCTGCTTGGCCTTTTCCGCCTTGTCGAGAACAAGCAGGAGTCCTTCGAAAAGCACAAAACGCAATTCAGGCTCAACCTGTTGCAATGCCTGGCCGAGTATGTCGGCAACCTTGTTGACGCCGCCGCCTTTGTATGCCTGGACAAGTTGTTCCAACCAAGCCTCCACGGCACCGGGATAGGCCCGGATGGCATGGCGAAGCGAGCGGTTGCCCTGTGCATCATTTCCTTCGGCGAATCGATCCATGGCAAGGCGGACCAGGTAATGCGCCTGTGGAAGGGGCAAATTGAGTTGCCCGTAGGACTCAGCCGCTTTCTCGAAATCTCCACGTTCAGCAGTGAGCCGAGCCATTTCCTGATGAATGGAGCTGGGATCCTGGCCGAGCGATCGGGCTTCATGGAAGGCCTTCTCCGCTCGATCAAGAAAACCGGCGCGGCGAAAATCGCGCCCAAGTTCGAACCAGGCGCGAGCCTTGAATTCACGGTCAAGTCCCGGCCTGACAATGAGGCTGTTTCTGATTTGGATGGCGCGCTCGATTTCTCCCTGGGAACGGTAAAGACTCCCGAGCGCAAGATAGATTTCAACCGCTTCCGGATCATTTTGGACAACCTTGCTCAGCTCTTCAATAGCCGCGCGAGTATCCTGCACGGGTAAGGATTCGCCTCCGCCAGCAGCACGGGCTGCCTGAAGGTTCAAATCAAAGCTCGGTGTCTTGTGACGACTGAAAAAATTCCAAACCATGAAAATCCTTAAAGTTGATCGTCTTCTTTCACTTCATTGTACGGCTGATCTTCACTGATGGGCATATTGCGCAGAGAATTGAGTTCCTGTTCGAGACTGGCCATGCGAGTCCGGCATTCCTTGAGGTTGGCTCCAGAACGGAATTTATCAATGATGAAATAAATGATGGTCAGCAGGGAGCCTGCGACAAAGGCTGCCAGAATAAGAACGCCAAAGGGCAGGGGGATTGAATGCAGGGTAGCCACATAGGGTATATCCAGGACCAAAGTCAGCCCCTGTAGCAGGACATCATTATTCTGACTGAAAAAAAGGATGGAAAAGACAAAAAGAGCCAACAGAAATAACACTTTGATAAAACGCATGAATATCTCCTTAAGCAGTTATTTCATCAAACAGCGGCTTGAGACGGCTGTAAGTTGAAGACAGATGTTCGGGAATAACCGTGGTCTCGCTAAAAACGGCCATGAAGGACGCATCACCGTTCCAGCGGGGGACTATCTGAAAATGCATGTGCTGGGCAATACCTGCTCCGGCCGCTTCTCCAAGATTGAGTCCCAGGTTGATCCCCTGAGGGTTGAAGGCTTTTTCCAATATATCGGTACAGCGCCTGAGCCACAACATACAATCGTTGGATTCTTCCAACGTCAACTCCGTCAGGTTGCTCACATGACGATAGGGAGTAACCATGAGGTGTCCATTATTGTATGGAAATTTATTCATTATGACAAAGCAATGTTCTCCGCGGGCAAGAATACACCGCTCTTCGTCTTCAGCCGTATCCCCGGGGATGCAGAAAACGCATTCTTCAGGTTTCGGTCCGAGTATGTAGTTCAGGCGCCAAGGCGCCCACAAGACTTCCATGCTATGATTATCCGCTCTGTTTTGAAATGATGACAACTATGGGCAAACGATGAAGCCCATTGAAATACAGCCACCAACACCTTGATTTTCTACACGGCTTACACCTGGAGAGCAAGCGGGAAACCGTTTAGACCTGACTGCCCGGGATAAGATTTGTGGCCAGCTCCTTTTTCAATTTTTTCGCCATGTTCAATTGATCCGTCCGGGTTTCCACCTTTCCATCGATCTTGGCGACCATGAGCTTGTCCAAGATAATCGCATACATCGGCCCCGGTTCGACCCCCATCTTTTGAAGATCATTGCCGTTGATGTCAATTTTCATATAACGCAACCGGGCAAGATATTGGGAAATATTTCTTCGAATGTGTTCTTTCCTGCTCCGAGCCATCAGAAACAACACGCCTTCGACCGGGATGGGATGAAGGATCGCGTAGAGTCTGCTCAGCTTTGATGCCCCCTCCTTCCAGGTCATCAATTTCATAAGGGCGTCACCAATCATGTCGCGGAGTTGATAAAAATCCCGTTCCTCCCTTTGGGTAAAATGCAGCCTTGTGGAAATCTGGTCTATTTGATTGCGTTTGATGCCCATGGTCATACCGAGAAGGTAAAGCTTCCAAGGAGTTATAGCCGGTTCCAGGTAGAGCAGCTTGTACCAGTTGTGGACCTTGACCAGTTCCGTCAGAATCTGAATCCGTTCCCGGGTCAATTTGAGCAGGGGATGGATTGCCTCCATGATACCAAGTTCCTGCATTCGGTTAAGGCATGCCAGCGGATCTTCCTCGTTCATTATCCATTGCAGCTCATGCATGACACGGGTACCGGACAGCTTGCTGAACAACTGGAGATTCACGGCATTCTTAATGAGACGCATAGTCTGACCACCGATCTGAAAATCAAAACGGCGTTCGAACCGGATGGCCCGGAGAATACGGGTAGGGTCTTCCACGAAGCTTAAGGAATGCAAAACACGAATGGTCCGGTTTCGTATATCCCGCTCGGCACCGAAAAAATCCACCAACTGACCGAACCGGCCGGGGTTGATGCGCAAAGCGAGCGCATTGACCGTAAAATCACGCCGATACAGGTCCATTTTTATTGACGACAGTTCCACGGTGGGCAGGGCGGCAGGATATTCATAATATTCAAGGCGGGCGGTGGCCACGTCAACGCGTTGACCGTCTTCCATAATGACTACCGCAGTTTTAAATTTGGAATGGGCCTTGACCCTGCCTTCGATCCTCTCTGCAAATTTTCTGGCGAATTCGATACCGTCCCCCTCAACGACAAGGTCGAGATCAAGATTGGGCCTGCCGAGGAGAATGTCACGGACGAATCCGCCCACCGCATAGACTTCCCAACCAAGTTCGGCCCCGAGTTCCCCGGCTGACTTCAGCAGATCAAGCATCTTTTGCGGCAAACGATTTTTGACCTGGGAACCAATGTCTCTTACGCGTCGGCTGTCCGGCATGAGAGAATCGGGAATGCGGGCGGGCTCCTCAATGAGCATGTTCATCAAATCCGTCCGTGTGATTACGCCTACCAGTTGGCCGTCCTCCACAACGGGAAGCATTCGTTGACGATTGCTCAGAATGATTTCCATGACTCTATATAAATCGGTCTTGACCTCCACCGTATCGAATTTCCTGGTCATGTACTCGCTCAAACCGATATCACCCAGATGATGAGTGATTGCCTTGTCAGCAGTCTTATGTCCCATGATTCCAATACACTGCATACTGTCTTTCGCCACCACCGGCACATCTTTCAAGCCATAACGCGTCATGAGCTCCACGGCGTCTTTCATGGTCTTGTCGCCCTCAATGACCACTGGAGGGCGCGACATGAGACTGTCCACAACGATTTGCGGATTGATCTGGGAGTAGAAGAGGGCGAACAGGTCGTCACGTACTTCAGCCAGAGTCTTGTCCTTGATGGTGGCCGAAGCTGCGGCAGTATGACCGCCTCCGCCCAGAGAGGCACATATTTGCCCTACATTTACATCAGGATTTCGTGATCTCGAAACCACATGAATGCGGTCCGCCATCCTTCCCAATGCGAAAACGACCTTGACCTTTTCCATATCCATAAGCTTGTGAACCAGCAGCGCGAAATCGGGCACGAACATGTCTGTAGACAATTCGGTAATAATGACATCAATGCCATGGATATCATATGTCTTTGCATTTTTAAGCAATTCACCGAGATAGGTAATTTGCTCGGCGGACAGTTCGTGAGAAAGAAGATCGCTGATGACCTCAATGTCCATGCCCTGGCTTTTCAGCCAACCGGCAGCCTCGAAATCATGCGGCGTAGTTGTGTTGAAGCCGAATGACCCGGTATCTTCATAAATACCAAGGCCGAGAAGGGTGGCCTCTTCTCTATTGAGAGACAACCCTTGTTCCCGAATCTCGTGAACCAGGATGGCGGTTGTGGACCCCCAAGGTTTGACCACGCTTTTTTCGGCGGGAAGATCCTCGTCGCTGTCAGGATGGTGGTCATAAAGGTGTATACGCAGATTCTTGTTATCCAGCACAGGACGGACATGCGGAATTCTCGAACGCTGCCGGGTATCGACGACCACCAGAAGCTCCACGGATTCGGGGTCGATATCCTTGAACGCCTTGAAATTAAAAAGATAGGTTGTGCTTTCAATAAAGAAATTGCGCAGGCTGGTTTCCTGACTGCCAGGGAAGATCAGCACCGAATCGGGATAGATTTTGCTGGCCGCCACCATTGCTGCAAGGGCATCAAAGTCCGCATTGGCATGGGCTGTGATCACGGTCGGAGCTGATATCTTTTCAATTTTGTTTTTCATATGATATTCAAATCTGTTGCAGTGATTACATGGATGATCTCGGATGATATTTCTGATGCAATGTCTTCAGCCTGCTCGATTCAACATGAGTGTAGATTTCAGTGGCGCTGATATCCGCATGTCCGAGAAGCAGTTGCACGGTCCGCAAATCAGCACCGCCCTCAAGCAGATGGGTGGCAAAGGAGTGTCGAAAGGTGTGCGGAGAAATCGACCTTCGAATCCCGGCCAATGTAGCAAATTTCTTGATCAGTTTCCATACGCCCTGTCGGGTAAGCCCCTTGCCTGAACGATTGAGAAACATGAAATCTTCCAAAGGCTTGAAAGAAGGACGGGTAAATTCAAGATATCTGTTCAAATAGTCCTGTGCCGTAAAGTGAATGGGAATCAAACGATCCTTGGACCCTTTGCCGAATACCTTGAGCATCCCTACCTGCGGATCGAAGTCAAGCACCTTCATCTGAATCAATTCGGATACACGGAGTCCGGCGGCATAGAGCAACTCCAGCATGACCTTGTCGCGCATCCCGAGCAGGGTGGAGGTGTCCGGCAGGGCAAGTACTCGACTGATTTCATCCCTGGTCAAGAATTCCGGTAGTTTTTTAGGCAACTTGGGGTTTTCCAACAAATGACCGGGATCTTCCTTGAACCATTTCTGGTCCATGGCGTATGCAAAGAAACCTCGAAGGGAAGAAAGATGCCTGGCCAGGGAGCGGCTTTTCAATCCCTTTGCCCGAAGATAGGTCAGATAGAGAAAGAGGGGCCTGTCCGAAAGATCCTTGAGCGCAAAGGATTTTTCTTCGAGAAAGGCCAACAGGGAATGCAGGTCCTGGGCGTAACCAGACAGGCTGTTTTCGGACAACCCTTTTTCGATGAGGACGTGCTCAAGGTAGCTGTCCACCCATGGGTGATTGAAATCAATATTGTTTTTTATTTTTTCGTATTTTTTCATGATCACGGCTAGATCATATTTAATATGATAAAAGTATTGGATAATATCAATGGAAGAAGGCTAGTGGTCACACCAAATTGAAACCAAGCACCGCTTCCAGCTTCCTTGCTAGCAAGGAGCCGCCCAAAGCGCAATGGTTCGCATTGACAGCGGGTCATGCCACCATTATGAAAGTGCTTCCGTATTGTGTCATTTAAGGAGAGTTCATACATGTCAGATTTCAAGTTAGCCGACCGGTTGTCATCCCTTCCTCCGTACCTGTTTGCGGCCATAGACAAGGCCAAGGCAGAAGTCGCGGCCAAAGGCATGGACATCATCAGCTTGGGTATCGGCGACCCAGACCTTCCCACGCCTGACTTCATCATCGAAGCCCTGTACGAAGGTGCTAAAAAAGCTGCAAACCACAGATATCCTGACTATGTCGGCATGCTCGCTTATCGCCAGGCCGTAGCGGATTGGTACAAGCTGCGCTTCAACGTGGACCTGGACGCCAAAACCGAAGTGGTCAGCCTGATCGGTTCCAAAGAGGGCATTGCCCATTTTCCGTTGGCCTATGTCAATCCCGGAGACACGGTACTGGTCGCCACGCCCAACTATCCGGTATACGGTATTGCCACCGAATTTGCAGGAGGCAAGGTCGAATACCTGCCGCTGATCGAAGAAAACGATTTCCTGGTGGATCTGGACGCTGTGTCCAACGATTCCTGGGCCAAGGCCAAGATGATATTCGTATGTTACCCGAATAATCCGACCGCAGCCACAGCCACCAGGGGCTTTTACGAAAAGCTTATTGAAAAGGCCAAGGAATTCAACGTGATCGTTGTTTCCGATGCCGCCTATACCGAAATATACTATGATCCGACCAACAAGCCCCTTTCCATACTTGAATGCGCCGGGGCCAAGGACGTCTGCATCGAATTCCACTCCCTGTCCAAAACCTACAACATGACCGGCTGGCGTGTCGGCATGGCGGTAGGCAACAAGGACCTCATCGCAGGTCTTGGAAAAATCAAGGAAAACGTGGATTCCGGCATCTTCCAGGCCGTTCAAGAGGCAGGTATCGCAGCCCTCAGGGACGGCGAACCTTATGCCGAGAGTTTCCGTACCATCTACAAAGAGCGCCGGGATGTTGTCAGCACCGCCCTGACCAAGGCCGGCATCAAGCATCGCATCCCCGATGCTTCTTTCTACATGTGGTGCAACACTCCGGCAGGCTACAAGTCCTCGGAATTCGTGACCAACGTGTTGAAACAGACAGGCGTTGTGCTCACGCCGGGCAATGGATTCGGAACGCCGGGAGAAGGGTATTTCAGAATCTCCCTGACCGTAAATAACGATCTGCTCGAGGAGGCCGTATCCAGAATTTCGAAACTGTAATCTGCTACGTGAGCCTAGGCTCCAACGTAGGGGATACCGAAGATAATCTCCATGAGGCTTTGATCCTGCTTGAAGATTACGGCGATGAGATCAGGCTCAAGGGTGTTTCCGAATACTATCAGACGGAACCTCAAGGCGAGGTCCAGGATCAACCCTGGTTCACCAACCAAATCATCATGCTTGAAATCGACGCCGAGATATGGTCTCCGCCCGGTTTCCTGTCCACATGTACTGCCATTGAGGCCAAGATGGGGCGGACCAGAGCCGTTCCCGGCGGTCCCAGACCCCTGGACATGGACATCATCGCATGGGGAGATGTCCAAATGGACATGGACTTCCTGACCCTCCCGCATCCGCGGGCCAAGGAAAGGGCATTCGTGCTTGTTCCGCTGAAGGAAATCGCCCCTGATTTCGTCTTTCCTGACGGTACGAGTATCGACGAAGCACTTGATGCCATCGAATACAGGCAGGAAGGCAACAAAATCTGGCAGAAATCCTAACCGCAAAACCAACGAGGCAAACCATGCTGAAGTTCTTAGTCATTGGCGCAGCACTTTTTCTTGTCTACAAGCTCTTCATGGGCGACAAGAAGAATAAGAATATGCAAAATGAGAAGGTCGTCAAAGAAAAGGTGGCCTCTGGTGATATGGTCAAGGATCCTGCTTGCGGAACCTATGTCGACAAAGACAGCGACATCCGCGTCCGGGAAGGGGATAAGGTCCATGTCTTCTGTTCCTATGAATGTCGCGACAAATACCTGAAGCAGATTCAGGCCAAAACGACCGAAAAAGAAAATAATTAGCTTCTCCCAATTCCAATACGCATAGAAAGGCCCACACCAGGGCCTTTCTTTTTTGCCTAGAATCGTTCGTAAGCCATTTCAGGCTTCAGCATGACCCCCAACCCGGATTAATCCGTAAAAACCAGCACAACCCAATTTCAGCAACCGCATTCCAAGAACAGGGGTGAAAATCGAATCAAAAGGAATAGGGATTCAGCTTGGTAATGATTTAATTCTGCATCTTCAGCATGTTATATGTTTGTCTCATAATGTAAATTATGTAAACTTTTAACAAAGTAAGGGTAAAATCTGCCTGCAATTTACAACTGTTTTTTCCCCCCCACTCATTTTGAAGAAATCAATTGAACAATTGGGGAAACTGCCCATTGAGAGTTTTTTGAGGTCCTGATAATGTGACACACATCAAAACAGATAAAAGCCACTCACACGGCATTTGGAGAACAATGAAATCAAGACTGGTGCTCTCACTCATGATCGGCTGCCTGATTATAACCGGGATAACTCCCGTATTTGCTGCAGAAAAACAAACTTTCCAAGACTGGCTTGAGCACTATAGTGCCTGGGATCGCCTTGAACAAGAGTTCGCCCAGGAAACCACTGCCGACACCCCTGAAGCTGTCCTCAAGCGTGCCCAAGTCTATTTGAACTTGAATTCTCCTGAAAAAGCGCTTGAAATCATTGAAATGACGCCCGCTTTTGAAGGTTCGCTTGAAGCGGAACGTCTGTGGATGGGCGGACAGGCGCATCGCAGCCTTGGTGATCTGACAAAAGCTGTCCTGTGGTTCACCCAAGCGACTAAATTCATGGCCAATGACAATGAGATCAGGGCCAAATTCAAATCTGAACCGAATCTCGATACCATATGGCACGATGTCTGGCTCAAGATGTACTGGTCCTACATGGCCAATTACACCCTATCCAGGAATTCTCAAAAAGAAGCCTTGAATATGGTCATGACCGCCGGGCGCAAGGTCTGGGATAACAACTTCTGGAAAACGGCCAATTATCAGTTGAATCCGGTCGCTCAGGAGCAATCTCCCGAGCCAATGGCTGTCACATCCCTGGCCGCTCCGATTTCGATCGAGGATACCAAACTGATCGCACAAGCCATGGCCTCTGTTTCACTGGAAAAATTTGAAGAAGCCTCTGGTTTTATTTCCCAAATAACCCAAGAGCCTGGCCGCTCTTTCTGGTCTTCCATCCTTGCTTTTCTGGAACAAGGCAACCTCCCGGAAAACCTTGAAGTCTTTATTCAGGGAAACTACCTCAAAGCGCATGCTTTCTGGGCAGGAAACATTCTGGCCCCCTACTCCAAGTCACGCAGCCAGTGGTTCCTGGGAAATCCCGACTCTGCACCATGGACAAAATTCAGGAACAACCTCCTGACCATGCCTTACGTTGAAGCTGAAAAAGCCATCAACAACGAACTTGGATCCATGCTTATCTCTGAACAGACTGCAAGCCTTCTGAACAACTTCAAATTGGCTCTTTCTCTCTCCAACGGCAATTTTGTTCTATCCGCAACAACCTGGAATAACATCAATAAACAATCGCTTCCAATATGCCTTAGGTTGGCGGGCATACTGGCCTTCAAGGACAACTTGAACAAAGTCCTGCCGGAAAAACCGGCCGAAGCATACGCCCTGTACCCGATACTGTCCGCTCTTTCCGCTGCTGCCGGTCAAACCTTCCATGATAAAACCGAAGCCCCATTCTGGACCGCCGCACCTGCCGAGCAATTGCAGACCTTGTCGGAACAATACCCTCTTGACCGCCTGTTGCTCCTTGCCTATTGGCAGCAACATTTCACAAAGGCACCGTCCACGGACATGGCCAAACGGGCAGCCTTCGTGTTTGACGATTCCTCGTTCGGCATTCAAGGACTGCTCTACCTGGCCGATGACGCCGTAAAGGCAAAGAGGCTTCAATTGGGGGCCTTTTATTTGAATACAATCGACGAGTCCACCCTCCCCTCCAATCTGAAAATATCCTGGCTGGATATCAAGACCCGCCTGGAGCTGGATTCCGGTCGGCAGTCTGCCGCTCTGGAAACTTATAAGGAAATGACCGAAACCGGCGAACCCATTCCCGTAATGACCCGGTTGCGCATGGCGCTCCTTTATCAGCAACGCAAGGAATATCAGGCTGCACAGGATGAGCTGCTGACGATGTGGAAATCAAGCGCATCCATGACGACAACGCTCCAGGCCGAAACACTGTTCTGGCTCGGCGAGGGCGAACACGCCATGCGGAACACTGACAAGGCGCTTGATTACTACCTGAGGCTGGCCTGGCAGTATCCCCAAGAGAATATCTGGGCTTTGACGGCCATGTACCGTGCCTCCTTGATTTATGAAAAACGGGGAAAATACGAGACTGCCAAAAAGCTGCTCGGCACGGTCGTGCGCAATGCCGCCCGGCCTGAACAGCGCGAGGCTGCCAAGGCGCGCATAGACGCCATCGACAAAAAGATGGGCAAGGAAAACATCGATGCTACCGACAACGCTCTGGTCTATCCATTCTAGACCGGAGTGAAACAGTAGCTGCCTGGAACACAAATTCCGGCAGCATCATCCCCCTTTCGGCCTGCTGCAACGGCAGCAGGCTCATCGGCACAGGATCCGGCCCATCACGGCATCCATCCCAAACGTTTGAACCCGTCCTCAACCAGGATCAGGGCCAACAGGCACAGGGTCATCCCGAGAACGCGCATTATCCATATATATGACTTCCCTGTGATGAATGACCTTGATCTGCCCACGATAAGGGCCAAAATAATCTTTGATCCTACCAAACTCATGTAGAAACAACAGATGAACCCCACAAAAGCCCATACACTCCGGCTCATGGCCTTGTGAATGATCGGAGCCCCCACGCTTACCCAGAAGAGGTACGGATGGGGGCTGAACATGTTCACAAGAATTCCCTTGAACAATGGGACTGACGCTGCCTGTGAATAATCTACGCAAACTGGCCGTGTCCGCATGTTTTCATACCCCATATACACAATGAGTATTCCGCCCAGTATCGATATCCAGCCGAGAATATTGTCTAAACCGGAGAGTTGATCGAGCAGGAAAAGCACGGCCAGGATGATCGGAAGGTCCGAGAAAAGCGGGGATATGGCCATCTTCATGCCCGCCCCAGCTCCATGCCTCAGGGTTTCGGCTATGACCAGGGTCAGCAGCGGCCCTGGAGAGCAGCCCGCAGACAGTCCAAGGATCAATCCGATTGTCATAAATTCGAACATTCCGTGTGGCTACCTTACAACCACTGGGCAGATCAACACCTTTGCCCCCTTCACTGCCGATACAGTGTTTCCCTGCTTGACTCCTGGGCCCGAACACGTTCCAACGGGGGTGACTTATACTTCACCTGAAAGGACTGCACACCTCATGACCGACACCCATATTCAAACCATATCCCGCGAACTGTCCCTCAAACTTCAGCATGTCAAAGCCGTGGCTGTCCTCCTGGAGGAAGGAGCCACAGTGCCGTTCATTTCCAGGTATCGCAAAGAAGCCACAGGCACCATGGATGAGGTGGGTGTGGCCGGAGTGCGTGACAGGCTGATTGAACTGGCGGAACTGGACAAGCGGCGCGAAGCGATCCTTTCATCTCTGACCGAACGAGACCTACTCACTGATGACCTCAGACAAGCTCTCGAACAGGCCAAGGACAAGGCGCGGCTTGAGGATGTCTATCTGCCCTACCGGCCCAAACGACGAACACGAGCGGCCGTAGCCAAGGAACGAGGCCTGGAACCTCTGGCGAACGCCCTTTTCAGCCAGCGCGGCTTGGACCCTCAGCGTGAGGCTGCGCGATTCGTGAATCCGGACAAGGACGTGCCCGATGTAGCTGCGGCCCTGGCCGGGGCTCGGGATATCATTGCCGAAAACATCAATGAAAACGCCAACGCACGGGCAGCCATGCGAGCCCTGTTCGTCAAACGTGGCCGATTTGTTTCAAAGGTCGCCAAAGGCAAGGAAGAAGCCGGGGCCACCTACCGCGACTGGTTTGATTGGGATGAACCGCTAGCACGGGTACCCGGACACCGGGCATTGGCCATGTTTCGGGGGGAAAACGAAAAACTGCTCAAACTCTCCCTGCGCCCGCCCGAGGAAGAGGCCTCCTCCCTCTTGCGGAGCTCTGTCCTGCGCGGCAATGGCACCGACACCCAGGAGGTGGGACTGGCTCTTGATGATTGCTATAAACGGCTTCTCGGTCCGTCCATAGAAAACGAGGTGCGTGCCGAAGTCAAAAAACGGGCTGACGCTGAAGCCATCGGCGTGTTCGCAGCCAACCTGCGCGAACTGTTGCTGGCTGCTCCGCTCGGGCAAAAGCGTGTGCTGTCCCTGGATCCCGGATTCCGTACCGGGGCCAAGCTTACTGTCCTCGATGCCCAGGGCGCGCTCCGGGAACACACCACCATTTTCCCCACAGGATCGAAAAAGCAACAGACCGAGGCCTGCGAGACCCTCCGCGCCCTGTGCGCAAAGTATGAAGTCGAGGCCATTGCCATTGGTAACGGCACAGCAGGACGCGAGACAGAGACCTTTGTCCGGGAACTGAACCTCGGCATCCCGGCCGTACTGGTCAACGAGTCCGGGGCATCAATTTACTCCGCATCGGAAGTCGCTCGACGGGAATTCCCGGATCTGGACCTGACCGTGCGCGGTTCGGCCTCCATCGGACGCAGACTCATGGACCCACTGGCCGAACTGGTCAAGATTGACCCGAAATCCATTGGGGTGGGCCAGTATCAACATGATGTGGATCAGACTGCTCTCAAGAAGAGCCTGGATGACGTGGTGGAACGGTGCGTCAACTCGGTGGGCGTGGACCTGAACACCGCAAGTCGTGAGTTGCTTGCATCCGTTTCCGGTCTCGGCCAGATCCTGGCGGAAAACATTGTGACCCACCGCGACGAGCACGGCCCGTTCGGTTCGCGCCGGGAATTGCTTAAGGTCAAACGCCTTGGGCCAAAGGCATTTGAGCAGGCCGCAGGTTTTTTGCGCGTCAAAGGAAAGGAAGTGCTGGACGGAAGTGCGGTCCACCCGGAGCGGTATGCACTCGTCAAGCAGATGGCAAAAGACGTTGGCTGTTCCGTGGCCGACCTGATCAACAACGAAACGGCCCGCGAACGAGTAAAGATCGACAACTATATCTCTGAAGATGTGGGACAGCCGACCCTGCGAGACATCATGAACGAACTGACCAAACCTGGTCGTGACCCGCGTGCCGAGTTCAGTGCCTTTTCATTTACCGAGGGCGTCAATGACATCAAGGACCTGCATGAAGGCATGAAACTACCGGGCATCGTCACCAACGTCACCAAATTCGGCGCGTTCGTGGACATCGGCGTACACCGTGACGGGCTGGTCCATATCAGCCAACTGGCCGACAAGTTCATTCGCGATCCGTCCGAAGTGGTCACCGCAGGCCGCGAAGTCGAGGTAACCGTTATAGGTGTGGATGAAAAACGCGGCCGCATCAATCTGAGCATGAAAAGAAACGCCGGAGCCTAAACCTGCCCGCTGGCCCAGAGGACGGAGACATGACATTTCGTCTAGTTCTTTAGCAACTCAAAAAAAACAAAAAGAGGAAGGGTTGCAGCTTGTTAGCCGCAACCCTTTTATTATCGTGGTGCCGAGGGGGGGATTCGAACCCCCACGGAATTTCTTCCACTGCCCCCTCAAGACAGCGTGTCTACCAATTCCACCACCACGGCACGATATGCGTTGAGCTATTCGCTCTTGGCGTCTTCTCCGGCGTCCTTGAAGGTGATACCCGGCTTGGCCTGTTCAGCCGGCACCGTGGTTTCTACCGCCGTGTCACCCTGCAACATGATGGATTCTTCTTGAGAAACCTTGTTACCGGTCAGGATGTTATAACCGAGGGAGGTAACCAGGAAAACCGTTGCAAGGCCTGCGGTGACTTTCACCAGAAGTCCGCCTGCGCCGGAGCTACCAAACATGGTGCTGCTGCCGCCGCCAAAGATGACTCCCATCCCTTCATGGCCGGATTGGAGCATTACTGCGCCGATCAAAAATATGCAAGCCAAAACATGGATGACTATGACTATGGTTTCCACAATTCTTCCCTTTTCTTAAAACTTTTTCCGCTTGCAAAATCAGGCCAATACGATCTGACTGAAACTTTCGCTCTGCAAGCTCGCGCCTCCTACCAATACTCCGTCAACGTTGTCAAGCGCAATAATGTCGGCACAATTGCCCGGCTTGACGCTTCCTCCATACAATACCCTGATTTCATTACCATTATCACCAAAGATGGAGACAAGAATTTTCCGGGTAAAGGCGTGGGCATCCTCAATTTCCTCTGGTCCCGCCACCTCGCCGGTCCCGATGGCCCAAACCGGTTCATAGGCAACGCTCAACCTTTCGGGTGCTATATCAACAGGCACGTTTTTCAAACCCAAGCGAAGCTGACGCTCGAGCACCTCTTCTACCTTCCCTGCCTTTCTCTCATCGATCTTCTCTCCGATGCACAGCACGACCTTCAACCCGGCTTCCAGACCATAAGCGGTCTTGCGCCCGATATACTCATCATCCTCACCCAACACATGCCGACGCTCGGAATGTCCCGTCAGTCCATATGTCGCCCCAACGTCCAAAAGCATCTTGGGAGAGATTTCACCTGTAAATGCACCCTCTTCCTCGGTATAGTAGTCTTGACCGCCCGCAGAGAATCCTTCCACAGACTTCAGGACATCCCCCACTCCTTTGAGAACCGTAAAGGGGGGGAAAATAAGGACCTCTCTGTCTTTCGGCAGTTTGGACGCAGCCAGAGCAACCAGATCCTCAGCAGTGGACTTGGCGTCTTCCCAGGTTTTGAACATCTTCCAGTTGGCAGCCATGAGTTTCTTCATTTGTTCGAGCACTCCTTTAAAGCTTTAAATGCAGGCAGCTCCTTGCCTTCGAGAAATTCCAGGAAAGAGCCTCCACCTGTAGAGATAAAACTAAATTTATCAGCTAAATGAAGCAGATGAACCACAGCATCTGTATCACCGCCGCCAACAATGGTCAGGGCGTCTTCCAGGTCGGCTATGGCTTCACAGACCGCCAGCGACCCTTTTGCAAAGGCCGTTGTCTCGAACAACCCCATGGGGCCGTTCCATACCACGGTCTTTGCTTTTTTCAGTATGGAGATAAAGTTCTGTGTGGTCTCGGGACCGATATCCAGCACCAACGCATCAGAAGGGATGGCTTTGGCGGAACAGATACCCTCAGCCTTTTTTGCCTTATGGGTCTTTGCGTAGCGGAAATCAACGGGAAGGTGCAAGGCAGACCCCATGGATTCGGCCTTGGCCATGATGGCCTTGGCATCATCCACTAAATCACGCTCCACCAATGACTGGCCTACTTCATACCCCATGGCCAACAGAAATGTGTTGGCCATGGCTCCGCCGATGATGATATCATCCACCTTGCCGAGCAAGTTGTTCAATATTCCCAACTTGCTGGAAACCTTTGCGCCGCCGGAAACGCAGACATAGGGACGCTTGGGGGCCTTAAGAGCTTTACCGAGAAATTCATATTCGCGCTTGAGAAGGAACCCTGCACAGCAGACTTTTGCATATTTTGGAACATCCACAACCGAGGCGTTTTCTCGATGGGCCACACCAAAAGCGTCATTGACGTAGATGTCTGCCAGGGATGCGAGCAATTTTCCGAAATTCTCCCGGGCTTCAGGAGTCTTGCCGGTTTCCTCCGGGTTGAAACGGAGATTGTCAAGCATGATGACTTGACCAGGCTGAAGGGACGCAGCCATCTTTACGGCCTGGTCACCGATCCTGCCCGGAATTAGGGGGACGCATACCCCAAGAAGTTCCCCGATCCGGTTTGCCACCGACCCCAAGGACAGCTCTGGAACGACTTCGCCTTTGGGCTTGCCCAAATGAGCGCATAAAATGACAGCTGCCCCTTTGTCCAAAGCATATTGAATGGTCGGCAGAGAAGCCTTGATCCGATTGTCATCGGTGATGATGCCGTTTTCGATTGGAACATTGAAATCCACTCGAAAAAGCAATTTTTTTCCCGCTAAATCAATTTGATCGATAAACAACATATGCATATCCTCATGTTTCAATTATTCCGAAAAATCATATCGAAACAGTAACGCATCTTCCTTGGTATCAGGATAATAATTTTTGCGCACACCAATTCTCTTGTATCCGAATTTCCGATATAATGCCAAGGCCGGATCATTCGATCTCTTGACGTCCAAAAAGCTCTTTTTAATATTGCAACTCACACACATCTCAAAGCATTTACCAAGAAGAACCTCGGCCAGTCCCTGCCGCCTGTATTCCGGATGAACGGCTAGGTTCAGTATTTCCATTTCATCTACGATAAGCGAAAAAGCCATGTATCCGACCAGCGCTTCACCCCTTCTAATCCCCAACACCCGAAAGGCCTTATTCTTTAATCCAAGAAGAAACTGCTCTTGGGTCCAATGGTAATCAAAACACAGCCCCTCGAGATCAATAAGCTCCTGGACATCGGATTCGTCCAACAGCACCACTGTATCTTTCATGGAAAAACCCCACCCCTTCAGTTGGCTGGAAATGTCCAGGCATTATGTGTATACGGAGTTTGCAAGCAATTTAAAATATTATGAGAATATAACAACATGATTTTCAATAAAAAACCGATCGAAAACGAAGACAATGACCACAGTGTGGAAATCGTTGATAAAAAGAATCGCCCTCTGGCTATCCTTTCCAAACGCTCAGCACATAGACAACTGCTGATGCACCGTTCGGTTCAGGTCCTTGTTTTTAATCCTGAAAAGAAGATTTACCTGCAAAAAAGAAACAAAAACAAACAGTTTTTCCCGGGGCGCTGGGATATCTCCGCCCGCACCCATCCCCGAGCCGGAGAATCGACCTATGACGCGGCCCTTCGCGCCCTCCATGAGGAATTGAACCTGGAGATAGATCACCCGCAACTGATCAGGGAACTGCCTGCCAGTCCTGAAACCGGATTCGAACATGTCACACTGTATGCTGTCACTAAAAACACACTGCCGATTTCTCCAAACATCGAATTGGCTTCAGAGGGATTCTACTACTCACCGGAAGAACTGACTTGCCTGGTCAAGGAGTTCAGAGAACTGCTCACGCCGAATCTGGTTATCCTGTGGGAGTCCGGTCTGTTGGTTCCGGCCTAACCAGCGGTCAGCAACCTGCTCAGTTCCTCATGAATTCCACCGTTGGTCGCCAGAATGCTGCCTGATTCGAACGTATAGGGCCTGGATGTATCATATTCACTGACCATTCCGCCTGCTTCCTTGACGAGCAGGATTCCCGCAGCCGTATCCCAAGGATTCAAAGCCCGCTCATAGAACCCCTCAAAGCGACCGCAAGCCACATACGCCAGATCCATGGCGGCCGCCCCCGGCCTGCGAATGCCTCTGGTTAACGGCAGCAACACTTTAAGATTTTTAAGAATATCCTCAAGATTTTCTTCTATGTCATAGGGAAACCCAGTTGCCAGAAGGGACTTCTCCATATCCGTCTCGTCTGTCACAGATATGGAGTTTCCGTTCAGAAACGCCCCCTGCCCTTCCACGGCAGTGAACATTTCCCCCATCAGGGGCAGATTAATCACCCCCATCACAACACGGTCATGACGCCAAAGCCCAATGGAATTAGCCACAAAAGGCAGACCGTGAGCAAAATTGGTGGTTCCGTCCAAAGGATCGATTACCCAGGTGCATTTCCCAAGGTCGGTATTCTTGGCTGTTTCTTCCGCCAGAAAATCGGAATCGGGCAACAGTTTGATCAATTCTGACTTGAGCATGGTTTCAACGGCCAAATCAGTCTCGGTAACCAGATCGATCCTGCCCTTGAGACGGATTTTCCGGGTCCGACTTGCGCCGTCCTTGACGATATCACCGGCCCTGACAACGATTTCCTTGAGGCTTTCCATGATGCCATTGGCGTCAAACGTATCCATATGCGTCTCCCCTTAAAGAAAAAGGGCGGTAATGACCGCCCCTAAAAACTGTTTCAGATCAAATGGCTACGCCCTGCGCTGGACAAAAAACTCCACCGACCTGTTGTAGGTCTTTTCTTCTTCCACGGTAAAATAACAGGCTGGCAGTTCGCCCCGCTGCCGATGGTAATGGAGACATTCACAACATATGCCGTGCTTGTCGCAGTTGTAGGTGCAAGTGCAGTATTGTTCGTTTATCTTTGATCGTGGGCATTGATCTTTTTTCTTCATAATAACCCCCTCTCCAAAATGAATAACCAAGCCGATTTCATAAGATTTCAGATAATAGCCAACAGTACTGAGAGTGTCAATAATTCAAGACTATTGTTTCGTTATCGACGAGTCTGACCTCATACGACTGCCCGCCAGCAGCCAATCCGATAAAATCAAGAACAGATACGCAACACGTTGTTTTTCAGGCCATAAAAGTATATGATCACAAGATCACCATAAGGGGAGCATCTCCTCTGTGCATTTTTTGATCATGGATACGGTTTCAATGTGGGAAAAAGCATTCAGCCAGGCACCAGGCTACCAAAGAATAGAGAAAAACAAGTCTCAGACTATCGGCTTGAAAACCCTTGAGGAACTCAAGGATTTCATTGACTTTGAGCATATCAAGTACTGTCTTTTAAAACCGTATTTTGAAGTCAAGGATTATCCCTTGGTCGAGGCGCGCGAGCTGCTGCCCTCATTCGAGGTCGACCTGTACGAATACAAGTCCCTCCCCGGCTTCTCCATGGTGGCTTTCGAAAGGCAACTCAACTCCTTTCAGGAGATATTCCAGTTCGATGCCCTGCACTCCCTTTCGGATTGGGAGGAAATGCAGGTTCAAGACACGTGTTCCGTTGAAGAAAATGCCATCGCCACCAATATCCGCACCTTCCAAAGCCGCCTTCCCAAAAGATACCATGCCGCTTTTCTGAGTGAATTCGAATCAAAGAACATCTGCTCCATGCAGAGTTACGACCGAATACTCCCCTTCCTGCTTGAACTCGAACGTGCCCATGTCATTGCTCATGATTCCACGGGGGAATTCACTCTCCAGGGTATGTACGCTTCGCTGCCTTCAAATCTGGATAGCGAGCTCAAACAGTTTGGGCTGAAGATCGGCAAATTCAAGCCGGGCAACAATCTCATGTACGAATGCAATCGGCTGTTCGTCTATCAATTCATGATGGAATTGCACGGGTTTCCCATTGTTTCCGAACGGCGTACTTCTTCGGCCATGTTCGCCATCAGACTTCTGAGGCAGCATGAACGCTTCATCGTACGCGTGCTCGGCCAAAGCGACCGCACCATCACCACCATGATGTCGCCGCCGCCAGGCACCCCCAGGCGTTTGGCAAAATACCCCAAAGTGGAAAAAACCGCCCTTGTCCAAGTCCACGAAAACCAGAAGGATTTAGTGGAACTCCTTAAGGACCAAGGGTTTTTCGTTGATGACAAAAAACGAGTGGTCATCCTGAGGGTCACCTACCAGCAACACGACTACAGCCCGAAAAACGTGCGCGAGGACCGGGCCCTCTCCGTGCTCCGGCAGGAGGTCATTCATCCCATAACCGGACGCACCATTGAAAACCTGAACATCATCCAGAACGTGCGCAACATGATCCTGCGCCTCAACGACATCGTCCGCGGCGAATATCGCATTCCCGTTAATTACAAACGCAGCGAGATCATTGAAAGCACAGACACCCACGAGGACAGACTCAAGGCTCTCTACACATGGCTTTCCAAACACATGCATCGGATAGTGGATTATTCGGACGACTACTACTCTCAAATCGTGCGCGTACTCGACGGCTATCTGCTCGCCCCGGACAATTACGGCATTTTCAACGATCATTATGAATTGCACCAGGAAGTCTGGTCCAGATACGGCCAGATCCAGCAGGCCAGAAAAATCCGTATTCTTGAGGATCTCCGTAATCGCAAGTACAAGGGTGAAAGCATTTCCTACCACCGAATGTTGGAGCTGATGACAGAAATTCTCAACGAACTTAAATTTGAAATTGTTAATTATTTCGACAGGCTTGTCGTCAAAGTTTTGATAATAGGCAATGATGTGGTGTCCGATTCCTACCTGCTTCGCAAGTACATTCAGGTGGACGACAAAACGCTTTCACCATATGGACACGACATCAAGAAAATGTATCAACAACTGGTCATGCTGCTCGACGAATTCCGTTCCATCAGGAAATCTCGCACGGCAAGCAGTTCCAGTTCCAGCCCCTTCTAGCAATCCATCAAGGAGTATACTTTGAAAACCCTAGCCACCACCCCTCTCTCTGGATGGCACCGTGAAAATGGCGCGAAAATGGCCCCGTTCGCCGGCTTCGACATGCCGGTGCAGTACAAAGGCATCATCATTGAACACAATCATACGCGAAATAAGGCTGGCATTTTCGATATCTGCCACATGGGCGAGTTCAAACTCTCCGGCTCCGGGTCAAAAGACGGCCTGAACAAAATCGTCAGTCATGACTTGAACACGCTGGCTCCAGGAAAATGCAGATACGGCTTTCTGCTCAACCAATCAGGCGGCATCAAAGACGATCTGATCATCTATTGCCTGGCAGAGGATGAATACATGCTCGTGGTCAATGGCGCGTGCAGACAAAAGGATTTCGACCAGATCCAGGCAAACCTGCCGGATGGTCTTGAGTTCACTGACATAAGCGATGAAACCGGAAAGATCGACGTTCAGGGCCCCGAGAGCCTCGCCGTTCTGAACGATCTCCTTGGTACAAGCTGGAATCATTTGAAGTATTTCAGCTTCGAGAAAACCGACTGCGCTGGCTTCCCCATGATTGTCAGTCGAACAGGTTACACTGGCGAACTCGGCTATGAACTCTATCTCCCGGCAGACAAGGCACTGGAGATATGGAAGAAGCTGGCGGCCGACGAACGCGTCGAACCCGTAGGGCTTGGCGCCAGGGATACCTTGCGTCTTGAAATCGGCTATCCCCTGTATGGTCAGGATCTGGACGAGGATCATACTCCCAGAGAATCCGGAGGCGGCTTTTTCCTGAAGAAGGAAACGAATTATATCGGGAAGTCGGGTCTGGACAAAGTCCGAGAATCCCTGATCGCCTTGTCCATTGAGGGGCGCAGAACCGCCCGCCACAACGATGAGGTGCTTTTGCCCAACGGAGAGAGAACCGGCATTGTCACCAGCGGCTCGTTCGCTCCGAGCCTGGGCCACTGCATCGCCCTGGCCTACGTTCGCGCAGAGGATGAGGATAAAGACTCGTTCATCGTGAAAACGGCCCGGACAGAGATTGTCGCAAAAAAGGCCGCACTGCCCTTCTACAAGGACGGCACGGCCCGGATAAAGATCGACTAGACAGAAGGGACGCCTCAAGCGTCCCTTTTTTCTTGTGGCCCAAGTGAGCTCATGCGCTCTTCCAGACGTGCCCTTTCCCGCTTCAGCACTTCCTTATCCAACTTCTCCGTAGTCACCTCCATGGGGTCGCCAATGTAGAGGGGACAACGGGTAAAAGGAAAAGGCACAATAAATCGGTCCCAGGATTTTTCAAAAACCTTTTTGCGCAATGGATAGGCCCGGACAGGAATAATTTTCGCCTCGGCCCGCTGGGCCAGAAAGATTATCCCGTCCTTTGCCTTGTGTCGCGGCCCCTTGGGACCATCAATGGTAAAAACCGCCATGCGGTTTTCCTTGATCATAAGTCGCTTGGCCTGCAATAGGGCTTTGACCCCGCCGCGGGTACTCGAACCGCGCACGGTTGCATGCCCCAGCTTTTCCAGAACGCGCGCGATTATCTCACCGTCCTTACTCTGACTGACGAATATCACGAGATTCGAGTTCGCTTTTTCGCTTATGCCAGTAATCGGAAATATTTCGCCGTGCCACAAGGCAATAATCAAGGCCTGCCCTTGCTTCTTCTGTTCCAACAAGTTTTGTGAATTACCAAAAAACTCGTAACGGATTGTCCTGGACCACATCCGGAACACCCAGGCTAAGAAAGGAGACAGCTTGTCGAAATCAAAAGGTATTTTCATATTAAAAGCGACTCTTCATTTTCATATGTATCTATCCACTCAGTGATCAGAGAGCAAGAAAAGAACTCTATCGACAACATCGATCGAAGGCGGCATTGCCATACTAAATATAAATTTGACCAAACGAGTTATTCTATGCTGCTGTTAATAATTAAGGAGTATACATGACCGAAATTTCACTTGATTGCAAAGACCTTCCCTGTCCCCAGCCCGTCCTTAAATGCAAAGACGCAATTGAACGGAACTCGCCCAACAGGCTTGAGATTACCGTGGACAATGATGCGGCCAAGGAAAACGTTTCCCGTTTCATGACCGTCCAGGGGTTCACTGTCAAGACACGGCAAGAAGGCAGGAATCATATCATCACCGGCACCAGAGAGGATGACGGCGACTGCGCCGAATGCACCGTCATGAACGACACCAAAATCGCTGCGACGGACAAAGAGAAAATCCTGGTTTTTATTGCCTCTGACACCATTGGTTCCGGCGACGGCACCCTTGGCGGCAATCTCATGTTCAACTTCCTGCTGACGTTAAAGGAACTGGACAGCGATCTCTGGCGCATCATTCTTGTCAACGGCGGTGTAAAGCTGGCAATATCCGACAACAAATGCATGGCTGAGCTGGCGAGACTTGAGGAAAGCGGCGTTTCCATCCTCGTCTGCGGCACTTGCCTGGAGTTCTTCGGCCTGACAGACAAACGGGGCGTAGGCGCAGTCACCAACATGCTCGATGTGGTAACCAGCTTCCAGCTTGCCACCAAGACCATTCAGGTCTAGAAGACTGCATGAGTGATGCATCGACAGAATCAATTCGGCTGAACAAATTTATTGCCCAATGCGGCATAACCTCCCGTCGCGGTGCAGACGATCTGGTTTTTTCCGGCCAGGTTAAGGTCAACGGCATCATTGCAGACTCTCCCGGCATCAAGGTCGATCCCGACAATGATACGGTCACGGTCAAAGGCAAGACTATCGCCCTTCCCGGAAAAGGTCGGGAATTGACCATTGTACTACATAAGCCCGTCGAGACCGTCACCACGGTCAACGATCCGCAAGGACGCAAAACCGTTCTTGATTTTTTGCCGAATGACATTAAGAAATTGCGCCCATTCCCGGTCGGCCGTTTGGACTTTTTTTCAGAAGGACTGCTTTTGCTGACCACGGATGGCGAACTCTGCTACCGCCTAACCCACCCGAAATTCCACCTGCCCAAGATCTATGTCGTCACCATTAGGGGTTCGGTTCAGGATAGAGCCGTCATGATCATGCGCAAAGGCATGGTTTTGAGAGATGGAGATAAACTGGCTCCGGCCAAAGTGGAAGTCAGTAAACCTGTCGCCGGTACGCAACAGATTGAAATCACCTTGATACAAGGGATAAATCGACAGATTCGCCGCATGTGCGAAGAACTGGGCATGACCATACTGAGGCTGAAACGCGTCCAACAAGGCCCCATCGACCTTGGAAAGCTCAAACGCGGAGAATGGCGAGAACTGTCGAAAGAGGAATTGATTGCCCTGAAAAAGGCAGTAAAACTCGCCTAGATTCCTTCTGTATTGTCTTCAACCTGTGTGCCTTCAGGGGGCACAAAGGTGAACATTTCAGGGTTCAGATTCACATCCACTTCCACGTTGGACAGCCGCAACTCATTACCGTTGCCATAAAAATCAACAATCATGACCTGCCGAAGCAATCCGGTAGCCGGCTCCACGCCGACAAAAGCCAAAACCATGCCTGGTTCGGCCTCCTTCGGCACGAGTTGCAGCACAACAAATCCCTTCCCCCACCTGGAACGGACTTCATCGGCACCAGCCCATTCAGTCTTGACCACAAAGTCTTCCTTGATATTGGCCTGACCGGAGATAAACCGCAAAATTGTCTTGGAATTCAATAGGGTTGCCACACTGTACTTTATGGCAAGCTCCTCGTCCTCAATGTAGTTCCAAGCAACCTCCTTGCCAACAATAAGCAATTCCTTTTCCGGTGCAGTGGTCTCCCAACGCACCTGGGAAGGCTGACGAAAACTGATTTTTCCTTCGCGGGTTTCGACTTCACCGCTGGCTACATTGGTCAACTCCTGGACAAAGTCAGCCCGAAAAGTCTTGAGAGTCTCATAGCGTTGCTGAATCAGGTCGGGCAAATCCTCGGGAGCAACAGCCTCTGCGGCCATGGACATGAGGGGGAATGCCAGGGTCAGCACTGTCGTACAAATAGCGATATACAATTTAGACATTCATTATTCTCCAATTATTCCGGCTTAATAACCTTGCGCGGCTTGCTGCCTTCCTGGGGCCCGAGGATACCGTCCATTTCCATTTGTTCGATAAACCTGGCTGCACGGTTGAAACCAATTCTGAGCCGCCTTTGTAAAAGCGAAATGGACGCCTTACCTTGAGACAGCACAAACTGTACCGCTTCATCATAGACAGGATCATCCGTCTGATCAACATTGCCAGGGCCCCCGCCGTTCTTGGGATTCTGGCTCCAATCGCTGAAGTCGAGCTCAAATTCCTGGGGGACGGCGTTCTTCCAGAAATCGACCACATGCGCTATTTCCGTCTCGTCCATGTACGCACCGTGCATACGTTTGAGTTTGCCGCCACTCGGCTTGAAGAGCATATCTCCCTTGCCGAGAAGCCGCTCAGACCCTACGGCATCGAGGATGGTGCGGGAATCGAACTTGGAAGTCACGAAAAAGGATATTCGTGTGGGAAAGTTCGCCTTGATAAGACCGGTGACGACATCAACACTGGGCCGCTGGGTAGCCAATACCAAATGGATACCCGCAGCACGCGCCAATTGGGCCAGGCGGACGATACACATCTCCACTTCCTTGGCTGCGGTCATCATGAGATCAGCAAGTTCGTCGATGATGATGACCAGATACGGCATGTGCTTCATGTTCTCGAATTCCTCGGGAACATTGTCACCCATTTCAACTATTTTCTTATTGTATCCCTCGATGTTGCGCACACCAAGCTTTGCCATCTTCTCATATCTGCAATCCATCTCGAAGACAGCCCAGTCCAAAGCGCTCTTGGCCAGATTCATGTCCGTGACCACGGGATGAACCAGATGCGGCAACTCGGCATACGGAGCCAGTTCAATACGCTTCGGGTCCACCAGCAACAATTTTACTTCATCGGGACCGGCCTTGTACAGCAAGCTGAGCAGAAAACCGTTGATGCCCACTGATTTACCTGCGCCCGTGGCACCGGCAACCAGCAAATGCGGCATCTTGGCCAGATCGGCCACCATTTTCGCACCGTGGATATCTTTGCCCAAGGCGAGCGTCAGAGGTGATTTTGATTCAACAAATTCCTTGGATTCGATTATTTCACGCAAGTAGACCATTTCGCGCTCAATGTTGGGTATCTCGATGCCCACACTGTCCTTGCCTGGAATGGGTGCCTCGATGCGCACGGATTCGGCTCGCAAAGCCAGCGCAATATCGTCGGTCAGGTTCTCGATCTTACTTACCTTGACCCCCGGCGCAGGCTTGAACTCGAACATGGTTACCACCGGGCCTGGAACTACCCGCTGGATTTCGCCCTGAACATTAAAATCATTCAAGCATTCCTTGAGTTTGTCCGCCAATGGCTGCAATACTTCCGGAGTCTGCGAGGTCCGTTGCGCAGGAGGACTGGTCAACAACTCCACACTGGGCAGCCCCCCCGGTGCGGCAGGTGCCTTGGCAACGGGCCTGGCAGCAGGCTGAGGCTTGGGCTTGGGGAGTTCTCTCTTTTGCGGCTTGTCCGATTCGCCCGCATCAAGATCAATGAATTGGAGTTCATAATCCTCTTCCGTATCTCCTTCCTCAATATCCTCACCACGTTCCAGGGCCTTGGCTTTTATGCGTTCGTTACGCTGTTTTCGCCATTCGAGTATCCTTTCAAGGCAAACGGCCCACGCCCTCACAAGAACGTCCCAGACCGAAGCCCAGGTCACACCGAATACGCCCTGAATGGAAATGATCGTCACAAAGAACCAGAGAAGAAAGGTACCCACCGGCCTGAGATACGGCAGAGTGTATTTCGTGATGACGCTCCGGCCGAACAATCCGCTGCCCACGAGACCATAGGCGTCTTTGGGAACATTGGAAAACCAGGGGTGCATGGCCCAAGCCTCAAAGGCGATAAACAGCCCGATGACGCCCAGCCAGCGTGTTGTGGAAAGCCTTAATCGGGAAACAAACCTGATCAACCCCAGATACAGAAAATACAAGGGCCAGAAAACAGCTCCCATACCAAAGGTTTCCACAAGGAAACCGGCACAGTAAGCCCCTGCATACCCGACTACATTCTGCACTTTTCTCCCGGAGGACACGGCTTGATTGAAGCTCGGATCACCAGGACTGAAAGAGAGAATGCTCAGAAAAAGAAATGCAGAGAGAAAAAGGAAGAACAGCCCGACAATCTCGTTGCTGCGCCCTTTTTCCCCGATCTTAATAGTCTTTCGTTGTCGTACCATTATTCCCACTTGTGATAAAAAAGGTCCTGGACAGCAAGCTGCCCACGACCTTTTTACGCAATTTTCACGATGTGTTGCAAGTCCGCTTTATTCGCGACCAAGATACTCTCCGCTACGGGTATCCACCTTGATCGTGTCGCCTTCGTTGATGAAGAGCGGCACGTTGACCTGCAGACCGGTTTCCATGGTGGCCGGCTTGGTGGCATTGCTGACACGGTCGCCCTGTACGCCGGGATCAGTCTGGGCAACGGTCAAGCTGACGTTGGCGGGCAGATCCACACCGATCAGCTCCCCATTGTACAGGAGCACTTTCACAGTGTCCCCTTCCTTGATGTAACCGCCCTTCTCGCCGACATTGGTTCCAGGAACATGCATCTGCTCATATGTGGCAAGATCCATGAAAACGAAATTGTCGCCCTCTTTATAGATGTACTGCATCTCTGTCATAGCCATATCGGGCTTGTCGACTTTTTCACCAGACCGGAAGGTCTTATCCAGCACCTGACCGGTCATCATCTGGCGAAGCTTGGTACGCATCATTGCACCGCCCTTGCCGGGCTTGAAGTGCTGAAATTCAATTATTTCGAATGGTTTCCCATCAATTTCGATCTTCAGACCTGTTCTGAAGTCCTTGGTCGATATCATGTCTGCTCCAAAAAGTTTCCCGGCATTCCCCGGTAGGTTGAATGTCTTATTCAGTCGCCAAACGCTCATACAGCGCCTGGACACCGAGGGCATAACCCAGAATTCCGAAACCGGCAATAACGCCGATGCACCTCTCGCCCATGATGGACTGCTGTCTCAACGGCTGATCGGTCCGCGCCCATATGTTGCTGATATGCACTTCCACGCATGGAACCCCGATCCAGGCCAGGCAATCCGCAATGGCCAGACTGGTATGTGTATAAGCTCCTGCATTGAATACCACCCCGTCCACCTGCTCTTTCCGGGCCTGCTCAAGGCGGTCAATCAGGCCGCCTTCGGAATTGGACTGAAAATGCGTCATGGTCACTTCGGCAGCCTTGTCGCCCATGACCTGTTCCAACAACGTCGGCATGTCATCCATGGTTTGTGAACCATAGATTTCAGGTTGCCGTTTTCCGATATGCCCGAGATTGGGGCCGTTCAGTATCAAAATATTGAGTTTGCCCATACGCTCTTCCCTCTTTCCCAAAAATTACCTCACACGCTTCTTGACGCGCCCCGGTAAAAACAGAACATTAGGGACGTCCGAAAACCATTTGCCATAAAAGCGGTGCTTCTTTATGAACCGAACCATTGAGTTAGTCAAAACAATATACGAAATCAAGCAACTTGAGGAGTGCAGCGAGGTGCAGATAGCCCTTGCCGGACGCTCCAATGTAGGCAAATCGTCCCTGGTCAACCGTCTGGCCGGTCGCAAGGCACTGGCCAAAATCAGTTCCAAACCCGGGAAAACGCGCAGCCTGAATTACTATCGGGTCAATCCGGACGGGTATTATCTGGTTGACTTACCAGGCTACGGATACGCCAAATGCTCCAAGACCGAGCGCGACAAATGGGCCAAACTCATTGCGGCTTACATGAACAACAATCCGCAGCTCAAAGCCGTGGCAGTGTTGCTCGACTCCCGATTGACACCGCAAAAAATCGACATGGAATTGACAGCCTACCTTCGCAGTCTGGGCATCCCCGTGATTCCGGTCCTGACAAAAGCGGACAAATCAAAACAGCGTGAACTGGCGCAATTGCAAAACCAGTGGAAAGACATCCTGCAACAAGAGCGTCTCCCGATTCTCTTTTCCAGCAAGACCGGCAAAGGTGAAGACAAACTCTGGGATACCTTTAGTGAATACGCCGGAATGCCGTCAGACACGCCGGAGCCGTAGGCCACTCCCCCACTCTTTCAGCGTCCTCTGGAAACCCGGCAGAGTGACCCAGGCAAGACGAAAAGAGGCCAGCGATGCCATGATGCCGTTGCCCAGCCAGGCCGCGATGATGGGCGGTAAAACGCCTTTTTCGCCTGCTGTTGCGCCGACCACATGCACTCCGTATTGGACGAAGATCAAGATAAGCGCCAGCCCGATGTTCGCATAGACGTTCTCGGAAAACGTGACCAGCACCAGGGCCAATAACGCCATGGTTACCATGGAAAAGGCATAGGAGAACTTTCCATGCCAGACGGTCTGGAGAATTTCGACGTTCGATCCTGACTCCTCCAGTTTTTCAATGGCCTTGGACAACTCAAGAAGCGGCAGTTGTGCCTTATCTCCCTTGAGCTCGACGGCGGCGTATGCCTTGAGATTCTGCCGAACGGACAAAAATTGGGATATCCGGCTTACCCCGATGAATGTCCTGGTATCAAGTTCATGCACATCCAAAAGGCCCCATCCATGGTCGTCAATAAGGGCTTTTTTGGCTGTGAGTATCCGAATAAGCTCTTGATTATCAGTGGTAAATTCATACACTGTGATGCCGCTTGCCCGACTTTTACCAGGGTGCGCCTTCTCGGCAAGGACAATAAACGGTCCGTCCCGAAACCAGAGGCTGTCGATGGTCATCTCGTCCAGTTGTTTTTTCCTGACGTCCTCTTTCCAAATACGATTGGCCTCATATTCGCCGAACACGCCCAGGAATTGGGAAAACACAAGCTGCCCAACGCTCCAAATCATGGCGTAAACAACAAAAAAACGGATGAACCAGGTAAAGGAAACGCCCCCGGCGCGCAGGGCCAACATTTCCCTGGATCGGGTCAACACCCCCATCTGGATAACCATGGCGAGCAGGAAGATCGCAGGCATCAACTGCGAAACAATGAGCGGAATTTTAACGACAAAATAAAACAGGATGGTTTCCGCGCCCAGTCCGGCCTGGATAAAATCATCAAGCCTGTCAAAAATATCGGACAGAAGGTAAAGGCAGGTTCCCACGGTCAGGCAGGCCGCCATGAGATACAGGTTTTGCCGTATGAGATAACGGCTCAACACACCTATGCCAAGGATATTCCTCATGCTTCCGCTTCCTTGCGAAACCGCAAATGCATGAGCCACAGGATCACGGTGGGCGTTCGTTCAAGATTGGCATACCGCATACCGATCAACGCGACGAAGACAAAGAGCACATTGGGTGCCCACATCCCATAAATTGCCGGAATGGTGCCGGATTCCCCCATACTGACGCCGATGGAGAACATTGTGTAATAGACCATGAACAAGCCCATGGCCAAGAGCAGGCCGTATTGCTGCTTCAACCCTCTGAACACAGAGGCAATGGGAATGGCAAACATGCCCAGAATAAAGCAGCCCAAAGGCAATGTGAGACGCTTGAAGTACTCGGTGTCAACCTTCTTGAAAAACCGCTCGTCCTGATCCGGCATGAGCCCCGGATCGCTTCGTATGGCACTCAGACGGAAAAACGGCATATCCTTGGCCTTCTCTTCCGTAAAATTGAAACCCATGAGGAGCTTGCCGAGATCGAGCTTAATGGAATACTTGCCGAATTTGAGGACGTTCAATTCCTCTCCGCTTTCTCGAAAGATGTTCCCATTCTTGAACACGATCCGTATTTCAGCCTGTTCCGGCTTGGAAACAATCTGCGCCTCCGGAGCCACCACCACCACGGATGTTCCCTTTATGGATTCATCCCGGACAAAGACGAACTTCAACTCGCCCTTTTCATTGTCGACCTGATGCGCATAAAAAGTGACTCCGGGAAACTCCTTGTTGAAAACGCCTGGCTGAAGGGCAAACTTGGAATGGGTCTTGGCAAAATAGTAGAGCTTGGTCTTGAACATATCCATGCCCCAGGCAAGTCCCCAGAACGATATGAAAAATGTGAACAAGGTTGCCAGGGCGCAGAATGCCGCCGGAGCGGAAAGCATACGATAGAGACTGACCCCGCTCGCCTTGAGTGCAATCAGTTCATTGTCCGTACTCATACGCAGAAACGTCAGAAAAACACTCAGCATGGTAGCGATGGGCGCAATGAGCAGCAAAAAAAACGGTGTCAGGAAAAAGAAAAGTTGCAGGATATTGAAAAAACCGATGTTCTGAGAAAGAAACAGGGAACGGAGTTGCAACATCCTGCCTATCAGGATGAGTCCCAATAGACAGGACACCGTCAAGCCGAACAGCTTGAGCAGTTCAAAGAAAATTTGGCGCTGAAGGAGCTTCACTGGCAATAACTAGCTCTGGTTTTCCTTATAGAATCGTTGGAGAAACTCCATGTCCTTGGGCCCCATGTTGAAACGAACGCCCGCCTCTTCAATAAGTGCAGCAAGCCCCTTCTCCGTCTGGCTTTCCATCATCTCGCTGATCCAGGCTATGGCTTTGCGGGTTAATTCGCTCTGAGGCATTATGGTCGTCATCGAGTGCTCCTGTTTTTTCCTTGCTTCCAATCAATAGAAATACACCAGCTTCCAAGGGGTTGCAAGGCAGTGTTAGTTGGACTAGACCTTTTGACTCAAGACACGTCAAAACCCTGTTCATCCCTGAGGATCATATGGCACCCTGGTATGTTGCGTTCATTCTCGGCATTGTTGAAGGCCTCACCGAATTTCTCCCCATTTCCAGCACCGGCCACCTGATCATAACGGGGCATCTCTTGGGTTTTACCGGCCCCAAGGCCGAAACATTTGAAATCGTTATCCAACTCGGTGCAATCATGGCCGTCGTTGTTCTTTATTGGCAACGCTTCATAGGTCTCATCATCCCGGACCCAAAACGAAAATTCTCCGGGATATACGGCCTGTGGCTGCTATTTCTCACCTCTCTGCCTGCTTCGGTGCTCGGATTGCTGACTCACGGCTACATCAAGCAGTACCTTTTCTCGCCAACCACAGTCGCTGTGGCGCTTGCAGTGGGCGCGGTGTTCATTTTCGCGGTCGAAGGCGTCAGCAAGGATGAATCAACTGCATCTTTGGATGATATCACGCCTAAACTTGCCCTGGGCATCGGACTGTTTCAATGCCTGGCTCTGTGGCCCGGTTTTTCCCGTTCCGCTTCGACCATTATGGGAGGAATGCTCCTTGGAGCCAAGCGCACCGTGGCCGCCGAATACTCATTCATCGCTGCGGTTCCCATCATGTTCGCTGCCACAGGTTATGATTTCCTGAAGAATTACCAATTGTTTGAAAGCAACGACATGGCCTTCCTGCTCATCGGATTTTTGGTCTCGTTCGTCTCTGCCTGGCTGGCCGTCAAAGGGTTCATCTACCTTCTCGGCAGGCTTACCCTTCGTCCCTTTGCCATATACAGACTGGCTCTCGCGCCACTGATTCTCCTGTTTTTGTAAGATGTTCCAAAAAATTGGAATAAGTCCGAATTTCCACTTGCCAAGCACAAAAAGACGTTCTATAGACTGTTTCCGCTTCGGCGAAACAAACGTGGCGAGGTAGCTCAGTTGGTCAGAGCATGCGGCTCATATCCGCAGAGTCGGAGGTTCAAGTCCTCTCCTCGCTACCACGAATGGAATAAGAATCCCGTAAAATCATAAAGGTTTTACGGGATTCTTTTTTTCTCCCCCCTTCACTTTTCATAGACGGCAAAAACGCCTCACCGATGCGTTCATACTAGAACTTATGTCAGAATGATTGCCTCCCGACCTCTTTTCATTGTATTTTTCATTGAACATGCGTATTTGTTTCAATAAACAAAATCGGTATACCATGAACAAGAATGCACTTTTTATGTTTGCGATTTGCACCCTTCTTTCTCTTGCAGCCTGTTCAAGCGAACCACAGGATGTCTTTCAGGGCTATGTTGAAGGGGAATATGTTCACGTGGCTGCTCCAATAGGCGGCACACTTGATGAACTCAACGTCACCCGAGGACAGACTGTTTCAAAAGACGCCCCTCTCTTTGGGTTGGAACGGGATTTTGAAAAAGCGGCCGTTGACGAGGCAACACACGACCTGCAACGGGCTCAAGACAATCTTGCCAACCTGGAGAAAGGTCAGCGTCCAACCGAGATAGCCTCAATCCAAGCCCGCCTGCGACAGGCAAAAGCAGCAGCGGATTTGGCAAAGGTTGAATACAAGAGACGGGTCCAGCTCATTGCCGAGGAAACCATTTCACAAGAGGAACTGGATCGATCAAAAAGCGACTATGATCAGAAAAAACAACAAGTAAGTGAAATCAACTCGGAGCTGCAAACGGCTGGTCTAGGTGCGCGCAGCGATGTCATTCGAGCCGCGGCATCGGAAATCATGCAAAAGCAGGCCAAGCTTGTCCAGGCGCTCTGGAACTACAACCAGAAAGTCCGCACCGCTCCTAGCTCGGCATTTGTGTTCGACACACTCTTTCGCATGGGCGAATGGGTGCCTTCAGGGCAGGCCGTGGTATCACTGTTGCCACCCGAGAATATCGAAATCCGCTTTTATGTGCCCCAAACTATCGTGAGCCAAATCCAAACCGGACAAAAGGCCATCGTTACCTATGACGGCGCTGAAAAGCCCGTCGATACAACGATCTCCTATATCTCCCCTTCTGCCGAGTTTACCCCCCCGGTGATCTATTCCAGCCAAAGCCGGGCAAAACTCGTTTTCATGCTCAAGGCCAGACCATCTCAAGAGGATGCTGAAAAACTCCATCCAGGACAGCCGGTCGACGTCACCATTCCCACTCTCGTCCTCCAATAGGGACCATCAATTGTATGTCCTCTGATATTATCATCGATGTCCAGGGATTGACCAAATCGTTTGGTTCAAAAACTGTGGTCAACAATCTGGACATGCGGATTCGCAAAGGGGAGATATACGGCTTCCTCGGGCCGAACGGCTCGGGCAAGACAACATCCATCCGCATGCTCTGCGGACTGCTCAAACCCAATTCCGGTTCCGGGACATGCCTTGGATATGACGTGATTACCGAGTCTGCCAGCATTAAACCGCACGTGGGTTACATGACACAGAAGTTCAGTCTTTACGAAGACTTGACAGTCAAGGAGAATATCGAATTCACGGCTCGTATTTTCGGGCTGGAAAACCCGTCACGAAAAACACGTGAATGTATTGAGCGAATGGGACTCGGCCCTTTCGAAAAGCATCTGGCCGGGACGCTTTCAGGGGGCTGGAAGCAACGGCTTTCCCTTGGAGTCTGTACTCTCCACTCCCCTCAGCTCCTGCTGTTGGATGAACCGACCGCAGGCGTTGATCCGGGTGCCCGTCGGGATTTCTGGGATCAGGTTCACACCCTTGCCGCCCAGGGAATCACGGCCCTTATCAGCACGCACTATATGGATGAAGCTGAACGATGTCACAGGCTTGCATACATAGCATACGGCAAACTCCTTGCAAGGGGAACTGTGGAGGAGATGATCTCCAACGCTCGATTGAGCACATGGAGCGTCAGTTTTGATAACCAGGAAGGGACACTGCATGACCTTTCAGAACAGCTCAAACCGCTCCCTGGTATCGATCAGGTTGTTGCATTCGGAAACACCCTCCATGTCAGCGGAAGAAATGCAAAGGCTCTCGAACACAGTATAGCCCCATTTCAAAAACAGCCATATAAATGGTCCTTGATCGATACAAGCCTGGAAGAAGTTTTCATCGACCTCATGCAACAGAGTAAAGGAGGCCTCGGATGAGCCTTTTTTCCTTCAAACGATTCATTGCCATGGTGGGCAAGGAATTCGTGCAAATGAGGCGAGACAGGCTTACCTTTGCCATGTTGATAGGTATTCCCCTCATTCAGCTAATCCTCTTCGGCTACGCCATCAATTCCGACCCCCGCCATCTGCCCACAGCAGTGCTTTCTGCCGACAATTCCCCCTTTTCACGATCAATTGTCACCGGAATGCAGACCAGCACCTTTTTCGACGTCACGAGCTTTCCCAAAACCCGTGCTGAAGCAACCGATCTCATCCGCAAAGGAGTTGTACAGTTCGTCGTCACCATACCCGAACAATTCGGACGAGACATTCTTCGTGGAGACAGGCCGGTTCTCCTGCTTGAAGCAGACGCCACAGACCCGATGGCCACAGGCAATGCAGCCGGTTCATTCCCTGAGATTGTTCGGCGCGCACTGGCCAAGGAACTCAAGGGGAACGCAGCGAATCTCAATCAGGGACTGGCTCCGGTGGATATACGAATCCATAATGATTACAACCCGGAAGCAATTAGTCAGTACAACATAGTTCCGGGTTTGATGGGCGTCATTTTGACCATGACCCTTGTCATGATAACCTCGCTGGCCATTACCAGAGAATCCGAGCGCGGCACCATGGAACACCTCCTCGCCACGCCGGTCAGACCTCTCGAAGTCATGCTGGGCAAAATCGTTCCCTACATCTTTGTCGGCTACATCCAGATAACACTCATCGTATTGGCTGCCCGGCTCCTGTTCAATGTGCCGATGCATGGAAGTGTTCCCTTGGTATTTGCCCTCTCTCTGCTCTTCATTGGGGCCAACCTCTCCGTAGGCGTCACCATTTCCACGGTTGTAAGGAACCAACTCCAAGCTGTTCAAATGTCGATATTTTTCTTCCTGCCATCACTACTTCTTTCAGGATTCATGTTTCCTTTCAGAGGAATGCCGCAATGGGCGCAAGTCGTTGGGTCGATCCTGCCGCTGACCCACTATCTTCGCCTCATTCGTGGAATTCTTCTCAAAGGCAATGGGCTTGAAGATTCCATCCAACATGTCTGGCCCATTCTATTTTTTTGGTTTGTCGTTGTCGCCATTGGCTTGAAACGATATCGCCGTACACTCGATTAGCCTCAAGGCACGCGATCCTCCGCGGCTCAGTTGTTCCGTCCGGCAAAGCATCCGCTTTTCCCCTCGCACTCAAGCAATCTCTCCAGCTATCAAATAATCCTAGCAATTGATTTGGAATTGCCAGCCTGCCCCCCCCACGCCTTTGACACATATGCCCCTCTTTCAAACTGCAGGAATCTGGCCTTTCATTTTCAATCCCTCTTTTCCGACCCTTCAATCCCGTACTGGACTGCATTTTCCTACAGACGATCTCACAATTATTCGCTTCGTTTATCTAGATATTTTCTATTTTTTTTCTAGAGAACAATCTAACAACACGTAATTATGCCTTTTTATAAAACAATAAAACTTTTCGGCTTGATATAAATCTCAATTGTTTTAGTTGCCAAAACCATTAGACTGCTTATATACAACTTGTCCGTACAGTTCTTTGACATGGGGGCGCACTGGTTTCGACGGGGATAGTTGAAGCCGAAGCCGCAGGTCGAGGTTGGTCGATGGCCTCGTAAAAATCGACCACAAGATAATTGCAAACGACAATTACGACTACGCAATGGCTGCCTAAGGGCAGAATTGCTACCTGACACCTAGCGTGTCACGATTCTACTGCTGACGCCTTATAAGCGGATAGAATCGACAAACTATAGGGCTAGCATCACAATTGGGTTCCTTCGGCTGTGGTGCGAAATAATAGGAGAACTAGTCTAGGGGCTGTTTGGCCCGGTGCAATCCTCTAGGCGAAACACTATTCCGGGCCTAAACCTGTAGACGCTTTCGCGGATCGTTCTCGGACGGGGGTTCGACTCCCCCCGCCTCCACCACCCGATATCCCATGTCATAAAAAAACCCCGCCTTTATTTGGCGGGGTTTTTTTATGACAAAAAATCAATTCATTACCACTTCGATCGCCCCGTGGGGATATAATAGAATTCAACTCGCCTATTGGCCATGCGGTTCTCTTCAGAGGTGCTCGGCAGGATAGGTTTTGCGCTGGCATACCCTACTGCCTTCATACGATTCGCCGAGATATCCGAATGCTCCAGAATATACCGTAGGCAACGCGCTGCCCGAGCTGCTGATAAATCCCAATTGGAATGGTACAGCTTTGACTCGACCTGATCTCCATCGGTATTACCCCGAATCACCAGATTAAAGTCTGTATTTTCCATAGCATCGATGACTACCTGCATCCCCTTTTGGGCGTCTTCAGCCAATTCGGCAGACCCCTTCTTAAACACAATCTGGTTGCCCAACCTGAGCATGACACCCGATTTGTCGCTGCTCACCTTGGCCATATGATTCAAATCCTTGGCCCGAATGGCCTTTTTGATACGCGCTCCGAGTTCGACAATTTCCCGGTTTTCCCGCACACTTTTACGCTCATTGAAGCTCGTGTCTGCATAGGGAACCGAATATGCTCCCGCATCTTCATGTTGAACACCAAGGGCCTCCTGGATGGACCCCATCATCTTCCTGAAATTCGTGACATCCTGATTGGTAAAGGAGAGAAGCAGCACGAAAAAGCACAAAAGCAGTGTCACCATGTCGGCAAAGGTCGCCATCCACGGCGGAATCCCTTCTTCCGGCTTGGGCGGATCGGGCTTCGGCCCACCTCCCTGCTGTTCCAACACCTCTTTTTCAGCCATCAAACACCTTCTACCAAGCATCCCGCTGGGGCATGTGCAAATAAAACTCAACTCGCTGATTCTTCAGACGATTTTCTTCAGAATCATTGGGAACTGACGGCCTCGTGTCCGCATATCCCACCGCCTTGGCCCGATTGATTTCTATACCGCCCTGATTGATGATGTAGTCCAAGGCCACGGCCGCCCTGGAAGCCGAAAGCTCCCAATTGGAAGGGTACTTCTTTGTTGAGATATGAGTGTCGTCGGTATGGCCACGGACTACGATATTCAACTTGTAATCCTTGAGAACCTTTATCACCCTATCCAGGAGTTCCGATGCTTCGGGCTTGAGATCTGCCGTGCCCGGATAGAAAAGTGCCGCAGAACTGGCGCTGAAGACCACTCCATCACGATCGGCGGAAACACCGGCGCCTTCCATCATCTTCACATCCACTTCCTCAAGCAAAGACTTGAGGCGCATGACCACACCGAGAAGCAAACGCTCGTCGTGAGAGATACTGGCTGCCAGCTCCTTGACCGTTGCACTGGTGTTGAACTGGGCCATATCCTCGGACACGGCTCGCACTTCCCGCACGCCGAAAGCCCCTTTCAAGGAGCCCAAAGCATCCCGGTATTTCTCTTCACTTTGTTCGGCAAAAGAAAGCAGAAGTACAAAAAAACACAACAAAAGCGTCACCATATCCGCAAATGTCGCCATCCACGGAGGCAGCCCCTCATCACCAGGCGGATCTTCGGAAGGCTTTCTGCGTACGGCTTCTTCTGCTTGTTTGGCCATTGGGACTCCGGAGAGAACCTATGCGGATTCTTGACGCAATGCGGGAGACAAAAACGCCTGAAGCTTTTCCCTGACCATGGAAGGATGGTCGCCCCTTTGCAAGGAGGACACCCCTTCGATCATGATCTGCATGAACAGGACATCTTCTGCGGATCGTTCCTCAAGCTTGGTGGCCATGGGCAAAAATAAACAGTTGGCCATGATGGCCCCATAAAAGGTGGTCAAGAGGGCGACAGCCATGGCCGGGCCAATGGAAGACGGGTCGGATAGATTTGACAGCATATTGACCAGTCCAATCAAGGTTCCGATCATGCCGAACGCCGGTGCCATGGTACCCATGCCCTTGAACACGGCCTGCCCCTGGCGGTGACGTTGTTTCATGAATTCCAATTCTATCTCCATCACAGATCGGACCAGACCTTCACTGGAACCATCCACGACGAGCATCACTCCTTTCTTCAAGAACGCATCGTCAATATTAACTTTTTCAAGAGCAACAAGACTCTCCTTACGTGCAGTTTCAGACAAGGAGGTGATAAGCCGGATAATCTCTTGCGGATCATTGGATTTGAAAAGCAGGGTTTTCATGCCGACCTTGATGGCATTGATGACGACACCCATGGGGAACATGACAAAGGTAACGGCAAAGGTACCCCCGATCACAACGACAATCGAAGGAACATCGATAAAACCGGCTGCATTGCCACCCATGAAAATTGTTGCGACAACAAGACCGAATGCCCCGCCAAGACCGATTAAAGTTGCAATATCCATATGTTATCTTTTGATTTTACCGGTAGAAGTACCGATTTTAACTTCATCGTTTTCATAATAGAAAAACACATCTTCCAAAAAATCATCAACTTTGAGATAAGCAGACCCTATACTGATCTCCACTCCGGGTTTAACAACGCCGGGCACAAGGACCTTGCATTCGCCAAGGCGCTCCGTGGCATAAATCCCTTCCCAAAGCTTCACCTTCAAGGCCATCAACAATTTCAATTCCTTGCGGGCCGATTCCAACTTGGGTCTGTATTCTGCCCTGAACTCTTCACCCTTGTTCAATATCTTTTCAAAAGAGGCAATATCCGCATGCACAATTTTGATTCGCTCGTTGTACTTCTTGTCGGCATGCAGCAATGAGGGGTCGTATCCCAAGACCAGAGACGTGTCGGTATCCATCCCGCCACCAAGCTGTTCTCCTACATAGATGTATTCGTAAGCACAGATATTTCCACCCGTGAGCCGTCCCCCAACTGCCAAACGTCTTCCGGCATAGACGTTACTATGCATCAGAGCACCTTTGACCAGAACATCATTACTTGCGACAACAGTCGCATATTCACAAAATGCCAATTTGATGTCGTTACCGGCCTCAAGGTGCGCCGTCTTGCCGCCCTTGACACCACCGCGGCAGTCCAAGTTGTTGCGGGCCTCGATAAGCACCCCTTCCACCTGCCCAACAACCTTCACATCCTCGCCGAGTATGGAAAATCCGCCGCGAACGGAACCTTCTATGGTGATATTACCAACAAATTCTATATTTCCAGTACGATAGTCAATATCAGCGCGAACTGTCAGCGTCTCACGGACAAGAATGATGCCTTCCTTGTAGCACGCATAGCCGTTGACGGCTGCATAGAGCTTGTCAGGAAAGTTACGTTTCAGTCCTGTGCCTCGGCCTGCGGGAAACACCTTGTCATCAGATACAAACCGTTCGTCGATTTCGCTGCTGGATTCATCGAGAGGAATCCACTCGGCAATAACATCCCCAGCGGCAACGCTTTGGACAAAATTCAACTCATGATGATCCACACTGCCATCGGCCTGCTCTTCCGGTTTCAGTTTGGATGGATCCCAATCCGGATCAAAATAGTGTTTCAACAAAAAAGGCATTGCCCCTCTGACACGTATGGGAAAAACGGCTTCACCTGCAAAGAGAAGAAACCGCTAATGGCTTTATAAAAACGATGATATTTCAACGCATTTCAACATTTTGAAAACATATTCAAATTTCAAACCACAGTCAACGACTAACAATACTATCGAACAGGAACGTTTCTCATAAAAAAATATTTATTACCTAAAGAAATCGATGCTAATGCCGATATAAAACGTAAGAGGCAAATTAGGTTGGGATGATTCGTGTAACACCAGGGAGGGAGACCATGAATATCCCCGAAATGACTATCGAGATGAAGCAAGGACTGCGTTCGGAGAACGTGGTGCCGGCGAAGACCGTGTCCAGACCTCCTGGTCAGAAAGACACGTCTCAAAGCGCCAACACAGACAGTGCACCGACAAAGACCGAAAAGGACAAGCAATCCACCGGACGCACGAAGGAAGAACTCTACGAATTGATCGCTGAGGCCGAAAAGCATCTTGAGGCCAATGACATCAAGCTCAAGTTCAATGTCCTGGAGAACAATGACACTATTCAAGTGGAAGTTCTGGACTCGGATGGAAAGGTCATCCGCAAGATACCCGATGACGATTTGATCAAACTGACCAAGTCGCTGAAGAATCTCGGACAAGGCTTTCTCAACGAAGTTTACTAGGCCCTTCTCCTACGCCAACAAATACGCCCCTGCCTGACTGCCGGGGCGTATTTGGCGTTTCCCCAACGCATAGGCTTGCCATCATCCGAGGGCTGAGGCATACTACATAGGACAAATGGCTATACACTCGGAGGTCATCATGTCCGATATCAGTATTTCAGCTGACACTGTCCAGACCATGGCGATGGACAATCTGTTTTCAGCCCCGGAATCGCTCACCGGTTCAGACAACGAAATTTCGTCCGGCCTGAACACCCGAGGCATAGATTCCATGGAACAGGCTGTGGCCGGTGTTGAAGTGGCTTCCCGCACTGAAGAATTTTTCGGCGCCGGAACGGATTTCAGCTCCACAGGCACCGACATTGATATCCAACAGGCCGTTGTTTCCGCTGCGGACACAGGCATTGGCAGCATCACCGACAAGATAGCCTGATCCTCGCATATGTCCTGACAAAAAAAGGCCCCAGTCTTCACGACCGGGGCCTTTTGCTATGTTCAGCCAAAGGCTACCATTTCTTGTTACGCTGTTGTTCCAGCGCCGCTTCCTGTTCTTCAAAGGAATTGAAACCGGCGTGACGCATGGCGTCCTCCACCGTATGATGCCAATCCCAACTGGCATAGATAACCGGCTTGTGGAAAACGGAACGGAACTGCTCCATCTCCTGACGGTAGAACTCTTCCTTCGGGGTCTCCATGTGGTCACGCAACTGTTCGCTGAAGCGATCCAACTCACCCTCATACCACTCCATGAAGTCTTCGGGGGACTTGTATTTCTTCAGTATGTGACCATAGCTGTTCCCCTCAAGCAGTTTCTGAAGATTGAGCATATGCTGCTGCTTGAGCCAAGCCCCCAGATCACGGGTCTTGATGTTTTCAGCTTCCACCGCTGCCATGTCGAACTTGGTCTGATGGTATGTATCGGGCACCACTGATGCGGACACGATGCCGGCAATGGCGACCAGACCGCGCAGGATGACGCTGTTGGAAACGCCCTGCCCGCAAAAGCCAACCTTCTTGCCGACCTTCTGACCGGCAAAAATGGCGGACAGAATCGCCCAGACGACCGCCGGATCCTCTTCATCATATATGTGTTGCAAACTGGCGTTGTCCCTGTCGGTGGCAAGAACCATCTGCGTCATATCATTGGAACCAATGGAGAACCCATCAACTTCCTTGAGGAATTCCTTGCACAGAATGGCGTTACTCGGGATTTCGGCCATAAGAATGACCTTGAGTCCATCCTTGCCGGATTCCAGGTTGTGCACCTGCTTGAGATACCGCTTCATGCTGCGCGCCTCTTCCAAGGTGCGGACGAACGGGAACATGATACTCAGGTTGCTGCCGCCATAAATGCCCCTGGCAAGCTTGAATGCCTCCAATTCCCAGTCATGGATGTTTCGGGATACGCCACGGTACCCGATCATGGGATTGTCTTCATGGGCCTCGAACAGCAATCCACCGAGCAGATTGCGGTATTCATTGGACTTGAAGTCCGTGGTTCTGTAGACGATGTTGCTGCCGTAGAAGGCCATCGCGAACAATGCCAATCCCTGGGACAGGGTCTGGATATAGTTTTCCTTGCCAGTGGTGTACCCCCTCGATTCGAGCAAGGTACGAATCCGATCCGGCAGGGTTGCCACCTCATCCATTTCGGATTTCAAGCCCATCTTGAGGGCGACTTCCTCGCGCAGCCTGGTGATCTTATCGATATGGGCCACAAATTCCGGGTCCGTCTTCAAACGAGCCACGTACTCGGACACGATCTTTTCATGCTGTTGGCGAATTTTCCATGCCTCGGTCCGAATCGCCGGAGTGGGTTCAAGCAGATCCTGATATCCGAACACCACGGCAACATGTGCTTCCGGATCAATGGAGGTTTTAAGGATGTCAAGACGATCAGTGGCATGAGAAATGTGTTCGTCAAGCTTGTGATCCATCTCGCGCAGACGACGATGCATGGCCAGGACCTGATCGGTGCTTCGCGCCCCCTCCTGCTCGGCCAGTGCTTCCATCTTCTTGGTCAGCCCGGTAATCAGGCCGACATATTCACGAAGTTTCAACGGCATGGTAATGAGTCCGGTGTCGAGCTGCTCTTTCATTACCTTGGTCAGCCGTCTATCCATCTGCATGATCTTGTCTTCGACCAAGTCGTTCAGGACGTCTTTGTCATAGGCTTCGAGCGCCATTGGATGGACACCGATATTCCCGAGCATGAACTCGGCGCGAAGCAGGCCGATCTCAAAATCAGGCACCTGACGTAAACGCGAAAGGAACAAGGCCTGTCCCACATCGGCCAGGATCAAACCGACCTTGGTCTTGGTGGTGGGCAGTTTTGCAATATTGATTTCACCGCCCACTTCCACCAAGGGCAGTTCGCCGCGATAGACCTTGCCTCGTGAGCCGTCAACCGTGACCTGCTGTCCTTCCAGGGACCGCAGGGCCTCAAGACGCTGAATACCGATGATGGCTGGAATGCCCAACTCGCGAGATGTAATGGCCGCGTGACTGGTGTCACCGCCGACATCGGCCAGAATGGCCGAAGCGATACGCATACCCGGCACCATGTCCGGGTCGGTGCGTGCAGCCGCCAAAATATCGCCCTTGTTGATCTTGTTCAATTCCAGTGCAGAGCGGAGGTATTTGACCGTACCTTGGCCGGCACCACGGGAAGCGCCGTTGCCCTCCAGAATGACTTCAGCGGAATCAATAGCCTTTTTATCCACTTCACGACGACGCATGAAAATGGTGTCAGGATGGTGTTCAAGATCCTCGTTCCAGCGAGTTTCCGGACGCGCCTGCACAAACCAGAGCCGATCCGTCTTGTCGATGCAGAATTCCGTATCCATGATCATATCGTCATACGCCCTGGAAATGGCTCGCACACCCTGGGCAACCGTCTCGGCCTGAGCAATGGACAAAGCCCATCGATGGACCTCGCTTTCCGACACCTTAACCACATGCGTTCCGCTACCGTCTTCCTTGTAGACGATTTTCTTTTCCTTGCAGCCCATGTAACGGATAACGACCTCACGACCCCCATCACGCTGGAAAACATAAAATTTGTCAGGAGTAACCATACCGCCGACAACCGCCTCGCCCAAGCCGTAGCTGGCGTCGATCGACACGAGATCGTTACGGTCTGTACCCCGGCACCCCGTGGCCGTATCCGCGCTGAACGCCGTACCGGATATGACCGGGTTGATCATACGCATAATGCAGACGGATAAGGAGGTATGCTCAATGGCCCACTCCTTCTTGGCCAGTTCGGCAATGGCATCGTTACCGGTTTCCTCGGCCTTGGTAATAGCATCGAGAATGGCCTCACGACGGTAGGTCATGGAGCGCAAATTATAGGCAGAAGCACAATCCCAATGGTAGGCTTCAAGGCACTCATCAGCACCAACAATATTCAGATAGGTATCCTGAAGACCGGCAAACGCCTTTTTGCGACTGTCTTCACCGGCTGCCGATGAACGAACAGCGACTGGTACATCGTCCAATCCGGCTTCCTTACATATGGAATCGTACGCTTCCTTGATTTCCTTGCCGATATCATCAGGCAATTCAACGGACAGGATAGCCGACTGGACCAAAACCGAACGCATACGCAACTGGTCGATACCTTCGGGAGAAGTGGCAAAGCCTTCAACGACATTATTAATGAAGGTGCGCAGCCGGATGGGTGTCCCCGACTGTTTTTCAGACTGCTCACGAATCTTTTTACCCACTTCCCGGACAAAATGCTGGAGATAGTCAGAATCCTCATTCACCGCGTCAGAATTCCAGTCGATCTTATTGTATTCCTTGTCCACAGTCGAACGGACAACGGCTGCATTGACCTTGGTATCATCAAGAATGGTGTGAAAAACATGCGAAGAAATCGCCCTGAATTCAGGTGCCCGGATTCCGGGTATCTGACTGATGATGGCGGTATTGTAGTTCTTGCCGCCAACGAGAAGTTCGGCATCTTCGCCAATCTTCTTGATATCGGCTCCGTTCAAAACCAATTTTTTCTTAAGAGTCTCAACCTTTGCATCGACTTTCTTGGCTTTGCCTGCCACGGCCTTCTCGGCATCAGCACTCTGGGTCTTGGCCATTTCTTCCTCCTGGAAAGCCTGCCTGGTTCTTGGCTTAAAGATCACATACGAACCAAAACAAACGACTCTCTCTATGGTGAATTATCAAAAATACACAATCAGGACATACGCTTCGAGTTACCGTTTACAGGGTAAAACAGGCGTTCGTCAATGACTCTATTGGTTGGACCACTATACCTTTTTTGCTTATAAATCTCTACCAGCAAAGAATAAAAAAGGCGCAAAAAAGGCAGCCAGGGAAAATAAAAATGAAGGCCGACACACTGTTAACGTGTGTCGGCCTTCATGCGAATACCATGTCAACGCCACTGGCTGCTGAGGTATGTTTTTATACCACTTTGCAGGGGGCTTTGTATTTTTTTATATTTTCTGGCCGCAGTTAGGACAGAAGTTGCAATCTTCGTTGGGGACATCAAACTTACACGTAGGACAAACACCGACCTCTGGTCCGAGTTCGACCAGCAGTTCTCCTTCCACGACCGGGATCATCTTTTTATCTTCAGTATAGTTCGCAGACTTGATCACACGGCGGACCGTGCCGCTGACTGGGGCCACGATAGACTTTTCTTGTTTCATTATTGAGATGTTGAACAACTCCTCGCCCGCCTTGACCTTGTCACCAGGACGAACATGCGTGACCCACAGATCGCCGTTGCTGGGCGAGCCTACATGATACTCATTGGCAGGGTCGGCCTTTTCCATGCGTTCCTTGCCGCCGACTTCAGGCTCAGCCACCTTGACCTGATGGCTCATGATCTCTGAATCAAGGACATACCGTACAACAGCCATACCGTTCTCATCCGGCTCGGAGATATCCAAAATACGCATGCGGTGCGGCTTTCTGCAATTGCCCTGGAAGTTCAAAACCTCGCCTTTCTCAAGCCCTTCAAACCACACATCTACAGGCAGGTTGTTGATGTTACCAAACTTTTCGCAGAAATCGATGGTCGTGATGGCATCGCCAGGATGGTTGAGATACATGATGAACTCTTCCTCGCTGGGCTGACGGTGGAGCCGAGTCTGCAAGGCCTTCATCTCGGCCTCAAGATCCACATCCACCAAAGTTACCAGGGGAGACTTCTCGGTACGCTCCTTGATTGCGGTTTTCCAACTGGAGCCGAAAGCGGAATTGTACACCCAGTCTTCGGGGAAGCCCAAAGGCAGCTTGCCGAACTTGCCGAGCAGCAGGTTGCGGAAAGCGTCGTTAGAGTCGCGGTACAAATCAAGCCGAGCCTCGCGTTCGAGGCCGGTAAGATCATTCTCATTGCACAGAGTGACAACGTCCAGGATGTTGAGGAGCCTGCGTACTTCCCGTTCGCCTCCGCGCTTGTAAGCGCCGGTCACGGCCAAAAAGGCCGTATTCCAGGTAATCTGGGAGCCTGGCGTCACATCGTGATAGCGGACGACCTTCCGAGTCCCTTCCAGGAACTTGAGCATGTAGGGCAAAAGCTTGATATAGCCCTGCTTGAGCGCTCCTTCCTGTGAGGAAGAAGTGGCTCCGCCGGGCATGCCGTGGCGGACCACGTCATGGTCGATCCCCTGAAAATACGGGGCGGTGTAACGATCATAGTAGGGCATGATCTGCTTGAGCTTGAAATTGGTCGCTCGGATCATGTCCTTGTCGAGATGCGTCTTGAGGCCTATTTCGTCCTCTATGTAGGCGGCGGTGGATAAGACCTCACCCTGGCCGTACCAACGGACACTGGCGCCAATGGCCACATCCACGATGTGCGCGCCAGCCTCGGCAGCCGCACCCATAGTTGGTACGAACAAACCATCGGTGTAATGCCGGTGACTGTGAATGACCAATTCGGGATACTTCTTGGTAATGGCACCGATGAGTTCCCGCATGAACCTGGGAGGACAAACGCCAGCCATATCCTTGAGGCCGAGAATGATCATCTTCACGGCCTTTTTCTTGCTGACGCCTGCCGCAGAAGCACACATGGCAATAATATTATCGGTCACGGTCAGGTAGCGTTCCACATCGAAGCCCTTGGCCCAGGACAAGGATATGGCAGGTTCGAAGATATTCTTCTTCGAATTCATGGCCACTTCGGCAAAGGGCTGCATGTTCTCGACATGGTTGAGAAAGTCAAAACAACGAATGACATCGTAGTGCTCGTTGATCATTTCTCCGGTAAGCCGCATGACATTCTTGGGCTGCGGTTTGTATCCCAGGATATTGGTGGACCGGATAAGAATCTGCTTGAGCGTATCGGGTGCAAACTTGTTCCACGCCGCCGCTTCTGCAAACGGGTAGGTCATGTTGGCAAGCATGGCCACATGAAAATGCGCCCCGCCTCCGTTTTCCAGGGAGAAGAACCCGCATTTGTCCAGGGAGGGGCCGATAATGGCATCCTCCGCCAGACGGAAACGGTTGCCGCTGTTGGACTGGGTAATGTCACGCGTAGTGGTATCAGTCATATGGATGATACCTGCCTCACGATCAGTCCGCAGGCCGTCCAGAATGGCCTCCCGGTCCATACTCCGGGTAAAGCGCGGTTCGAACCAGGAGGAAACTTCAGGGGCATCGGCCAGTTCAAAACGGCCTACGCGCTTATCGTCCCGGTTCCGGTATTCCCCAAGCTGTACATACTTATTGTAACCCATGGCCGAAATCTCGGCCACCAGACGGGTCATGCGCAGGAAATCAGGTTCACGATCCGAATAATCCATGAGTTCGGCATAGTGCTGACGAACGAAGTTGGTATCATAAACCGCATCGATAAACTTTGGATGATCGACAATCTTGCGATGGAAAGGAATGGTCGTTTTCAACCCGCCGACCATGTACTCACGCAACGAACGTTTCATCAAAGAAACGACCTTCTTCCATGAGTTGCCATAGGCTATGAGCAGCGAGGCCGCCGAATCGTAATTGGACGGGAAACGGTATCCGTCACCCACGCAGGAGTCGATGCGGATGCCCTGCCCGCCCGGAGACACATACCGGGTGATACGTCCGGAATTCGGCTCAAAATTCTTTTGCGGGTCTTCACAGTTGATGCGGCACTGCATGGCCCACTGATACGGCTTGGTGGTCTTCTCATTCAAACGCAGCTTGGAACCAAAGGAGATGGCGATCTGCTCTTCCACCAAGTCGATACCGTAACGGCATTCAGTGATACCGTGCTCAACCTGCAAACGGGTATTGACTTCGATGAGATACGGAATCCCATCGGCATCGACCAGAAATTCAACAGTGGCCAAAGAGTGATATCCGACGGCCAACACCAATTGCTTTGAGTATTCCTTGAGTTGCGCACGCAGTTCCGCAGTGTATTTGGGCCAGGGCGAAGGCGTGATCTCAATGAGCTTCTGGTGATTACGCTGAACCGAACAGTCGCGCTCATCCATGCAGAAGACATTGCCATGTTGATCTGAAATGACCTGAATCTCGATGTGGCGAACCGACGTCAGCAACTTTTCCACGTAGAGGCGGGGATTGCCGAACGAGGCCTGAGCCAGGGCTGAAGCCTTGGAAAAGGCACTTTCCAGATCTTCTTCCTGATATACTTCATATATACCACGGCCTCCGCCGCCGCCCTCGGCCTTAAGCATGACGGGAAATCCGATTTCCTCTGCCATTTGACGAGCTTCCGGAATGGAAACGGCCCCTTCGGAGCCAGGAACCACCGGCACGCCCAGTTCTATGGCGAGCTTGCGAACAGCCACCTTGTTGCCAAGGATACGCATGGGTTCCCGATCAGGACCAATAAAAATGATACCCGCTTTCTTGCATTTGGCAGGAAACGAATCATCTTCGGCACCGAATCCCCAACCGGGATGGATAGCGACTATGTCATTGGCCTTGGCTTCTCGTATGACTCTGTCCAAATCGAGATAGGCTCGAGGATCAGGACCAAGCATCAACAACTCGTTGGCCCCGGACGTTGCAGGCGAGGTTTTATCAACATCGGTCGCGGTCATGATCGCTTTGGCGTCGAACATTTCGGTTATGGAACGGCAAATGCGCCTGGCCGGGATTCCCCGGTTGGCTACAAGGATCCGTTTCCCCTTGACCTCTTCCAGTACCTGCTCAAAGGACTTCGGCTTCATGAATCTCACTGGTCTCCTAGACAGAAATAACTGAAAATAACCCTCTCGGCTCCGTCCCGCCTAATGCAGAACCTAGAGAGGAAAAATCGAACCTGAATACAGAACGGTTTCTTTCTCACCACGACGTAAAACGAGCCCCCCATTCTGGGAAAGACCTGAAAGAACAGCCTCATAGGAGATGTCATCTCCCTCCCTGACCAAGATAGTTCGTCCGAACCAGGCGAGCTTGCTCTCGACCATTGCGGTGAATCGAGTGGGTGGAATCTCGTCGAGCATGACTGCATACACATTTTTCCCACGGTTTACAAGGTTTTCCAATAGCTTCACCGGGCCACCGGAAAAGGAGGGAATTGTGATTTTTGCGGCGGATACAGAATGATCTTCTCGCAATTCGACATCCTTCGGACAATCCGTAAGATTCAACCCCAGTCCCACAATCGACACTTCATTTCGTTCTTCAATCAAAATACCGCCGACCTTCCGGCCATTTTGTAGAATATCATTCGGCCATTTGATTTCAATCGACGCTCCAAGTCCTTCCAACACCTCAGCAACGACATAGCCGGCCACCAACGGAAGAAGATGTGGCATCGCTTCGGCCCACTCGCCCTGTACCGGCGGAGAAGGCAACACAATGGAGGCATGGAGGTTTCCCGGCAGAGACTTCCATGGTCGCCGCAATTGCCCCCTGCCGCTGAATTGTTCCGCACATAAGACCGCTCCCCACTCGCCAAGCTGGCCTTTCTGGACCATTTCCGAAGCCAATTCCATGGTTGTTTCACATGCACCGACAACAACGACAGAACTGTCCACAGAAGAGTTACCGGCCAGAAAATCCACAGGGAACCCGCCACCGAGAGGCGTCCAAGGCCCAAGCTCCTGCAGGTCCGAATCCCATACAGGATGGACACTTTCAAGGCCTTCAGGGGCCGTTTTCATAAGAAAAATTCCTGGTGGAAGCATGAGTTACCTTGTGCTACAATGTGGACAATGAATATTTACCTGGCTGGCGGCGCTGTCCGCGATCTCCTGCTGGGCAGGCCCCTGTCCGATAGAGACTATCTGGTCACGAAAACCACCCGCAAGGAATTTCAAAAAGCTTTTCCCAACGCCCAGGAAGTAGGACTAACGTTCCCGATCTTCCTTGTGGACAAGACCGAATTTTCCTTTCCCAGAAGCGACTCTCTAGCCAATGAATTAAGAGCCCGCGATCTGACTGTCAATGCACAACTGCTCGACGAGAACGGGGAACTCATCTGCCATCCTAACGGCCTTGACGATCTCAAAAGACGTATCCTTAGACCTGCTTCCGCACACTCCATGGAAGAAGATCCGCTTCGTGTGTTTCGTGCTGCCCGATTCTGGAGCCAGCTCCCCGACTTCACACCCCACGAAGAGCTGCTTGAAGCCATGCAATCCGCAGCCCGCAAAGACTTGCTCAAAACCATCTCCGCCGACCGAATCGGTCAGGAGATGCGCAAGGTGCTCGAAGCGCCTGCTCCCGGAAACTTCCTGCGGCTTCTATCAAAAACGGATTGCCTGTTGCCGTGGTTTTCAGAGCTGGACCCCGCGCAAACCATCCCTGCAGGTCCTCGCCCCTATCACGATACAAATGTTCTGGAGCACACCTGTCAGGTCATGGACAAACTGGCAGGAGATGCCGTCGCGGTTTGGATGGGGCTGTGTCACGACCTGGGAAAATCGCTCACGAATGAAGAAAATCTCCCGCACCACTATGGGCACGACCTCTCAGGCGTCCCTTTGGCCGGATCATTGGCTCAACGCATCAGGCTTCCCAATGCCCTCAAGATCGCCGGCATGAAGGCAGCGAGATGGCACATGGTTGCCGCCAATTTCGATGAGCTTCGACCGGGAACCAAGGTGGATCTGCTGATGGACGCCCATCTTTCGGGCATCCTGGCTCCCCTTTTCCGTCTGGTCCTGGCCGATCACGACAAGGACTTTCTTTCTCGGGCAAAAAGAAACCTGGAAATGATTCTTCCCATCAAGCTTGCACCAACAGACATGAACCACGGAGCAGAATCCGGCAAAAAACTCAGGCAGCTTCGCGCACACGTCCTTACTGATGACGTCTTATAATCTCCTGCATCTTTTTGACAAATATAGCTGAAACGTCTACTAAAATATCAACTAGTATTCGGATGGCACACCATCCCCCATCACTACAGCATTTCGATTAAACTGGAGATCACTGAATGAGACTTGTCACACGATCCGATTTCGACGGTTTGGCCTGCGCCACCCTGCTTAAACAACTGAACCTCATCGACGACTATCTCTTTGCACATCCCAAAGATTTGCAGGACGGCAAGGTGGAAGTCACCGAAAAGGACATCCTGGCCAATGTCCCCTATGTGGAAGGATGTGGACTCTGGTTCGACCATCACACCAGCGAGACCGACCGACTGGGCGACATTGAATTTGAAGGAGCCAGCAAACCACTGCCTAGCTGTGCCCGGGTTATTTACGAGTATTACGGAGCCAGTAAATTCCCGGCCTCATATGCATCCTTCGTGGACGCCGTGGATAAAGTGGATTCTGCCAACCTGACCGCCGATGAAATAGCCAACCCCACCGGCTGGATTCTTCTGGGTTACATCATGGACCCAAGGACCGGATTGGGGCGCTACCGGGATTTCCGCATCAGCAACTACCAACTCATGTTGGACATGATCGAATACTGCCGCAGCAAAACCGCAGAAGAAATCATGGAAATTCCCGACGTCAAGGAACGGATAGAAAAGTATCAGGAAGACCAGACTAATTTCATTCAGATGCTCAATGATAACGCCACAGTAGAAGGCAATGTGATCATCCTGGACCTGCGCGATCAGGATCCGATCTACTGCGGTAACCGTTTCATGATTTATACACTTTTCAGCCAGTGCAACGTCAGCATCCGAGTCATATGGGGCTTCAAGAAACAAAACGTGGTATTCACGGTCGGCCACTCCATTCTCAACAGAACCAGCAAGGTCGATATCGGCGCTCTCATGCTTTCCTTTGGCGGAGGTGGTCACAAGGCCGTCGGCACCTGCCAGGTTGCGGACAGTGAAGCCTCGGCAACACTCAAGAAAATGATAGACCACATCAACACAAACGCCTGATCATGATCCACTAAAAACGGCTGCACTTCTCTTTGGAGCAAGGTGCAGCCGTCTTTTATTTCCAGAAACACACCACGGGCAATCCTGAAAGGAACCTCTGTGCATCTCAAATCACATGTTTCATTGTCCCCTCAAAACGGTCATGGCCCTATTCGCCTCGGCTTTGCGGTTGGCATAGAGTTTCTTGCAAAAACGACGAATGACATCCTCTACTTCCTTCACTGGCGGCAACTCCCTGACCTGCGGCAAGCCATACCCCTCAAAGTCGATCGGCATGAAACACATATCCTTATCAAGCGTAGACCCGTCCACGAGGCTGAGGTCACCCATGATCTGCTCCCGCTCGAACTGATCAGGATTCATGCCCTTGACCTGCCGAAGAATCGCAGTGGTTGAAACTGTCTCGTTCACCTTCCTGATCTTGTGGTTGATCAGGCGGGCTATTTCCTCAAGGCGGGTATAATGCATGGTTAACCGCTTTCTCCCCGGGCTTTCAGGGTCATTGTAATGCCGACCATGCACATATTCGTTCACAATGGCCTGCAATGCACCATACGCCTTGAAAACACAACGAATGTATCGACCGCGGGCCGTCAAAGAAAATGGAACGGAAGTATAAATATGCGGAGGAGCACCCTCTGCAGGTAGGATATCGGAAGGCTTCAAACCAAGAGATTCGCAAAAATCACTGACGGCATGATCATCAATCAGCAACAAACGCAGTGTGGAGGCTGCTTGAAACAAAAGTTCCACCGTGGGCAGGAATTCCTTCACCATGCCGGAAAATGCCTCAAGGGCGTTGTCCATCTCCTTTCTTGTGCCGAAAAAGGAATCGGCCATATCAGCCACCACTTCCGCCTGAAACTGATCGGCAAACTCTTTGATATTAGGCATAACTCCTCCCGATTATCTCCACTTTTTTTCACCTAATCATGCTTTTTCCCCTTTTAAGTTATCACGGTCAATATATTTACGTTGATTCAACCGTCCAAACCCACTAATGTTCTACGGTCAATGCAAAGACAACACAGGAGCACGGTATGTTGCTGAATGAACACAAGAGTAAAATTCTTTTTGAAAAGGCCGGGATTCCAGTCCCTCAGGGCGTGATCGTTTTTCCCGGTGAAGAAGCGGATTTCAAGCCAGGCTTCGCCCTTCCCTGGTTTCTGAAATCCCAAGTCCTGGTCGGCGGCCGTGGCAAGGCCGGCGCCATTCTGCGCATTGACGATGCCGACGACTTTCCCGAGGCCGCTGTCAAACTATTCCGCCTGGATATCAAAGGGGAAACAGTCCCCTTTATCCGTGTAGAACCCGGTGCGATGATCGAACGTGAATTCTATCTATCCCTGACCGTTTCCCGAGAACGCAAATGTATTCTCCTCACCGTAGGCCGCGAAGGCGGCGTGGAGATTGAAAACCACGGCAAAGACAACCTGTTTGTCCAGGAGGTCGCGCTGCCCGGAGGGCTGGCCCCCAACCAGATAAGAGCGGCTTTCTTCCACCTCGGCCTGGAAAAAAGTCAACTCAGCTCTTTCGGGGCATTGTTGACCTCTCTGTTCAAGGGAATGCTCGACAATGGGCTGCTCATGGCCGAGATCAACCCCCTGATCACCACTCCTGACGGCGAATTCCTGGCCTTGGACGGCAAGGTGGAGATTGACGACAATTATGTCGATCTCAACCCGGGTATGGATAAATATTATCAGGAAGAAAACTCCACACCCGAAGAAAACAAGGCCCGAGACGCAGGTTTGTCCTTTGTCAAACTCTCGGGCTGGGTCGGCCTCATGGTCAATGGTGCTGGCCTGGCCATGGCCACCATGGACATGCTTAACTTTTCAAAACTACCGGCCAGCAATTTCCTGGACCTAGGCGGAGCGGCTGACCAGAAACGCATGGAAATCGCCCTGGAGTTGCTCTTTGGGGACACCCAGGCCAAAGCGGTTTTCATCAACCTTTTCGGCGGAATCCTTTCCTGCGAAAAAGTTGCATTGGCTATGAAGGGCGCCCTTGCCGGGGCTGCCCCCCCAAAGCCCCTCGTGGTCCGCATGTCCGGCAAGGACGCCGAATCCGGCTTGGAAATCCTCAAAAATCTCCATGTGGACAACCTCCACATGGCCACCGACATGCAAGAGGCCATCGCAACCTTGAAAACCCTGAAGCCCAAGGCCCCCCCTGCCGTCGACTTTCCCGCCCCCATGGATAGCCCCCTCGGCAAAGCACCCAAAAATGTTGGTTACCGCAGTTCCGCGCTCTTCGACATCGACAAGGACACCCCCATTCTGGTTCAGGGCATCACCGGTCGAGAGGGGCAACTCCACACCCGCCTCATGCTTGAATACGGAGCCAATGTGGTTGCTGGCGTGACCCCCTTCAAGGGCGGACAAGAAGTGTTGGGTGTTCCAGTCTACAACTCCATAGCCGAAGCCAAGCGTTGCCATCATATCGGCGCCAGCATTATCTTTGTTCCGCCCCGCATGGCAGCGGATGCCGTGGCTGAAGCAGCAGGCAACGAAATCCCCTGGGTCATCTGCATTACCGAGGGTATCGTACAGCATGATATGCTGACCACCTTCGAACAGATCAAACGGTCCCCCACCCGCGTCATTGGCCCGAACACGCCGGGCCTGATCGTGCCCGGACAAACCAAGATAGGCATCTTGCCCACCACGCCTTTCACGGATGGCCCTGTGGCCATTCTGTCCAGAAGCGGCACGTTGACTTACGAGGTTGCAGACCGGCTGACTTCGGTCGGCATCGGCCAATCCCTGTGTGTCGGCATCGGTGGTGATCCTTTCATCGGGATCAATTTTATTGATATGTTCGAAATGATTCGTAATCATGACAAGACCAAGGCCGTGATCGTGCTCGGTGAAATCGGTGGGCAGGCTGAAGAGAATCTGGCTGAATACGTCGTCCGCACCGGGTTCGACAAACCAGTCATTTCATTTATCGCAGGCCAGACCGCTCCTCCGGGAAAACGACTTGGACATGCAGGAGCCATCCTGGATACTGGCGGCGGCATTGAAAGCAAACTCAAAACCATGAGCAACGCCGGTTTCGCTGTCTGTCCCAGTCTTGAGGCTGTTACAGAAATGACTTCAAAGGCTCTGAGATTATAGGGCAGGAAGGCTGGTCTATTATGAATCGATTAATTCAGCCAATTTTTTAAAGGCATGTTCGCTGCCAAACTTAGCAACAACTCGCTTTCGCCCGTTGTTGCCCAACTCAATGCGGCGCTCGGGGGAAAGAATCAAGGACTCAATTTTATCAGCAAAGTCAGTGACATCTTCCGGGGTTGCCAACACCCCGGTGAAACCATTCTCAATGACTTCCGGGTTTGAACTGACATCAAATGCCACCACAGGTTTCCGTGTCGCCTGCGCCTCGACCAGGGCATAGCCGAAACCTTCCCATAAAGCGGAATGAGCCAATATATCTATTGACTGATAGAACCCTTTCATCTCCTTGACAAAACCAAGAAAGAAGATGGTCTTCCCAAGTCCACGCGACCGAGCGTACTCTTTCAACTCAGTCTCAAGCTCTCCGGTCCCTGCGAGGAGAAGACGAACATCATGGCCCCGTTCCTCTAGTATTCTGACTGCTTCGATAACCAAATGTTGCCCTTTCTGTCGTGTCAGCCTGCCAACGTTCCCTATTACAATTTCTTTTCCAAGGCGCTGATATATAGGAGCAGAGGGACGCTCATCATATGAGTCAAAATCAAACCCGTTATAGATGATATTCACATTGGAAGGATCAATGAGTTCAGGGTTTTCCTTGAGAACGAGACGCCTTGTCTCGCTCGAATTACACACCATACGAGTTATGATCGATTTAAAGAGAAAACGGTTGAACGCGGAATTCCTGACGGGTACGGCTATGCCCCGCCTATAAATAATATTGCGAACTCCAACGCAACGAGCTGCCATACCTCCGATCTTGACATCGTTGGGCAGGGAAATAATGACGGAATTGATTGCATTCCGTATGAAAAGAATCATCAACCGAACCATCATCAAGGGATTGAGAAAACTCAGATTGGTGACAGGGAATCGATGGACAATTATATTTTCAAGTCCTTCAAGACGATCACCCAACACGCTCTCTTCGTTCGCAACAACGTGAACGACATAGCCATTACGGCTGGCGATACGGCTGTTCTCAAACACCCATTGTTCGCCACCGCCCCACGCCTTGCTTGTGTTGAAAAAACAGACCCTTTTCAAAACTCCCTCCATACCATAACTGTACGTTTCCAAAGGCGTGCACCCTAACCGAACTTATCCGAGCGAAGCAAGCACGAAAAACGCATGCCGCCCTGAGCGCAACGCATTGCCGTCAAAACAGCAACCACTTTGCTATCGGAATTTACCGTCTAATATCAGGTGAGAAGCGTAGCCCAGAACAAAGGCTCCATAAAACGGAATGAATCCAAGTGCCAGACCCTCCGACTGCATGAAAAACGGAATAACCAGTATGGGCAGGGGGACGACAAGCATCGCCCACCAAGTATGTGTCCAACCGCGATGAGTCCCCACAGCAGGAAGCATGGAAAACAACCCGAACCAGGCGGCCCATGCGTAAAGCCCCTTGAGGATCAGCCCGAGATCCACCAGAACAAACACCGCATAATACAGATTTTGTCCCTTGGAATTGGTATCCACATCCGGGAAAAGAGCCCCGAGAAGACAGAAACCGATCAATCCGCCGGCAAGTAGCGGCTCAAAGACCAGCCAGCCCAACAGGATGGCTCCCACCAATCCCATGACGCCAAAAAAAAGACCTCCGGCAAGATGTCCTCTGTAATCAGGCATCGCTATTACTCAATGGCAACCAGGACATTCAATCAGGACGTAGCACAGACACTGCGCACAACGAACGCCCTAGCTTCCTCATAGAGTCCGGGAATATCATAGGGGGTCAGGAACCGAGTGCGGACCGCACCGACAATATTGGCGTAAACCATGAACGCCGTCTGAGTCGCAGGCAGGTCGACAATAGATCCGTCTTCCATTCCACGAACTATAAATTCATCAATCATATCAATAAGCTCACGAAACTTTGCACCAATTTTATTTCTGTCGAGATCGGGGTTATCATCGCTGAACGGTGAACAGCGGATGATCGTAGGAAAAGTGCTTTCATTCTCGATGGTAAAATCAAGATACGCCTTGACGAACACACTGAGCGCTTCACACCCGTTCCGGGCTTCCATGGTCTTGTCACGCAGGACGGTGATCATGGTATCAATCAACTCAGAACCCGCCACCATGAACAGGTTTTCCTTGGAATCATAGTAATGAAAGACTAATCCCGAGGCTACACCGGCCTGCTCGGCAACCATCTTCATGGTTGTTCCAGCATATCCGCAACGAGCGAATATTTCCTGGGCAGCCAGGAGAATCCTCTCTTTCTTCGACATTCAGTACTCCCTTGTAAACCTTCTGAAATGGACAAATGAGACACTATCTAGTACGTGAATCCGGTTTGTTCAAGAGCAAATTCAATTCAGGAACCAATAAGAAAAGGGCGGAAGCCTCGGCCCCCACCCCTTTCTCTCAACATCTCATTAGTCCTACATAGAATCAGAATTCTGCAATTCTTCGATTTGCTTATCAATTTCTTTCTGCAGCCGGTCCGGCAGCCCCATTATGTCGGTGTTCAGAAACCCTCTGACAATGGTGGAGGTCGCTTCATTCTCGTCCAGCCCACGAGCCATGAGATATTCGATCTCTTCCTGGGCTATTTTGCCCACCGAAGCCTCGTGGGACAATTCAACGCCCTCTTCCGTGCCATCCAACTCCGGGATGGCCCAAATCCGTCCACCGCCCAGAATCAGGCCCTGACATTCCAGATGCCCCTTGCTGGGAACATGATGAGCCGCGATATGTCCTCGGTTGATGATAGTACCGCCTGCGGCAATGGTCCGGGCTATGATCTCACACCGTGTATTGGGAGCGTTCATGATCACGCGATTGCCCATATCCAGGTGCGATCCCTCGGTGGCAACCACCACGGAATTGAAGCGGGCCACGGCATTGGGACCGTTCAATGCGATGGATGGATACATCTGAAGATCCTTGACCGGCTTGAGCAAGACATAGTTATTCAGAAACGTGCCGCCCTCTTCGACAACACCGGCGGATCGGGGCCGGACAGCCACGGCATCGGACCAATTATGAACCATGGTAAAGGTCAACGAGGCATTTTTCTTCACGAAAAATTCGGATATACCCAAATGCGCCCCGGCCTTGGTCCCATGCGCCACTGAACATCCGGTGATAATGTGCGCCTCGGCCTCTTCCTCGATGATGACCATATTATGGACATTCTGGCCTACATGCTCGGATTTGAGCATGAGACAGGACTGGATGGGATCCTTGATCTTGGCACCGGCCTTGACCCGAATGAAATAGCCGCCGTGCAGATTGTCAGAGGCAGATTTGGTGAATTCGTCCTTATCCCTGTCCACCAGTGTCCAGTAGTAGTCCTTGAGGCCGTCATACTTCTTCAAGGCATCCTTGATATCCATAATCTCGACGCCTTCGTCCCTGGACTGACAGTGGACTGCGGACTGGTCCATTTGCAGATAGGAGGCCGAACGTGTGCTCAAGTCCGAAACCACACCAGCCATGAGCAGCTGGTTCTTGTCATCATCGGACAAGGCGTTCAGGTCAACGATGGCCTCCTGCTGAAGCCCGTCAAATTTGAAATCTTTCAGATCTACTTTGTTCATATGAATTTCCCTTGCGGAGTGGCTAGTTCATGCAGCGGACACATTCCTGGTAGCCGTGCTCGCGGATGTGGTCCAGAATGTCCCTGGGGCGACCCTCACAGCACAGATGCCCCTGAAACAGCACCTGACCACGGTCAGCGTTGACATAGTCAAGAATATACCCGGTGTGTGTAATGATCAGTCCAGCGGTCCGGGTCTGCTGCTTGCGCTCTTTGAGACTCAGCTCGGGAGCAACCTTGAAGTTGCCGTCCAGCACGTCCCGAGCCACTTTGCCCACCAACTGCATGTTCTCCATGTCCACGCCGGATTCCGGCTCATCAAAAAGCACCAAATCTGGTTGTTGGGCCATGAGCTGAAGCAATTCCGAACGCTTGATCTCGCCACCAGAGAATCCGGCATTGATATCCCGGTCCAGGAATTCGGTCATGTTCACAATTTCTGCAAGCATGTCGGTGTTCACGGTTCCCTTGCGGGAACACATGTCCACCAGGTGGCGGGTCCGCAGTCCATGAATGGTCGGCGGGCGCTGAAAGGACATGCCCAAACCAAGACGGGCGCGCTCGTACATGGGAGCGGAGGTGACGTCTTCACCCTTGAAAATAATTTTCCCTTTGGTGACTTCATACCCGGAGAACCCCATCAGGGCCATGAGCAGAGAAGTCTTGCCCGACCCGTTTGGTCCGAAAAGTATGAACGTCTCCCCAGCATTAATCTGGAGATTGATTCCTTTGAGAACCTCTTTGTCGCCGATGTTGACATGCAAGTCTTCTATGGTCAGCATGTATTCCCTCACTTTGAATCGATGTGCAAAAGGGTCAATACTTAAGCACGTCATGGAAGTCCAGCGATTGATACGCAGGAGGCCCCTTTCACTTGCCCCGCCGGGGGTTTTGGATGTACTCGTTTCGACCGAAGGAAGGATGAGCAATGAAGAAAAAGCGCATAAACAACCTTGGCGATCTCAAGCAGATCAAATTCAAGAAGGAAAAAGAAGACTTCTATTCCCTTCCGTATGTGAAAAATGAGCCTCCAAAGGAAAAAGTCAACCCCTGTGACGGACCTCCTGATGAAGAAATTTTTCTGGCAGCCATGCAGGGAGTCGAAAAAATGAACGACTCAGGCGGCCGCCAGGTCCCTGTGCCCGCAGAAACCGGCCCGTCCAGATGCGTCTCTCCCGAAGAGGAGGCCACCAACGACCTGCAACGGTTCATGCACGGCGACATCGAATTCGAACTCGAATACACCGAGGAATTCATGTACGGCTATGTACGCGGGTTGGATATCAAGATTTTCCAGCAACTCAAGGCCGGTTCCTTGAGCGTGGCAGCCCATCTCGACCTGCACGGCATGACTTCGGACCAGGCACGGGACAGCCTGCTTTTCTTCATTCACGAAAGCTACCTGCAAAATCATCGCTGCGTGCTGGTGGTGACCGGACGTGGCAAGAACTCCCCTGGCGGCCAGGCGATCCTGCGCACAGAGGCCGAGACCTGGCTGACCAAGGAACCGCTCAGACGCGTTGTCCTGGCCTTTTGCACTGCACAGCCCAAACACGGCGGCGCAGGAGCCCTGTATGTTCTCCTGCGCAAGCAAAAGAAGACTCAGGGCAAGGTCAAGTGGGATACCATGGTGAATTGGGACAATAACGGCTAGCCGGACCCATTGGACCGAATGAAAGCAGAGAACCCGCCCTTTCGGGCGGGTTCTTTTGTTACGCGTGTGCGGCTACAACTTCTTCAATCTTGGGTTGTTCTGCTCCACTTCCGAGGTTGGACATGCCCTTGGCAATGGACAGCTCTTCTGCGGAGAATATCTTGTTGATATCAATAATTATAATGAACTGTTCGTTCTGACGTCCCATGCCCTTGATGTATTCGGCATTGATGGCCGCACCCATCTTCGGGGCGGGTTCGATGGTATCCGGGGTCATCTCGAAAACTTCACGCACCGAATCGACCAGTGCGCCCATAATCGTGAACTCTCCTTCGAATTCGATCTCCACGATGATGATACAAGTGTCCACGGTATCCTCACCCTGGGACATGCCCAACTTCAGACGCATATCAACCACAGGTACCGCGTGGCCACGAAGGTTGATAACGCCGCGCATGAATTTGGGCGTACGTGGAATTTTGGTAATGGAGGTCAATTCCAGCACCTCCCGAACCGTTCCGATATCAAGAGCAAAAATTTCCTTGCCCAGCGTGAAGGTCAAAAACTGATTGATATCTTTCAATGCTTCATCAGCCATGCCAACCCCCTAATTAATTATCATTTATTGTCAAAAAAAACATTTTGACCATGCCATGCCCATATGAATGTTATCTAACATCCACCCATGAGCTTTTCAATTTCTTCTGTAATAACTATACACACAATCAGACAAAAACCATTATAAATATACCCACCTTTGAGCGTTGCGGCAACCATCATCCATAGAACTTAAATAATTTTCAAAAATAACACCATGTTGACTTTTTTTCTCAAAAAATGATTGACAACTTTCACAGGCGCGGCTAGTTACTCACTTCGCGTCGGGATGTAGCGCAGTCTGGGAGCGCACTTGAATGGGGTTCAAGGGGCCGGAGGTTCAAATCCTCTCATCCCGACCAAACGATGAGATACCCCGCTGGACCGAATCAAATCGGTCCGGCGTTTCATCGAAAACAGACGGAATGCTGACGTAGCTCAATCGGTAGAGCGCGTCCTTGGTAAGGACGAGGTAGGCAGTTCAATCCTGCTCGTCAGCTCCATATATATAAGAAAATCGCCTTTCGAATGAGAGGCGATTTTCTTTTTTCGTGCATTGTTCCGAGGTCCCAACGACTTCCAGGGATAATTCTGTACCTGTAAAGCTCCCCGTCTCAGGTCCAGCACTTTATGCGAATTTCCGGCCTTCTTCGGATTCATCCATGCCGGGCATGAAGCCCGAAGAAGCAATGAAAAGAACTGCTGCCGCAGTCTATTGCTGCAACAGAATTGTCGTGTTAATGTACAATAAAATATTCAATAAACAAATAGTTGCAACCTGTTCTGCATCCCATGTGAATCTCGGGACACTTGTCATTAACCAACTTGATTTGCACAGGAAAACATATAAAATATACTTTCAAGAAAGTTTGTCCGCTGGTAATAAGGCTTGAGCGAAAAGGGATTACAAATGAACTTTAAAAAAATGATAAAATCCTTCAAGCTGTTCATAATCATTCTATTGTTTGGTCTTGTTGGAGCTGCGAAAGCTCAAGAACTTACAATTTATGTAGACAACTGGCCTCCATATAACTTCATAAAAAATGACAAGATTGTTGGGATTAGCACGGAGTTGATAGAAGCAGCGTTACAAAGGGCTAACATTCAATACAAACTTGTTAAATATCCCTTTAAACGAGGCTTAGCTACTGTGCGGAGCACTCCATACACAATGCTCTATACGGCGGCGCGCATTCCTCAACGCGAAGATGAGTTCGCATGGATTGGCCCACTCCATCCCAGAAAAGTATATCTTTTTAAACTGAGTAACCGAACTGATATTCAGATCAATGAATTAGAAGATATTAAAAAATATCGTACAGGCGTCCTTTCAGGGGGGTCCGTTGAACAATTTTTCATCGACAGTGGCCTTTCTGATGAATATTATCATTTAGTCAATTACTCTGTGCAATTATTGAAAATGCTGCTTATAGGACGGTTCGATCTTATCCCAGGCGACCCTTTGGATTTAGCCTATCAAATGAAGAGTTTGGGATCCAAATATTCGGAGCTTGAAGTGGCATATTTATTATCTGACGAAGGCGGTTATTACATGGTAGCAAACAAAGAGACTCCTGTTGAGATTCTCGTAAAGATTCAGGAATCTTTGGAAGAGGTCATAGCAACAGGCCTCAGAGACCGAGTTATAGAAAAATATTTAAGGTAAGCGGGTTTAAGGTAATCCCTTAACGGCCATGCAGATTCAAGACTAGGAAAAGTGCGAATAAGTCCCTGCTACCATGGGGAGTGCCAAGAATCCTTAAATTGGTACCACTTTTCTTGATCGTTACCTTGTCCCCGTGAAATGGAATGAATGACAGATAAAATCCATGACAAGCACTCCCGAAAGGATTGTCATATCTTGTAGCGATATTCAAAATTATCCCCGATTATTATATCTCACTCACCACGTCTTCACCCCGGCAAAGACAACAAAAAAGGATGCCAACACTATCAGCTGATATCCTTGTGAAATATGGTGCCCCCGGTGCGATTCGAATACGCGGCACCAGGATTAGGAATCCTAAATGTTGCTTTACCCCTGAATCAGATGGCGCCCCCCCATAGCGTCAGCTCCATATATCAAAACCGCCAGTCCAAAGACCGGCGGTTTTCTCATTTCGAAGACCGTACAGCGACTCTACCCGCTCCCGCTGTAGATCGTCCCGGTATCCCGAGCAATGAGATCGGCCAGCAACTGCTCAAGGGAATAATCGGGGTCGGACGGCTTTCGCAGCTGTGCGGCCTGATCCAGCAATTGGGCCTGACTCTGAAGATTGAGTTCCTGAGACTGTAAGCTGTCTTCCTTGCCCTCGTAGACGTTCAAGATCGAAGACATCTCGCTTTGTAGGGTCTGCACGTATCCGAGCTGAGTGGCCCTGGTGCCGTCTGCACCGAGATCGGTACCGTCCAGGTCTGCCCAGGCCACACCACTGGACGGAGTGTCCACGGAATGAAAAGTGATGTTGAATCCGCCATCCTTGCTGGACTGAATATACACATTCCCGTTGGCGTCGATCTGATCAGTACCCCACTGGGAACTGTCCAGCATGGCAATACCGTTGAAATCCGCATTGGAAATGGTGCCGTTGATCTTATCCACCAGAGCATCGTAATCGCTCTGTACCACGGCGCTGGTACCGTCCAACTCTCCTGAGTTGATCTTGTCGATCATGTCTTCCATGTCATTGAGGGCGTCATTGATCGTCGCCATCTCGGTCCGGGCCACCCCCATCATGGATGCGGCCTCGCCCACATTCCTAGACGCCTGCCGGACAGCAGCGGCATCGCCTCTCAATGTGCCGCTGATGGCTTCCTCAAAGGGATTGGTGAATGTCGCGGCTCTGACTGGCGCACCCAGCACCAGGCTGCGAAGATCCCTCCCGACGCCCGAAGCCCCAAACAGCTTATTGGTCAGCATGTCCTGCTGAAGAAGCTGCATGGAGTAGTCGTAGAGATAACTCTTTTCTATGTCGGTCAGGGCCATGACGTCTCCAATGAACTCTAGTTTCCCAGATGTGTTATCGGCTGTCCGGGCAATATCTTTAGAGGGCATGAACACTTTTTCCATCCCATGAAAAAGGCCAGCTTCCGCTGGCCTTTAAAGTTGATATCAATCTAATCTCATTGTACAAATTCAGCCATCTTTGCGAAGACGGCATGACCGCTGTCATGGCGTTCGACGCCACATACATCCTCAAGCTTATCCACCTGCTTGATCATTTGATCCAATCGCTGATCGGCATTGACCAGAAGCCATATCTTGCTCGTGGCGCCACCATTGACCGGCATACAGGCAATGCCTTCCACATTATAGGCCCGACGAGCAAACAGCCCACAGATATGGGACATCACGCCGGGATGATTTTTCACCAAAAGTTCAATAACAGTTTGTTTACACATGATTTTCTCCTCCTATCATTTCGGAGTTCGCGGCTCCTGGAGGAACCATCGGATACACCGGTTCGTCCGGGCTGATGGGCACGTGAATGAGACAAGGACCGGGTGCGGCCAGGGCCTCGGCCAAGGTCCGGGCTGGATCATTACTGGTTCCCAAGTCATAGGCGCCGATTCCGAACCCTTCAGCAATCTTGATAAAATCAACCGACTTCGAATAATCGGAAGCAGTATACCGCTTGCCATAAAAGAGGTCCTGCTGTTGACGGACAAGGCCGAGCGCATTGTTATTGGTCAATATTATCTTGATCGGAATATCATACTCCATGGCCGTTGCCAGATCCTGAATATTCATCATGATGGACCCGTCGCCGCTGAAACAGACTACCGGCTTGTCCGGAGCGGCCAGGGCGGCCCCTATGGCGGCAGGCATTCCGAATCCCATGGTTCCAAGGCCGCCGGAGGTCAGCCACTGCCGAGGATACTTGAATGGGTACACCTGGGCCGTACGCATCTGATGCTGCCCCACGTCAGTGCAAATGACCGCGCTCTCCCCAACCAGCTCAGCCGTCTTGAGAATGACCCCGTATGGAGACATGGGATCTTCGGCCTGCGGAATAACCATGGGGTTGGCTTCCTTGAGTTGCCGGATATCCTCGTTCCATACGGATCGTTTCCTTTCTTTGATAAGTGGAATCAAGGCCTTGAGCACCTCGCCAACGTCACCTGTGACAGAGGCGTGGGCCGTTTTGATCTTGTCGAGTTCACTGGGGTCGATGTCCATGTGGATGACCTTGGCCTTGGGACAGAAATCCGGCACCTTACCTGTGGCCCGGTCATCAAAACGCACACCCACGGCAATGAGCAGGTCACATTCCTCAAGAGCCATATTGGTATATCGGGCTGCATGCATGCCCAGCATCCCCAAACTCAAAGGATGATCAGTGGGCATGATCCCCAGCCCCATGAGGGTCACGACGGACGGAATTCCCCCCTTTTCGGCCATGGCCAAGGCCTGGGGCGCCGAATCGGACTGGATCACGCCTCCTCCGAGGTACAAAATCGGTTTCTCCGCCTTGTTGATCATGCCCGCAGCATGCTCAATTTCGCCCGGAAACAGCTCCGGGGTTGGCACGGGCTGTCCTGGGTCGGGCCAGACGTCAAACTCCAACTGAGCCGCCTGGACATCCTTGGGCACGTCGATGACCACAGGTCCGGGGCGACCGCTGGAAGCGATCCGGAAGGCGGCAGGGATGACCTCAAGCAATTCCTCCACGGAACGGACCAGAAAATTGTGTTTGGTGATGGGAACGCTCAGACCGTAGGTGTCCACTTCCTGGAAGGCATCGGTGCCGATCATGGACAGGGGCACTTGGCCGGTGATGCAGATGATGGGGATGGAATCCAACTTGGCATCGGCTATGGCCGTCAGGGTATTGGTGGCTCCGGGACCGGAAGTCGCAAAGAAAACCGCAGGTTTGCCACTGACGCGGGCCATGCCTTGGGCAATGAATCCGGCTCCCTGTTCGTGTCGGGTCAGTATATGCCGGATGGCGTCGCTGCGTCCGAGTGCGTCGTACATGGGCAGGTTCGCGCCTCCGGGAATTCCGGCGATGGTTTTAATGCCCTGTCGTTCCAATAATTTGATGATGATTTCCGCACCGCTGAGTTTCATTTGAAAGCCTCCTGTTTGTCTCGTCTGCCTGCAGCCGCTACGGGGTCAAAAGAAAAACCCCCGCCGGCTCGCACCGACGGGGGTTGAAAAATCGCTTGATACCTACCCGCTATGGCGCGTCCGAGAGAACACCACGTACTACTACGTCTACTACGACGAGTACGCTGACCACGGCTAGGCTGGTGGGAATAAGGGAAATGGTGTTTTCTAAGCGCGACATGAAAAATCCTTTTGTTCTTAAGGAATTTGACTAACCGCCGCAAAAAGAAAGGTCAAGGGTTTTCCACAAACTGTCATGCACTTGCCTTTTTCCCTCCATAACCTTACTTCACTTGGCATCATCATTCAGGAGTTCGCCATGCACATTCTCATTGTCCTAGCCCACCCCGACAAGCACAGCTTCAATCACGCCATTGCGGCTCAAGCGGCAGCAACGCTGAAACACAACGGCCATGCCGTCATTCTTTACGACCTTTACGCGGAAGGCTTTGACCCCAATCTGCCTGCCCACGAAATTCCCCGCAATGCCACCCTGCCCGACCCTATCGACAACCATTGCAAACAAACGGCGCAAGCCGACGGCATCATTATTGTTCATCCCAACTGGTGGGGTATGCCGCCCGCCATTCTGGCCGGATGGGTGGATCGGATCATGCGGCCAGGCGTGGCCTACGAATTCGTGGAAGGCGACAGTGGAGAAGGTGTGCCCGTGGGATTACTCAAGGCGGACAAGGCCATCATCTTCAACACCTCGAACACCTCTGCCCAAAGGGAAAAAACCATTTTCGGCGACCCGCTGGAACGCATTTGGAAGAACTGCATTTTCGACTTGTGCGGAGTTGGGGACATCACTCGACACATGTTTCAAATCATCGTCACCAGCAGCCATGAAGAACGGCTGCAATGGCTGGAGGAAGTGGCAACAATCGTGACCGATAAATTCCCTCCAAGGGCTTGATCAAAATACAGGTCAGGCCTTGAAGCGTCTACGATCACGCATGATCCCCCTGCCTACAATCTGTCCACCGCCAACCAGAAAGCCCCTGCCCCAACCAACAGCCGGACCACATGGCCCACGTGAAAATGGTAACCCCAGTCGATGGTGAACATGGCGACCACAGCCACCACAAACCCGATCAGGATACACTTTCGCCAAATATTCAATCGCAACAGGTTCATCATTAAGCTCCAAAAAAGGGTTACGACGTATCGTAACCCTTTTGTTTTACGTTAGATCACTACTCGTGGGCACCCTACTTTCCGGCGGGCTTGCGTTTGACCGCCCTTTTCCTGGCGGACGTTTTCTCTTCCTTAGCATCCTTACCGAACACAGCCAAGCGGTCAGCCAGCAGTTTGAGCTTATCGTCCACCAATCTATTGATGGTATTGGCGGGATAGGAACCGCTCTTTTTCCTGCTCCCCGCCTTGACCCCGGTGAGAATCTCGATCCCCTCGTCAATGGTCCTGACGGACCATACATGGAACTTCCCGGCCTTGACCGCCTCGACAACCTCATCGCGCAACATCAAATCCTTGACATTGGGGTGCGGAATCATGACCCCCTGCTTTCCGTTCAGTCCGGCATTCTTGCAGCACAAATAAAACCCTTCGATCTTCTGGTTCACACCGCCGATGGGCTGCACCTCGCCATACTGATTCACGGAACCGGTCACGGCTATATATTGCCGAATGGGGACCTCGGACAGACTCGACAACAAGGCATACAGCTCCGTGGACGAAGCAGAATCGCCATCTATGCCGCCATAGGACTGTTCAAAGGCAATGCTGGCTGCCAGGGACATGGGTTTATCCTGGGCAAAACGACTGCGTAAGAAACCAGAAAGAATGAGCATACCCTTGTTGTGACTGGGACCGGACATGTCGGCCTCACGCTCGATGTTGATAATGCCATCCTTGCCGATCGAGGTAACTGCGGTGATACGGGTAGGTTTGCCGAACATGTAATCACCCAAGGAATACACAGCCAGGCCATTGACCTGGCCCACCGCCTCGCCATCCGTGTCCACGAACAGACTACCCCGGTCGATCATTTCCTGGATGCGCTCTTCCACCTGATTGGCACGATACACCTTGGCTTCAATGGCCGCCTTGACGTGCTTTCCGGTTACTATGGCAGACTTGGCCAGCCCGGCATAATAATCGGCTTCGCTCAAAAGATCACCCATGGCCGGAAAGGCGGTGGATATTTTTTCCTGCCTGCCTGCCCAGCGCACGGCCTCTTCCATGACAGTCGCCACGCCGCCCACGTCAAAGGGCTTGAGCTTGTCCCGATCAACGACCGTCTTGATGAGCCTTGCAACCTGGTGCACGGAGTCGTCGTTGAGGTCCATGCTCGAAGCATAATCGGCCCGGACCTTGAATATCTTGGAAACATCCTCGTCATAATTTTTCAAAATGGCATAGAGATAGGGGCTTCCAAGCACCACGACCTTCACCGCCATGTCAATGGGTTCCGGTTTGAGACCGGTTGAACTGATGAAGTAATACGGGTCAAAGGTCTCAATCTCGATCTTTTCCGTCTTGAGGGCCCGCTTGAGGGTCTGCCAGACCCCCGGCTCCATGATCGCATCCATAAGGTTGATCACGAGATACCCACCGTTGGCCTTGATGAACGACCCGGCCGTGATCTTGGTGTAATCCGTATGCCAGCCCCCGTTGTGGTTCATAATCCGCTCGATGCTGCCGAACAGATTGCGATAGGTGGGATAGGACTCCACGATAACCGGCGGCCCCTGAGTCTCGGAATTGTCCACCAGCAAATTGACCTGATACGGACGAAAGACAATCTCAGGAGACGGTCCCGGCATCATCATGCCGGGTATGGGTCCCGGCTGGCCCTGGCCGCCGAGGGCCTTGATGCTGTCCAGCTCGTCAACCATGTTCTCAAGAACAGAATCAAGATATTTCGATACCTTCTCATCTGGGTATGTCTCTCGAACAGGCTTTATGAAATCCTGGGCCAGAGCCAGGAACATGAGACGATCCACTTCTTGATGCTTTTCGCCGACTTCTTTTTGGATGTTCTTGAGTTCCTGGACAATATGATCGATTTCTTCCTTGAGCTCCAACCTCTTGTCGCGAAGCTGCTCATATTCCTCGCGGGGAAACCGCCCCTTTTCCACCAACTCCTCCAGCTCGATCATGCGACGAGGCTCACCATCGACCAGGGGGACCACATCCGGGCGCTGGATGGGACCCATCTGCATGCGCACAACCACCAAACCGGTATCCTTCACCTGCTCCTCAATGGCCTTATAAAAATTCATGACCTTTTTTTCATGCGCTTCAGCTATCTGATTCTTGCGGGCAATGTATTCCTCGCTCTCAAAAAGCTGCGGGGCTTCACGTTTCACGAAATCAAGAAAATCCTGCATGGCCTTCTTGAAATACGCCCCCTGACCGGGCTCGAACCTGAGCATAATCGGTGCTTCCGGGTGCTTGAAATTATTAACATAACACAAATCACAAGGCGTCTCCGTCTTGTCGCCCATTTCTGCAAGGAGCTTTTTCACGGTAGACAAACGCCCAATGCCGGGTTCACCTGTGACAAATATATTGTACCCCTTTTTGAGCATCCCCATGCCGAACCGGAAGGCTTCAACCCCCCTGCCCTGACCGATAATGTCTGTCTGCGCTTCAAGATCGTCAGTGGTCTTGATGGAAAGCTGCTTCGGTCCCGGTGTCCACTTCAGCTTGTCGAGAGGCACTTCGAATGTACTGTTCTTCTTTACCATCTTCCATCTCCGTATATTGCTATTTCTTTGCGATCTCGATGTTTTGCCCAAGTTGAGTAGTGCTCTTGGGCAGTCTGATCACCAAAATTCCATCTTCAAATTCGGCCAAGACCTCATCTCTTCTGACGACACACGGCAACCGCAGTTCCCTCCTGAAGGTCCGCAACCGGCTGCGTCCAATCCGTGATCCAACGGACTTGGCAGAAACGGTCAGGCGTGTGTCCGAAACTGAAACAAGGACATCATCCGGGCTCATGTTGCCCAGTTCCAGCCGCACCACCAGAACATTTCCCTCCTCATAAAGCTCAAGATCCCCCGCCATACGGCAAACCATGACCGGCAGATCGAAGTCTGCACACAAATCATCAAAAAGCCGGTCTACTTCACTGCGCATGCGTATGATCTCACCACGACTCCAGCGTTTCAAATTAGCCATTGACAATCAGCCTCCTGTCCAAACCCATTGAACAAAACTACCTGTACTGCAAAATATAGATAGACCATATAACACTAAGTAGAAAAAAGACAGGGGCTTGACGTTTTTCCGTCAAGCCCCTGTCCGTTCGCCAAAAGCCCAAAAGGGTTACAATCTGCGAAAGAGATTCGATACGGCCAAGATAACAAAGCCCGTGGAGACGAGCCAAAAGGGACGGACGGCATCTTCAAGGGCCGGAACCGACATGACATCGATTTGGATGAAAATGCCCAGAAGGCCGATAATAACGGCTACAATCCAGGTGAGCAATTGCGGGGCGCTGAGATTCATAGGGTAAAGCTCCAGTAGTTGTGGCATAAAATAATCAAGGATCTACTCGGAATCCCTGACGAACTTCTCGGCCTTATCCTCGGGAAGCGGCCGGGAATAAAGATAGCCCTGACCGTAATCGCATTGCAATGAATAAAGCAAGTCTCTTTGACGCTCGGTCTCGATACCTTCGGCGACCACCCTGAGGCGGAGGCTGTGCGCCATGTTCACAATAGCTCTGATGATCTCGATATTTTCCGGCGATGATTCCATTCGCTGCACAAAACTCAAGTCGATCTTGAGTTGATCCGTAGGAAATTTCTGCAAATAACTCATGGAAGAATACCCGGTTCCGAAATCATCAATGGAAAGCAATATTCCAAGATTCTTCAACAGTTTTAGTTGGTTAACGGACTTAAGAGCGTCCAACATGACAACAGTTTCGGTAATTTCCAGCTTCAGGCATTCGGGCGGGAGACCGGATTCACGCAAAATGCTTTCAACATTGCTGGCCAGTGAGGACTCGTCGAACTGTTTTGCCGAAATGTTCACGGCCATGGTCAACTCTCGTGCAATGGGATATTTGTTGCGCCAGCGATTCATGACAACGCAAGCCTTTTCCAAAATCTGAGAGCCGAGTTTGACAATCAAGCCGGTCTCTTCGGCAACCGGGATAAATTCCCCAGGGCTGACCATTCCCCTTTCAGGATGACGCCACCGGGCCAATGTCTCGAATCCATAGAGGCTGCCGTCGGCTAGGTTCACGATGGGCTGGTAATACGCCTCAAACTCCCTGGCCTCCAACCCGCGCTTGAGGTCATTTTCCACTGCCAATATATTGATGATCCCCTCGCGCATACTCTTGGTATAAGGCACGATGCGATTTTTCCCGCTTGCCTTGGCCTTCTTCATTGCCACCTGGGCGTTGTGAACGATCTCCTCTGACTCGATATTGCTGTCGGAAGCAATCTCATAGCCGATACAGGCGGAGATAGTGAAAATGATCCCATCCACGACAACAGATTCCTTGAATGATTCATGAATCTTCTTAACAAGAGCGCGAATTTCGGTTTTTCTCGAAATTTCTTCAATAAGGATACCGAACTCATCCCCGCCAAACCGGGCCACAGTATCAATTGAACGGACTATCTGCTGCAACTTGACACCGATATGAACCATCAATTTGTCGCCGACCGTATGCCCGTAGTTGTCATTGACGGCCTGGAAACGGTCGAGATTAATAAAGAGCACCGCAAACAACTCTCCGGACAGGGAAGAACGGCCCGCTGCCCGGCTCAACCGATCCAGAAACAGAACCCTGTTGGGCAACCCCGTAAGAGTGTCGTGCAACGCACTGTGTTTGAGCAGTCCTTCCATTCGCTTGCGACTGGTAATGTCACGCATGCTGAATCGAATACCCAAGGGTTTGCCATCATCAGCATATATTGAATGTTTGACCAGGCTCAGCCATTTCACCTTGGCATTGACGTCGTTGATCCTGAAATCCAAGCTCTCATCGTCGCCGACAGTGTCGTCCGTCATGAAAAGCATCCACCGAGACAGATCGTCACGATGGACTATGCGCTGCATCAACTCGGAATCATCAAAAAAACTTGCACGGTCATACCCGCTGATACGTTCACATGCAGGTGATATGTAGAGAAGTTTTCCGTCAGGATCTATCCAGCTTTCCCAGTCATAATTATAGTCTGCCACCATACGGTATCGCTGTTCCGACTCGAGAAGAGCGGCCTTGGATTCCTCAAGTTCTTTTACGGTGACCTCAAGACGTTTGGTTGTTTCAACAAGAGACCGCTTATGACGATGCAGCTCCGCAAAGATGTTGGCCTTGCCACGCAGGACTTCAGGCTCAACCGGCTTGAACAGATAGTCCACCGCACCGAGTTCATAACCGCGGAACACATGCTTCTGTTCCTTGCTGATGGCAGTGATGAAAATAATCGGTATATCTCTGCTGGTTTCGGACTGTCTCAATCGCTCCGCCAACTCAAAACCGTCCATACCCGGCATCATGACGTCAAGAAGAGCAAAGGCGAAGTCATGATCCGGCAAATACTTCAACGCCTCGAAACCGGACGAAGCAGACACCAGATTGATGTCTTGGTCCTTGAGTATACCCTCGATCAATCTAATATTGATCCGCTCGTCATCAACGACGAGAACATCAACTATTTCAATCATTTCATTCCCTTATTGTCCGCTCGTCAGCATTTTTCGTCTATAGTTGATGGCATACCATATCTGACAATTTCAGAGAACTGCGTTATAATTTCCGTTTATTTGCAGGATATTAGTTTGGAAAAAACAACTCATCAGGGTACAAGGAACTGCTGTTTGACAACCGTGTTAAAATCTCAATATAGCCCCCTCCTAAGCACATGACACAGGAGTAATATAATGACTGACAAAATAAAACAATTCAAGAATGTTCTGGATCAACATCACCAATGGCCCTGCCCTTATGTATATAAATTTATCGTCCCAACTGAAAACATGGATCAATTGAGGGCGCTTTTCCCCGACGAAAAAATCGATACCCGCAAATCAAGGACAGGCAAATATACAAGCGTAAGCCTCGAATCCACCATGTGTTCTTCCGATGAAGTAATGGCTGTTTATGAAAAAGCATCGCAGGTTCCTGGCCTTATGTCCCTTTAGTTGGGCTGCAAACCTTTACACACTTCCAAGGCGGACTTATAATTTTTAATGTGATCAAATCACACTTGTGACGACTGTTCATATATAATTATTCATTTTGGAGATAACATGTGGGAATATACCGATAAAGTTAAAGATCATTTTCTGAATCCCCGTAACGTTGGCACCATCGAAGACGCCGATGGCGTGGGCGAGGTGGGTTCACTGGCCTGCGGAGATGCCCTGACATTATATATCAAAGTGGATGGCAAAGGCATTATCACCGATGCCAAATTCCAGACTTTCGGCTGCGCAAGCGCCATTGCCTCAAGCTCTGCCTTGACGGAGTTGCTGATCGGCAAGCCCCTTGAAGAGGCTGAGAAGCTGACCAACAAGGACATTGCCGAATATCTCGGTGGTCTGCCCCGCGAAAAAATGCACTGTTCCGTCATGGGCCAGGAAGCCCTTGAGCAAGCCATAAAAAACATGCGTGGTGAAGCCCCGTCCAAGGCGGAACATTCCCACGAGGGTGAACTCATCTGCGAATGCTTCGGCATTTTTGACGAAGAAATCCTGCGTGCCATCAAGGAAAACGACCTCCAGACCGTGGAGGACGTAACCCATTTCACCAAGGCTGGCGGTGGTTGCGGCAAGTGCATCGATGACCTGGAAAGACTCCTGGCAGAGGCCCACGGCGGGACCGTCTGCAAGACTCCTTCGGCCCGGCCCGCCTTCCCGGCAGAAGGCATGACCAACATCCAGCGTATGCATCTCATCGAATCCGTCATCGATACCGACATCCGCCCCAAACTTCAGGCTGACGGCGGCAATATCCAGTTGGTGGACATCGACCGGAACTCGGTTCTCGTCAAATTCATGGGCATGTGCTCGGGCTGCCCGTCCAGCCAGGCTACCTTGCAAAACCTGGTGGAAGCTACGCTCAAGGAAAAGGTCGACCCAGAACTGCAGGTCCGGGAGGGCTAACCATGAAAACCATTTACCTGGACAATAACGCCACCACACAGGTGGACCCGGTCGTCTTTGAGACCATGCAACCATTTTTCACGGAGTTGTACGGCAACCCCTCCTCCATGCACCGCTTCGGCGGGCAGGTGGGCGCCAAACTGAAAGAGGCCCGTGCATCCGTTGCCGCCATTCTGGGCTGTGAACCAAGTGAAATCATCTTTACCTCCTGCGGCTCGGAATCGGACAATACGGCCATCAGATCCGCCCTGAACGCACAGCCGGACAAGAGGCACATCATCACCTCCGCCGTGGAGCACCCGGCCGTCTTGAGCTTTTGCAAATTCCTCGAAAAGAAAGAAGGATACGACGTCACGTATCTCGGCACCGACGAGTACGGTCGGCTCAATCTCGAAGAATACGAGGCAGCCTTCAGGCCTGACACTGCCATTGTCTCGATCATGTGGGCCAACAATGAGACCGGAAACATCTATCCCATTGGAAAAATGGCCCAAACAGCCAAACAAAACGGCGTATTTTTCCACACCGACGCGGTCCAGGCAGTGGGCAAGGTTCCCATTGACCTGAAAAGCGTTCCGGTTGACATGCTCTCCTTGTCCGGTCACAAACTGCACGCTCCCAAAGGCGTAGGCGCGTTGTTCGTCCGAAAGAAACTTCCTTTCCGCCCCCTGCTCATCGGCGGGCACCAGGAAGGAAGCCGCCGTGCGGGTACGGAAAACACCACGGGCATCATCGCCCTGGGCAAGGCGTGCGAACTGGCTCTGGCGCACATGGACGAGGAAAACACCGAGGTCCGCAGGCTGCGAGACAAATTGGAAACCGGACTGCTCAACGCCATTCCGGACAGCATCCTGAACGGCGACAGGGACAACCGGCTCCCCAACACGTCCAACATTTCCTTCGGCTATGTGGAAGGAGAAGCCATCCTCCTGATGATGGACCAGTTGGGCATCGCGGCCAGTTCAGGCTCCGCCTGTACCTCCGGCAGTCTGGAACCGTCGCACGTCCTGCGTGCCATGGGCGTTCCCTTCACCTTTGCTCACGGCTCCATCCGTTTCAGCCTGAGCAGATTCAATACCGAAGAGGAAGTGGATTTCGTCATTGAAACCCTGCCGGCCATCATCAAGAATCTGCGTAAACTCTCGCCCTTTTCGGCAGAAAAAAGCGCCCCGGCCTGCACCAAGAGCTTTTCGGAGTAACCATGAGAATAGCTAATGACATGACGGAGCTCATCGGGAAAACACCGATGGTTCGTCTGAACAAGCTCTCCCAGGGGCTTGAAGCCACTGTGGTGGCCAAACTGGAGTTCAACAACCCCTGTGCCTCGGTCAAGGATCGTATCGCCAGGAGCATGATCGAAACGGCCCTGAAAAACGGCACCATCACCCCGGACACGGTCTTGGTGGAACCGACCAGCGGCAACACCGGGGTCGGACTGGCCTTTGTCTGTGCGGTCAAGGGACTGCGTCTCATCCTGACCATGCCCGAAAGCATGAGCATGGAGCGACGCAAGCTGCTCAAGGGCTTTGGTGCCAACCTGGTTCTTACCCCTGCCGCTGAAGGCATGAAGGGGGCCATCGCCAGAGCCGAACAGATTGTTCGTGAAACGGAGAACGCGTTCATGCCCATGCAGTTTGCCAACCCGGCCAACCCAGACGCACACCGCAAGACCACGGCCCTTGAAATTTGGGACGACACGGACGGCGAAGTGGATATCTTTGTGGCAGGTGTTGGTACCGGCGGCACCGTCACCGGCGTAGGTGAAGTACTCAAGGACAGGAAACCCGGACTCCGGGTGGTGGCGGTGGAACCCAAAGACTCACCAGTCCTGTCCGGCGGAAAACCGGGACCGCACATGATCCAGGGCATCGGGGCAGGCTTTGTGCCCGACGCTCTGAACGTCGATATCTTAGATGAAATCATTCAAATCGACAATGAAACCGCCCTGGAAACCGCCAAGCAGATGATCCGGCAGGAAGGAATTCTATGCGGCATTTCCTCCGGTGCCAACTGCGCCGCAGCCATGGAACTGGCAAAACGCAAGGAAAACGCGGGCAAGGTGATCGTCTTCATCGTCTGCGACACCGGTGAACGCTATCTCAGCACCCCGCTCTTCGATTGAGGTACCCGGCATGACAGATAATGATTACACCCTGGCTGACGTGGTGGCCCTGCTCGTGGAATCCGGCGACAACGGCTCGACTTCGCATCGGTATTCGGAAGATGCACCAATGCCGTCCGTGGAAACCCTGTCGGAAATAGTGGAAAGTCTTCGCTGCGTTCTTTTTCCGGGCTATTTCGGTCCTTCCGAGATCACCCCGGACACAATGCCCTACTACATTGGTTCCACCCTGGACCAGATGGTGCGCAAACTGGCCGATCAGATCAACCGAGGCTATTGCTTCGTCTGCAAAGCGACCACCACGGAACAGTGTAAGGACTGCGAACAGAAAGCCAAGCGCATAGCCCGTGAATTCATCACGAAACTGCCTCAAATCCGGCACTATCTCCTGGCGGATGTGGAGGCGGCCTACAACGGCGATCCCGCAGCCAAGACCCACGGAGAAACCATATTCTGCTACCCCTCCATCCGGGCGCTGACCAATCATCGAATCGCCCATGAACTCTATCGGCTCGGCGTGGACATCATCCCTCGGATCATCGGGGAAATGGCCCACTCCGATACGGGCATCGACATCCACCCGGGAGCGACCATAGGCAAAAGCTTTTTCATCGACCACGGCACAGGTACCGTGATCGGCGAAACCTGCATCATCGGAAGCAACGTCCGCGTCTACCAGGGCGTGACCCTGGGGGCAAAAAGCTTCCCCAAAGGGGATGATGAGCGGCTGATCAAGGGGCTGCCAAGACATCCCATCGTGGAGGATGATGTGATTATCTATGCAGGAGCGACAATCCTCGGGCGCGTCACCATCGGCAAAGAGGCTGTCATAGGCGGTAACATCTGGATCACTCGCGACGTCCCGCCAGGGGCGCACATCGTGCAATCCCGCGCCGTGCAACAGTCTTTCGAACAAGGTGGCGGCATCTAATAGTATAAAAAAATGGAGCAAAGACACATCCTTGCTCCATTTTCATAATCAAAAGCTTTAAGTTTTACTCCAACTCCTTCACCAGAACTGAAAGACTCTGTCCTGTGGGCGTCTTGGCGCTGGGGTCCAAAGCCAAAAGCTCCTTCCACACCTTGAGTGCAGACGCCTTGTCGTTCAGATCATGCAGATACACGATACCCATGTTAAACCTCGAGGTAACGTGCTTGCTGTCCAGGGACGCGGCATGGCCAAAGGCATCGACAGCCTTTTCGAACTGCTTAGTCTGCCTGTACATGACGCCCAGATCAGACCAGACATCAACCAGCATCGGCTTGAGTTCCAGAGCGCGCTCATAGGCATTGACCGCCCTGGCAGGCAAGTTGTGATCAAAACAGAAATTGCCAAGCTTTACCCATAAATCCGCATTGGTCGGATCGGCTGCGGCCGCATTTTCCATACTGGCCAAAGCGACCGGATCAGCCGTATGCGGCACGCCGCCCTCCTGCACCGGCTGCGATTCGATATCGGCTCGCTGTTGATTCTGTCCGATATACAGCATGGTTATGGCGTTCCCGATGAAGGCACCGACCAACAAGGCCAAGACCACCAACAGAATGACTGATTTTTTCTTGATATATTGATCTTTTATGTCTTCCAATTCTCGTTCTCTCTTATGTACTCCCATATCACCTCCTGGATCATTGGTTGCAACAAAAATGACACATTCAGTCCGTTGCCACCAAAGCATGTTTCCGACACAGTGTAAACAATGTGCAATCATCCTCAAAAGCCGTGCAATGCTTGACTTCCGAGCCGTGTTATACCAATCTACGCCGTCTCATTTGAACGCATACTTTGATATAAAGAAATATACGGTTCCCGGAGGACTTGAAAACCCATGAGCGACTATAAGAAAACTTTGCTCCTGCCCCAGACCAAATTCCCCATGAAGGCCAACCTCAAACAGCGCGAGCCCGAGATGCTCAAGTTTTGGGAACAAATCAAGGCCTATGACATGATGATCGCCGCCGGAAACCCCGAAGACCGGTACGTTCTGCATGACGGTCCTCCCTATGCCAACGGCCACATTCACATGGGCACGGCCCTGAACAAGGTTCTCAAGGATATCGTGGTCAAATCCCGGAACATGCAGGGACAGAAGGCCGAATACGTGCCCGGCTGGGACTGCCATGGCCTGCCTATTGAGCACAAAGTCGAACAGGAACTCAAGAAAAAGGACAAGGAACTCGACACCTTGACCATCCGCAAGATCTGCCGGTCCTACGCTGCGAAATGGCTGGACACCCAGCGCAGTGAATTCAAGCGGCTCGGCGTTTTCGGCGTGTGGGATAATCCCTACATGACCATGAAGCCCGAATATGAGGCGGCTACCGCCCGCGAATTGGGCCGATTCATGGAACGCGACGGCGTGGTACGCGGCAAGAAGCCCATCTACTGGTGCTGCGACTGCCGCACTGCCCTGGCCGAAGCCGAGGTGGAATACGAGGACCACAGCTCCCCGTCCATCTATGTCCGCTTCCCCATGGCTGACCAGAATTTCAAGAAAATAAGCGAGATCGACGTATCCAAACTGTTCATCCTCATCTGGACCACCACCCCCTGGACCATCCCGGATAACATGGGCGTGGCCGTTCATCCCGATTTCGACTACGTGCTGGTGGAGGCCAAGGGCGACTTCTACATACTGGCAGAAGGACTACTCGAGGATTGCGCCGGAAGGTTCGGATGGGATGCACCCAGGATTCTGACCACCTTCCGAGGTGCCGAACTTGAAGGGCTGAAGGCCAAACATCCTATATATGACCGCGAATCCGCCGTGGTTCTGGCCGATTACGTCACCCTGGAGACCGGCACCGGCTGTGTACACACCGCGCCCGGCCACGGTCGAGAAGATTTCGAAACCGGCCTCAAGTACGGCCTGGAAATCTATTCCCCCATGAACGATCGGGGCGAATTCACTCAGGAAGTGGAACACTTCGCCGGCCTGAACGTCTGGGACGCCAACCCCAAGGTCATCGAGAAACTGACCGAAATCGGCAACCTGATGGCCTCCGAAAAGATTTCCCATTCCTACCCGCATTGTTGGCGTTGCAAGAAACCGGTCATCTTCCGGGCCACGACCCAGTGGTTCATCGGCATGGACGAAAACGACCTGCGCCAACGGGCCTTGAACGCCATCCGCAACGATGTCCAGTGGGTCCCGTCCTGGGGCGAGGAGCGCATCTACAACATGGTCGAGAACCGGCCCGACTGGTGCATCTCCCGTCAACGCAACTGGGGCGTTCCCATCTCCGCGCTTATCTGCGAAGATTGCGACGAGACATGGTTCGATGCCCAGTGGGTCTATGACATCTGCGACAAATACGCCAAGCACGAAACCGGTTGCGACTATTGGTTCGAAGCTCCGCTCGAAGAAATCGTTCCCAAGGGACTGACCTGCGCCAAGTGCGGCGGTACTCACTGGAAACGCGAAACCGACATTCTGGACGTCTGGTTCGACTCGGGCACAAGCTATGCCGCCGTGGTGGAGCAGCGCGAAGAGACCCGTTTCCCGGCCGATCTCTACTTGGAAGGGTCCGACCAGCATCGAGGCTGGTTCCACTCTTCCCTGCTCGCCTCCGTGGGCACCCGCGACGTGCCGCCCTACAAGACCGTCCTGACACACGGTTACGTGGTGGACGCCGAAGGCCGCAAGATGTCCAAGTCCATCGGCAACGTCCTCGCGCCGCAGGAAATCATCGACAAATTCGGCGCCGAGATTCTGCGCATGTGGGTCTCTGCCTCCAACTACCAGGAAGACATCCGTATCTCAGATGAGACCCTGAATCGGCTCGTGGACGCCTACAGGCGCATTCGCAACACTTGCCGCTATCTCCTGTCCAACCTCAACGATTTCAACCCGACGGACAGGGTTGCACCGGCAGACATGCTGCCGCTGGACCGCTATGCCCTGGACATGGTTTCCAGACGCCATGCGACGGTTCAGAAAGCCTATGGGAAATTTGAATTCCACAAGGTTTACCACACCTTGCACAACCTGTGCGTGGTCGATCTGTCCGCCTTCTATCTGGATATCATCAAGGATCGGCTGTACGTGGAGGAACAAAACGGCCTCAAACGCCGTTCTGCACAGACCGTGTTGTGGCAGACCCTGCTCATGCTGCTTCAGGACATGGCCCCGGTCCTCTCTTTCACCGCCGAGGAAGCCTTCCAGAATCTGCCTGACGCCATCAAGGGGGCCCTTCCGCAAAGCGAAACGGTATTCGCCCTGCGCTTTACGCCCGATCAAACGAATCTGGATGACACGCAGCGCGCCCGCTGGGAAAAGCTGGCCCTGATTCGTTCCGAGGTGAACAAAGCCATTGAGCCCAAACGAAAGGAAGGCGTCATCGGCAAGTCCCTGGACGCTCAGGTGACACTCTACGCCACCGAGGATATCCGCACTCTGGTTTCCACCGAAGACATTGACCCGCGCGAGTTCTTCATCATTTCGAATCTTGTACTGGACAATGCGGGCAACGCGCCTGCGGACGCCTTCCAGGGTGAAGAAATGGTCAATCTCAAGGTGAGCGTGAAAGCTGCCACCGGCAAGAAATGCGAACGATGCTGGCGCATCTCGGAAGATCTGGGGTCAGACCCGGCTCATCCCGATGCCTGCCCGCGCTGCACGGCTGTCCTGAAAAAACTGGATTAGAAAAATGTTACACAAGTACAAGCTGACATCCGCATGGGCGACAGTCACCATAGTGCTCGACCAGATCACCAAGCTGTGGGTCCACAACGCCATGGAACCATGGACCGGCAAAGAGATCATTCCCGGCCTGTTCAATCTTGTATATGTGCTCAACAAGGGTGCGGCCTGGGGCTTTCTGGACGATGACCATATCAACTGGCAACGCCCATTATTCATAATCATTTCGCTGGCTGCCGTGGCGGTCATAACCTACATGCTGTTGTTGACCAAAGAACATGACAAATGGATGATCTCGGGCCTGGGCATGATCGCGGGCGGAGCCATCGGCAATGCCATAGACCGCATCTGGCTCGGTTCGGTCATCGATTTTCTCGACTTTTACGTGGACGCCTATCATTGGCCCGCATTCAATGTGGCGGACAGCGCCTTGACCGTTGGGGCGGGATGCATCATCCTGTCAACGCTCTTGAACCGAAAGAAGGCACAGGGATAACCCCACCGCCACTCTCAAGGAGATAATATATGATCGCAGACTTTTCAGCCCTTACTCCAATGCAATGGACCATTCTGCTGGTTTCCATCGCACTCTGCTTTTCCGTTAGCGCCTGGGCCATCTTGGACGTCTGGAAACGCACCTATGAATCTCCGATGGAAAAAAGCCTCTGGATGCAAATCTGTATTTTTATTCCCATTATTGGCGCTCTGTCGTATCTTTTTCTCGGTAAACAAAGAGGGAGATTATAATTATGAATAAAATATTCAAGTATTTAGCATTAACAATAATCGTCGCCATGTTGTTTTCCATGCTCGGCTGCGCAAGCAAAACCGACATGCAAGCCATACAATATGAACGCCAGCAGGACTTGAGCCGAATCAGGCAGTTGGAGACCGAGCTCTCGGAATCCAAACAACTTCTCCAGGAAAAAATCGAAAAATCCAACAGCCCCATCAGAGAAAAATCCGCTGACATGTGGGCCGAAATCCAATCCCTGCGCGCCGAACTTGCTCGGCTTCGCGGCGAAATGGACTCACTCAACATTCGCATGGACCGTCAGGTCGGCGGTATCGAATCCGCCATTACAGTGGAAGGACTGGCCGAAAAAGTGGACGAGATCGAATTCGCTCTGGAGAACCAACTCCAGGTGGACCTGCCCAAAGTACGCGAAGAACGGACCGCCACCCTGTCTGCAGCGCAAAACGTCTCCACTCGCCCTCAAGGCGCCCCGGCAGAAACCGTGGATGCCAACGGGGAACCCATCGTGGCAGCACCTGCCGCCAATCAGCCTGCCGAGGCTACACCCTCTCCAGCGGACACTGACCCGGCCAAAGCCCTCTACGACAAGGCCTACGACCTCTACAAGGAAGGTCAATTCGAAAAAGCCCGCTCTTACTGGGCTGAATTCACAGATACGTTCAAGGGTCACACATTCATCCCCAGCGCAGTCTTCTGGCAGGGGCAATGTTACTACAAACTCAAGGATTATGCCCGAGCCGTCATCCTGTACGAAGACGTCATCGAAAAATATACGAAGAGTTCAAAATACAAGGCAGCCCTGCTCAAGGCCGGTTACTCCTGGGAATATCTTGGAAAACCCGAATTGGCCAAGATGCGCCTGGGGGAAGTGGTCAAGAAATTCCCCGAATCCGTGGAAGCCACCCAGGCCAAACGGTCACTGGAAAAAATGAAATAATTGCTATAACTCAGCCACCCATGCCACATACATTTCTCAGGAAATATTTATGAAAGAAGTCATCAAGGGTTTTAGAAAAATCGTCTATCTGTCATTTCCTCCGGAAGTATCCGGTAGACCCGTCGTGTGCAATCTGTTGCGCCAGTTCGATCTGAGCTTCAACATTCTCAAAGCGGATATCAGTCCGCGACACGAAGGGACAATGACTCTGGAACTCTCCGGAATGGAAGAAGATTTCCATAAGGGCATCGGCTACCTCAAGGAAAACGGCATCCGCATCACTCCGGTTGCCCACAAGATATTCCGCAATGAGGAATCCTGCATCCACTGCGGGGTTTGCACGGCCATGTGCCCCACGGACGCCCTGTCTCTTGAAAAAAGCAATAAAACCATTATATTTGACGTGGACAAATGCTCTGCCTGCGGCATGTGCACCCGGGTCTGTCCGGTCAAGGCCATGACGCTGGATCTGGACGATAACCGAAGACAATAACCATACCGAGAGTTCCATGAGCGAAGAAAAGCGATCATTCTCACGCATTCAAGTCAGACTCAAGGCCCAAGCCAGGATCATGCAGTCTGTGGACTCCCCGCAACTCTTCACGGGCGACGCCACGGCTCATGTCGTGGCACGCGAAGAACTCTTCCAGAAAAGCAAACTCCCCGAGGAGTTGACCTCTTTCCTCATTGAAATGGACAGAAAGCTCGACCAGGTCATCGGCCTGCTCAGCCAGGATTATGTCAAAACAGACTTTTCCTATGACTTTGAAGTGAAGGAGATATCCGCAGCGGGGTTGAAATTCCGCAGCGACCAGCAGTTCCAGGCTGGCACCCCTCTCGAAATAGTACTGTTTCTCAGCCATTCCCCACTACACATGGCTGGAAGCAAAGGACGTATCCTGGACAAGGAATCGGACACAGGCTTGTATCGTTTTGAATTCGTGGATATGCGCGGTTCGGACATGGAAGCAATTGTACAATTCGTCTTCAAGGAACAACGCGAACAGATACGCAATTCAAAAATGTAGAATTCCCTGGGAGTATGACGCATGACAAGCAATGATGAATTGGTTGCTGCGTTGATGGAAAAGGTCTCCGACCAACTTGTGGGCAGCCTCAAAGAAACCATCATCGCATCCGTTGAAAGAGAAATCACCAAGAACCTCTCCACCGCCTTGTTGGAAGGAGAGTTCTATCGCAGAATGAATGACGATCTCCAAGACGGGTTGAAACAAATATACCAGGAAGTGAAGGCCGCCCGAGGCGGCACCGAAATCAAATGCATCGAGGCCGAAATCGACCCCGAAGAATTGTTTTCCGAAACATCGGATCAATTGGATGCGGTTCTCCGGACAACAGAAAAAGCCGCTGTGGAGATCATTGATATCGTAGAGAATCTCCAGGAATTGCAAGGGACGGTTGCAACGATTGTCAAAGGGTTTGAATCCGGCGGCGTAACCAAAACAAGTCGAAAAAAACTCAAGGAAATCAATGATACGCTTGGAATGGATCTCTCCAATATCATGGTATCCCTCAGTTTCCAGGATCTGACCGGCCAGCGCATCAAGAAAATCATCAACTCCATCCGTCAAATCGAGCAAATCGTTCGTGAAGTCATGCTTTCCACCGGCTTGATGATACGACATCGCCAAGTGGAACCGGAAAAAGACATCGCCTCCCTGTCCCAAGAGGCCAAGCATGAAGCGACTTCCAAACTTCAGGGACCGTCAGAAGGATCGAACCAGGGCGATGTGGACGACCTCCTCGCCTCCCTCGGACTTGACTGACACCTTTCATTTTCATGAACAGACGAAGGCCGTGCCGGATATCCGGCACGGCCTTCGTTTTAATCTTTTATACTACACTGCGACCCTGGGCAGCATCAGGAAAGCAGGACCAACCCGGCAAGACCAAGCAGGAAAAAGAAACCCATGGAGTCGGTTATGGTAGTCAGGAAGATGCTTGAGGCCTGGGCCGGATCACGTCCCATCTCCTTGAGCAACAAAGGGATGGAAGCTCCCGCCAAAGCGCCGAGGACCATATCCACTCCCAACGCAGCCCCCATGACCAGGGCCAGAGCCAATTTGCCCGAAACCATGTAGGCCGCACAAAAAACCAGCGATGAGATGATCACGCCGTTCAGCAGCCCGATACGCAGTTCACGCAACACTGCCATCCAGGCCCGTTTTCTATCAAACCGCTCCATGGCCAACTGTCGAATCATGACGGCCAGGGCCTGCTGTCCGGTATTTCCCGCCTGATTGGCGACAATCGGCATGAGCACGGCCAATACAGCCATTTCAGTGATATTGCCTTCAAAGAGGTGGACCACCCAGGCTGACATGGCTGAGAAAATCACATTGATGATGAGCCAGGGTAGCCGCATACGCACGGAATAGAGCCAGGGAGAATCAGTGGTCTCGTCCGCACCGGCACCAACCATGGCCTGCATGTCCTCGGAAGCCTCTTCATGAATGATGTCGATGACGTCATCAACCGTGACGACACCGAGGAGGCGATTACCGAAATCCACAACAGGCAAGGCCAAGAGGTTATAGTGGGCGATGAGGTGGGCCACTTCTTCCTTATCCACATTATAGCCGACCGTAATCAAATTCTGCGCCTTGACCAAATCCTTGAGGATGGCTCCGCGTTTGGCCAAGAGCAATTCTCGCAGGGAAACAACACCCACGAGACGATCTTTTTTATCCGTCAGATACGCGTAATACGGAATTTCCTTGTCTTCGACTTCTTCACGAAGCTTGGCAATGGCCTCGTCGGCACTGAGGTCCTGGTCAAGGATGACCACCTCTGTATTCATGGTGCCGCCGGCCGTATCGGGATCAAAAGTCAGGAGCGTCTTGAGCTCGGCCCTGTCTTCGGCCGGAACCCTGCTGAGCAGAGCCTTCTGCAGATCGTCAGTCAGGCCTTCAAGCAGATCGGTTGCGTCATCAGGAGCCATTTCCTCGACGATGCGGGCGGCCAAGCCGCGATTCAAATTGGAAATGAGTGCTTTCTGATCATGATCGTCCATCTCCGCAATGGAATCGGCGGCGTCCTTGATCGGAAGCTGCTTGATAAACTTGACCTGATCGGCAATGTCGAGGCCTTCCATGGTCACAGCGGCATCCGCAGGATGCTGGACCTCGATATCGGCAGGGATCAATTCTTCAAATTCATCGCTCTGGTGAACGGAATGTTCATCGTGTACACTCATAGGGAAAATTCCTAGCCCAATTCACGGTTCAGGTCAAAGAAATCAGATTCGACCTGTGTTATATTATTGTGAAATATTTCATCAACCCCTACACTCTTGACGAAACAACATCCGTGCTTTACTTGCCAACATCTACTACAAAATAATTGGATACGAATCATGCCTACCAGTACTTTCGACGATTTCTTCCAGGCTGAAGCAAGGATGTTTCTTCTTGCAACCATACGTATAGCTCTGGCCGAAGACGCTTCGGACCTGACAAGTATGGGATTATTTTCGGAAAACGACATGGCCCAGGCCTTGATTGTAGCCAAGCAGAACACCGTTGTTGCCGGATTGCCCATCATTCCCATGATCCTCGAATTCGGCGGTGAGGACTGCCAGGTTCACCTCAATGTTGACGATGGCGAAACCGTATCTGCGGGGACCATGGTAGCCGCCCTACAGGGTCCGGCCCGGCAATTGCTCAAGGCGGAGCGGGTCATCCTCAATTTTCTCTGTCACCTTTCCGGCATAGCCAATCTGACTGCACAGTATGTCGCAGCCCTGGACGGGACGCAAACCACCCTGCTCGACACGCGCAAAACACTGCCGGGACTCCGCTTCCCGGAAAAATACGCCGTGCTCGCCGGTGGCGGTAAAAACCACCGCCTGACCCTCTCCGACATGCTCATGCTCAAGGACAACCACATCGACCGGGCCGGCTCCATCACCCAGGCGGTCAACCAGCTTCGCAACGTTCACTCCCCCTGCCCGCCCATCGAGGTCGAGTGCCGCACCCTTGAGGAAGTGGAGGAGGCAAGCCAGTGCGAAATCCAGCGCATCATGCTCGACAACATGGACCGGGAGACAGCTCGTACCGCCCTGGGCATCATCCCCAACACCATAGAAACGGAAATCAGCGGAAACGTATCCCTGGAAAACATCAGGGAAATTGCTGAAATAGGGCCGGACTTCATCTCAGTGGGCAAGCTGACCCACTCTGCCCCATCTTCTGATTTCAGTATGCAAATCATACCTTTAGCATAAAGAGGAACACTGTGGAAAATGCCAAGGACACCATCTCGCGCATAAGAGCCGCCATGGGTGACTCCCTGTCCATTCTCGGCCACCACTACCAGTCCGACGATGTCATCGCCTACACGGATATTCGCGGCGATTCTCTTGAACTGGCACGCAAGATCAACGCCCTGAAGGCCGAGCATATCGTCTTCTGCGGCGTTTTCTTCATGGCGGAATCCGCCGCCATACTCAGACGCCCTGACCAGAAAATCCATATCCCCGAAGTCTCTGCCACCTGCCCCATGGCTGACATGGCCGAAGCAGGAAGGGTGCGGGAAACGCTGGACATCCTCCAAAAGAGCGGCCGGAAGATCATCCCCCTGACCTACGTGAATTCCTCGGCAGCCGTGAAAGGGGTGGTGGGTGAATATGACGGCTCGGTCTGCACCTCGGCCAATGCACGCATCATGCTGGAATGGGCTTTAAAACAAGGCGACGCCGTTCTGTTTCTGCCGGACCAACATCTGGGCAACAACACCGCCAATACCCTGGGCATCCCCAAGGAAAAAAGATTCATCCTGCCCAAAGACGTCATTGACGGCCAACCAAGGTTATCCGTGGACCCCACTGCTGCCGAAAACAAACAGCTCATTCTCTGGCCCGGCTATTGCCCGATCCATGACGAATTCACCCTGGAATCCGTCCGAACCATTCGCCGGAACGAACCAGAAGCTAAAATAGTGGTCCATCCCGAATGCGACCCGGCCATCGTCGACGCCGCAGACGGCAACGGCTCCACCACCTATCTCATCAAATACGCAAACCAAGCCCCTGAAGGTTCCACCATATATATCGGCACGGAAACAAATCTCGTAAAACGGTTGGCAAGCCTGTACCAGGGGCAAAAGATCATCAAGCCCCTGCACACGGCCCTGTGTGAGGACATGGGCAAGATCACCGTGGAAAAACTGGCCTGCACCCTGGAAACCCTGGAGAGCGCAACCCCGGTCACGGTACAAAACGACATCAGGGAACCGGCCAAACTGGCGCTTGAGCGCATGTTGGCTGCTTGCTCCTAGTCAGGCAAACAAAATAGGGAATTCTCCATGAACGATTTTCGCCTCCACTCCGACGTTCTGATCATCGGTTCCGGCATTGCCGGTTCCGTGGCCGCTCTCACCCTTGCCGACCAGGGATGTGACGTCATCCTGATAACGGCCGGGGCAGACCTGGCCAACGGCAACACTTCCCTGGCCCAAGGCGGCATAGTATACCGCAACGAGAACGACGACCCCAAGATACTCGAAAAGGACATCCTGACTGCAGGTTGGAAACACAACTTCACCCGCGCAGTCCGGTTCCTGGCACGCAAGGGGCCTGAGGTACTGAAAGAAACATTTCTGGAAAAGTACCGGATTCCCTTCAATCAACGCGAACCCGGCGACTGGTTCCTCACCCGGGAAGGCGGCCACTCCCTGCCACGCATTCTCTACTGCGACGACCACACCGGGAAAAATATCATGGAAGTCCTCAGCACCGCTGTTGAGAAACATGAAAATATCCGGGTGCTGACCAAACGGACAGCCATTGACCTGCTGACCACGCAGCACCATGCAAAACATATGGATTTCAAGTACAATCTGTCGAACCAATGCGTGGGAGCCTATGTCTTCAACGAAGAGGTCGGCAAAGTCGAGACCATTTTATCCAACTTCACCCTGCTGGCCACCGGCGGCATCGGACAGATTTACCTCCACACCACCAACACCACCGGCTCCATCGGTTCCGGCCTGGCCATGTGCCACAGGGCCGGAGCACGCCTCCTGAACTGCGAATACGTGCAATTCCACCCCACAGCCCTGTTCGGCGGCTCAAAACGCGGAGAACGGCGTTTTCTGGTGTCTGAAGCGGTCCGGGGTGAAGGAGCCCTACTGGTCAACAACAAGGGCGATCATTTCATGCCCCGCTACGATCCCCGTGCAGACCTCGCCCCCCGCGATATAGTCACCCGGGCTATCATGGACGAGATGTTGGATACGGATGACGACTGCGTGTACCTGGATTGCTCGAAAATCAAGCAGGAAGTCAGCACCCGCTTCCCGACCATTTTTGAAAAATGCCGCAAAATGGGCATCGACATGAAAAACGAACCGGTTCCAGTGGTTCCGGCCGCGCACTATTTCTGCGGCGGCATCCTGGTTGACAACCGGGGCCGCTCCACTCTGGACCGACTGTATGCTGCCGGTGAATGCAGTTGTACCGGCGTACACGGTGCCAACCGCCTGGCCAGCACCTCCCTGCTTGAAGGGCTCTTGTGGGGCCACTCCTCAGCACTGGACATCGCCGCACGAATGCACAAATCTGCCGGAATCAACCGCAAACTTGACAATTCCATTCCCGATTGGATTTCCAACGGCCACATACAGAATGAAGACCCGGCCCTCATTGCCCAGGACTGGGCCAACATCCGCAACACCATGTGGAACTACGTGGGAGTCACGCGCACAAGCAACCGGCTTGAGCGGGCCTTTTCCGACATGCGCAAACTGACAAAGAATCTTCAGGATTTCTACCGCGAAACCGAATTGAGCAAGCCCATCATAGACCTGTTCCACGGGTCCCAGACCGCCTACATCATCACCCTGGCCGCCCTGCGGAACAAGGGAACCAAAGGCTGCCACTACCGCATTGATTGATCGGTTCGATTTCCATTGTTCCGCGTATGACAATGACGGTTGGCGGAAAACTATAGTACCTTCTGGATAAACACCACAAGGGTCTCATGCGTACTGCACTATCGGCTCCAACCGCCCTGTTTGCCTATCGTTTTTTACTTCTTTTCGTACTCGGTTGCACCCTGTTCGCCGCTGGCGGCTGCCACAGTGCTTCTCCAGCCACAAGCAGCGGCCAATCACCTTCTCTTGCCGAAAGCCCCTTGGGAGACAACAACTCTAAAGATACTCTAGAAAATCTCAAGACGTAGAGAGGGCTGTTTATCCACGGCCACGAGGTCCGTTCGCTCGCCCTGTGCGGGTCGGATACGGAATTCCAGATCAACAACAGGACTGTCGGCCAACTGAAAGACGCTTCCGAGCGGTTTTCAGATACCCCCTACCGACCATTCTTCATAGAAATTCTTGGTCGCCAGGAGCCGTCCGCCCTAGATGGGTTTGCCGAGGAATACAGTGGGACGATCGCGGCGCTACTCGTCCACGCCTCCTCTGCACAGGAGGGGTGAGGATGTGGCGAAAACTACGGGGAATTCATATACAAAATTCTGGAGAACGAACCAGGATGGATGGCTCTGCTTACCCCCGAGACCGTCACCATCACTTCCGCCCAACACCAAGAGCCGCTCATATTCCGTTATTCAACCATGATACTGTCGGATGGCAGGACACGATACGAGGGCACCTCGGCAGAAAACGCACTCACCCTGACCCTGGAACGGGGTCAATGCCTTGACACCATGAGCGGTGAACAATTCGGATGGGCTGCGCAAGCAGTCATCAACGGCATGATTTATCACGGATGTGCCAAGAAAGGCGATTTGTAGCGTGACCTCATCACGCGAAACGACTATTTACGCCAGAATTCAGGGACAAACAAAATAATGACCGTGTAAATTTCGAGCCGACCAAGCACCATGCAAAAAGTCAGCACCCACTTTGCGGTGTCAGGCAACCATGCAAAATTGTCGGTCGGTCCAACCCCTCCGATACCCGGACCGATGTTGCCGATGCAGGCCAGGGCAGCGGCAAAGGACGTGACCACGTCAACGCCGGTGGCAGCCACCACGAACGCAGCCAGCACCAGAAGACCGAGCCAGAGCACGAAAAAGCCCTCCACTCCGCTGATAACGTCATCCTTGACCACGGTCTTTCCCATCTTCACATGCGTTACGGACCTGGGGTGTATGAGCCGGAACAACTCCTGGTAGGATTGCTTGAAGAGCAGCATGATGCGCATGACCTTCATGCCGCCGCCCGTGGACCCGGCACATCCGCCCACGAACATGCAGAAAAGCAGAATGGCCTGGGCTATGCCCGGCCACAGCTCGTAGTCTGCCGTGGCAAATCCCGTGGTGGTCAGGATGGATGCCACCTGAAATGAGGTGTACCGGATGGCATCGGACATATTATCATAGTTCCCGGCAAGATAGACAAAGGCAGTAATCACTGCCGTGAACACCAGAACCAACCCTGCGAAGACACGGAACTCCGGATCCCTGAACAAGACGCTTGGCCGCCATTTGAGCAAAAGGTAGTGCAAAGAAAAATTGATGCCCGCGATGAGCATGAACACGGTGATGACATAATCGATATACGCACTGTCGAACCCGGCCACCGAGGCATTCTTGGTAGAAAAACCGCCTGTCGCCATGGTACCGAAGGTGTGGCACAGGGCATCGAACAGATCCATGCCGCCGAACATGAGCAGGACGGTCTCAACCGCACTGAATAATACGTAGACTTTCCACAGCGTCATGGCCGTGTCTTTGATGCGCGGTTTAAGCTTGTCCGGCGACGGTCCCGGAACCTCTGCCTTGTAGAGCTGCATACCGCCAATACCCAGGAACGGCAGAATGGCGAGAGAAAGCACGATGATGCCCATACCGCCGAGCCAATGGGTCAGGCTGCGCCAGAACAGCAACCCCCGAGGCACGGCTTCAATATTGGACAGCACGGATGACCCGGTAGTGCTGAACCCCGACAGTGATTCAAAAACGCAATCCACCACGGATTCGAAGGTACCGCCGAGCAGAAACGGCAGTCCGCCGAAGGCCCCTGCCACGAACCAGCCCAACGCCACGATGGCCATGCCTTCACGATGCGTCATGACCGATGACTTATAGGCCTCTCGATCACGGAAAACGAGAAAAAGCAGTCCACCGATACTCACTGTGATGCCCATGGAGGCAGCCAATGGAATGGCCGTGCCGTCATCATAGTAGACACCCCAAGCCAGAGGAAAAACCATGGTCAATCCCACGCAGGCGACAAGTGCACCGATGATATGCAGTACGTATTTCCAGCGCATCTAGAAGAATTCCACCTTGGTGGTCAGCACTTTTTCCACCTTGGGAATATTTTGACGGGTGGAGATGATAATCAAACGGTCATTGGGCTGAACAACGGTGTCGCCTCGCGGAATGACGACATCATCGCCCCGCTGGAAACAAAGAACCAGACAACCCCGAGGAAACCCGAGCTCCTTGACCGTCTTGCCGACAATGGGGGAATCTTCCTGGGCCACAGCTTCCAGGGCTTCGGCAGCCTCGCCCTTTATGGATACCGACGAAATGATCTTTCCCCGTCTGATATAGTGCAGCAAGGAATTGATGGCCGACTGTCTTGGGCAGACCACATAATCGATGCCGATGGGTTCTATGAGCGGCATATATCCGAAATTATTGACTCGGGTGACGGTACTCTTGGCTCCAAGGCTCTTTGCCAGAAGACAGGACAGGATATTGGTCTCCTCGTCGCCGGTCACGGCAATAACCATATCCATGTCTTGAATATTCTCCTCACGGAGAATCTCCTGATCCGTCGAATCGCCCATAAGCACAATGGGGCGGTCCAGATGCTCGGAAAGATACTCACACCTTTTTTGACGGTTCTCCAATAGCCGGGTGTGGTAGTATTTGTTGTCCAGCGCCTTGGCCAGACGGAACCCGATATTGCCGCCGCCTATGATCAAGACCTTGCGAACCGGTTCAGTGGAAATGCCGAGCCTGATCAGAATTTCTTCCTGGTCGCGGATGTCGCAAACAAAATAGACCACGTCGTCCTTCTGGATAACGTCGAGACCGCTGGGGATTATAAGCTGACCTTCCCTAACTATGGCCGCAATGACGATACCAAGATCATCGCCGATCTTATCTCGAAGATGAATGAGCTGACACCCCATGATGGCGCTATCGTCAGGCAGGTTGATCCCGATGAGTCGAATCTTGCCGTTGGCAAACTCGTTGATTTCCACGGCACCGGGAACACTCATGAGCCTGAGCACCGAGTTCACCACCTCCTCGTCGGGATTGATGATCTTGGTGATATTGGCTCCTTCACCCGTCAACAAGTGCTTGTAATCGGTGTACATTTCGCTACGGATGCGGGCGAGCTTGGTAACACCTTTGCTGAGCATGTTGGCAAAAAAGCAGGCAATGAGGTTGATCTCGTCCGAATCGGTGACGGCGAGAAAAATGTCAGCATCGGCAATGCCGGCCTCTTCAAGGACTTTGGGACTGCTGCCGGACCCCTTGATGGTCTGAACATCCGAGGTTTCGGCTATTTTCCTGAGGGCCTCGTCACTCTTGTCGATGACAACGACTTCCTTGTTCTCTACCGCCAGCCTCTGGGCGAGATGAAACCCAACCTCACCAGCCCCTATTATGATAACCCTCAAATCTCAGCTCCTACATTTGTGAGAATGAAAAACAACACTCTATCTACCCGGCTTTTCTCCCCAGTGCAACACTGTGAAAAACAAGACCAGTCAACGATATCAGATTGTTACACACAACAACGGCCCCAATTTCATCAGGGCCACCTTGAAATAGATTGTTTTTCAAGGTCATAGAATAGCTGCCTTGACCGCATCAATCCCTACTTTCTCCAGCATCCGTGCGGAACGATTACGCTTTCCGCCATGCTCACGATAATACTCCAAAAACCGTTTCACCAGTTCCACGGCTTCATCCCGTGACAGATTGCTGGCCACTTCATCCGCAATACGCGGCCGACCGGAAGCATTGCCGCCCACCACCATGGTCCAACCCTTGGGTTTGCCTATGAGGCCAACGTCACGCACGTAACTCTCCGCGCAACACATGGGGCAACCGGACACCCCAACCTTGAGCTTGGCAGGCAATTCCTTGCCCACAAACATTTCCTCAAGCTCCAGGCCAAGCCCCAAGGAATCCCGGACACCGAGCTTGCAGACCGCCGTGCCGGGACACGCCTGCACGTAGTGGACGCACAAACCCACAGCCGGACCGATGTCCATCTTGAGATCGTCCCAGACCTGATCCACCTGTTCAGCACCAAGACCCACCAGGGCGATGCGCTGACCCGAGGTAATCTTCATGATCGGGATATCGAATTTGCGCCCCACACGGGCCAGAGCCTCGAGAATATCCGGGGTCACGAGACCCACCGGAGTCCTGGGGACAATGGCATAGGTTTTCTTGTCGCGCTGGAGAATCGCACCTTTGGGGGTATCGGTATCATTCATGATTGGCTCCTGATTGAAAAACACATTATTTGCCAAGGACAGCTTTTTTGACCGCGTCAACACTCACACGCTCGACAAATCGTGCCGTACGTTCCTTGACTTTGGCATGTTCCGCATAAAAAGCAAGGGCCTTGCCTATGATATCGAACGCCTCCTGACTGGATACGTCCTCGGCAAGGATATCCCCCCGGCGCACACGCTTGCCGCCGTTGCCGCCGAAGGAAACGGTCCAACCGGTCTTTCGCCCGATCAACCCCACGTCCCGAATCATGGATTCCGCGCAACACATGGAGCAACCGGACACGCTCGACTTGAGCTTGGTGGGGAGCACGAAATCCTTGATATGTTCTTCAAGTTTCTCGGCCAAGGACATGGAATCCTGCATGGCGAGCTTGCACCCGGCAGTTCCCAGACAGGCCTGAACCTTGTGGCGATAGACATCGCCCACCGGCCCGATTTTTTCGACAACGGCTTCAAGTACCTCTGCCGGGATGCCATCGAGCATGAGCCTCTGTCCGGCGGTCAGACGCACGCCTGGCAGGTTGTGTTCCTGCACCACGCTGTAGATCGCCAGCAACTGTTCGGCATTGATCCGCCCCTGACTCATTCGTGGCACCACCGTATACGAGCCGTCTTTTCTCAACTTGACGGCTCGCATCGGTAACTTTTCAATATAGCTATTAATATCCATATCAGATCGGAGGGGCTATGGTTACAAGGACACGCATGTCCGTTATGGCCCGAACGCCATGAGGCTCGGCAATATCCGAAACCAATACATCACCAGGGTGGGCGGGCATGCTTGCACCGTCCGCTGCAAGGAACTCGCCCTCACCTTCCAGGATGGTCAGGGTCAGTTCCCCTTCCAGATCGTGAGAATGTACGGGAAGCTTCTGTCCGGCCTTGAAGTTGAAATTAATCACCTTCATGAACTCAGACTCGTGTACCAGGTAGTTAGAGAACGTCAAGTCCTTGAAACCATGTTCGTTATATAATTCAATCTTCTTCATGAGTCCTGCTCCTTATACTTCAAAATTCAACGGAACGGTTTCCAGCACAGCACCGGTGCGGGCCACGGTCACGCGCACCGTGTCGACGGCACTGCCAGCCCGCTTGACCGCTTCGCGCAATATGACACTCATCGACGCACAACATGGCACCTCCATCTCCATGACGGTAATTGAATTGAGATTGTTTTCGGCTATGATCTCTGCAAGTTTCTCGATATATTCCATCTGGTTATCAAATTTCGGGCAGCCCATGAGCACCACTCGATTGGGTACATACTCACCATGGTAGGACGGCATTGCCACAGGCACACAATCCGCTGTCAGCAGCAGGTCGGCTCCCTTGAGAAACGGCGCAGTGGGCGGCACAAGCCGGAGTTGTACAGGCCAATGGGACAACGCAGAACCGCCCGCAGGCTGTGTCGTGGGGATATTGGCCTGCCCACACGGAGTCATGGTTTTCAAGGCCGCCCCTGGACAACCGCCGCGCCCGGGTGTCTTGCCCGGCTTGTCCAGCCGCAGGCTCTCGGGATCCGGCATGTGCTTCGGCACAGTCCGTCCCTGGGCTTTCAGGTGCCGGGCAACGGCATCGGGATCGAAATCATCCGCCTCGCGGACCTCCACCTTAAGCGCACCAGTGGGACAATCGCCCAAACACGCGCCCAAGCCGTCGCAATAAATCTCCTTGACCAGTCTGGCCTTGCCGTCAACGATTGCCAAGGCCCCTTCTTCGCAGGAAGGTACGCACTGGCCGCAGCCATTACACAATTCCTCATTGATGGTGATCATTTTTCTTTTACTTATCATTTTACTATCCTCTTTTATTATTAAGTTATTTACATTCTTGCCACGCCGACAAAAATGGCGTGAAGACTGACGACCAGGACTATGAACACGGTCCTGGCAGTTTCTTTTGAAAGGCCCGGAAAAGCGTATCCGATCTGCTGATGCGCACAAGCCGAAACACAATCGCCGCACAAGGTACAGGAAAGAGCCGGGCTGCCCAATTCCATCCTATGCTCGTCCAATGCGTTGTAGCGGCACTTCGAGTAGCAGGCACCGCACCGGGTGCAATCCGCATCGATGCGAATGCGCCAAGGCGAAATCCTGCCAAAGAGATTCCCAACCAACCCCATGGGGCAATAGGCAGTACAGTGTACCATCATTCCGCTCTTACGGGAAATAAACGCCATGATCCCCACACCTGCCAGCCCGAAAGCTACTCCGAACCAAACGGCCGTGATGCCGGGCACGCCTGCCCAACGCAGAATCCAGGCGGTGATCAGGACCAGCAACAGTGTAGCCCCGCGTCCAATCATGCTCAGACGACCAATCACGGAAGAATGGGCCGGACGCGGCCCAATGCTGCTCATGGCATCGTCCCAGGCCCCTATGTAGCACAGATGACTGCACCAGGCCGAACCGACCAGCATCACTGTGACGCCGAACAGGATGAGCATGAAGAAGCCGCTGCCGCGAAAGACCGGACCAGCCGCGATCAAAGCCGGGACCGGAAGATGCAGGCTGCCGGTCATGAGCATCCGGTCCATGCCGAGCAGGCCAAGCCCCAGTTGCAGGAAAAACAGCACAGAAAAGAATTCCCAGATACGAGGACGGTACTTCCTGTGTCCCTTGGGCGAGAGCATGAGGTTTCCGATCCACTGGGCATACAGAGCCAATCCGAATATTTCCAACCACCCCCACCCGATCAGATAGCGGTCAGCCAGCAGCATCGGAAAAGGCGTCATGCTCCTGATCATGGCCAACCCCGAGGCGGTAAGCATGAAAAGGACTGCGCGCGGCACGGCCCACTGCGCCCCCGCATGGAAATATGTCCGCATACGATTGCCCAGCATCACGGCCAGGGCCAGACCGTCAAGAAGGATCACACCCGCCATGATGGAGGCGAGCCGCTGCCACGGAGCCCCGAAAGCCTGGCGGAAAGAGATGAATTCCACAGTGGCGTTCGCCCAGATGTACCCGCCCCACACAAGCGCTGCCACCACGAGCATGCGCACCCACGCCTGACGGGTTAACAAAAGTCCGACCAGAGCTGCAAAGGAAATACTCAAACCGTAATCGCCTTGCCTGAGGGCATGCGCGCTCAAAAGCAGCAAGGCCAAGGCAGGGAAAATCAAGAGGTATCGATTTGTTGTTGCGGTCTTCATGATTTGAAGATGAACCTTTTTTTTGACGGGAACCATGACTTAGGTCAAATTACCCATACTACAATGAAAAATGGAGCAAATGATTAATGAACAAACTTGAAGCCGTGAAGGATGTCACATTTTTTGAAGGCTTGCCTGACGAGATACTCGGCAAACTGGCTGACATCGCCGTTATCAAGCGGTATGGGAAAGGCGAGACTTTATTCTTGGCTGATGTCCCGGCCCATGGGTTCTTTTCCCTTGTAACTGGACGGGTCAAGGTCTTCCGAAGCTCGCCGTCAGGCAAGGAACAGATCATCCACATATTCGGACCAGGCGAAGCAGTGGGAGAAGTCCCGGTCTTCGAAGGCAGCAACTTTCCTGCCCAATGCGAAGCCGTGGAACTCTGTGAAGCCCTGTTCTTTCCGCGCCAGGATTTCAGGAACATCATTCGGGAAGACCCTGACCTGGCCATGAAAATGATGGCCATGCTTTCCCAGCGGCTGCGCATTCTTGTCAGCAAAATAGACGATTTGAGCCTGAAGGAGACGCCGTCAAGGCTGGCGTCCTATCTCCTGCTGCTCCGCTCATCCCAAGAATCGGACACCTTCAAACTCGACCTTCCAAAGGGACAGATCGCTCTCTATCTCGGCACCATTCAGGAAACACTGTCCCGCATTTTGAAACGGTTTACCGAGGAAGGACTTATCCATCTGAACGGCAGAGAGATCACCATCCTCGACAAAGCCGCCCTCGGGGAGATCGCAGATCAGGGACGCTGATGAAGCCCAGACACCAGCCCAACGCAAAAAGCCCGCTGCACATACGTGCAGCGGGCTGATACATGGCAACGGAAAAGACTATTCAGCGATCTTGTTGACGGCCGTCTGAAGGCGGGCGATGCGACGCTGAGCCTGGCGCTCGTGGATAATGCTCTTGCGGGCAGCCTTGTCCAAAATGGAAGAGGCTTCCTTGAGGGCTTCCTGTGCCTTGGTAACGTCCTTTTCCTCGATGGCAAGACGAACAGCTTTGACGGTGTTCTTGATGCGGGTCTTGGAAATGCGGTTACGGGCGCGACGCTTCAAGCTCTGACGGTGCCTCTTCAAGGCGGATTTGTGATTAGCCAAGGTAATTTCTCCTGATCAATAAATTATCGTATTAAAAAAGCGTTTGTTTGCTATTCTTCCCGAAGGGAGAGCTTTTTATATGGACTCTTCCCCCGATGTCAAGCGTTTTCTAATTTGAACTACACCTGCAAAGCATTGAAGTCGGCCAAACGGCTTAGACGGTCGACCAATGCCTTGAGTAGATTCAAACGGTTCAGCCGGACATCAACCTCATCGCACATAACCATGACATTGTCGAAGAAACCGTCCACAGAAGGACGCAACTCCCCGAGAAGTCCAAATAATCCGGCAAAATCGCCGTTCTCCCACAGATCATCAAAGCGAGGTGCCAACGCCTCCAGATTGGTGCCGAAGGCCTGTTCGTGTTCGTCCTCAAACAGATCCGCATCATAGCTGCCGGTCAGGGGCTGACCAGCCTCATCGCCCTGCTTGCGGATGATATTTGCAGCACGCTTGAAGGTCAGCACGGCCTGCTCGAAATCCGCTTCCCTGCTGAACTCACCCAAGGCCTCAAGCCGAGCCTTCAAGGTCCGGATGTCGCTGAATCCGGCACCAAGCGCAGCATCAACCACACGCGTGTCGAACCCTTGGCCTATAAACAGGGCACGCAGACGCTGACCGAAGAAGTCCTTGAGCTTGGCAAGGGCCTCTGGTTTCTCAATCTTCCATTTGACCCCGGTATACGCTTCCTGAGCCCATTTGAGCAGTACACCCAGGTCCACGTTCAGTTCGTGTTCCATGATGATGCGGGCGATACCCAAGGCACAACGGCGCAGAGCATAGGGGTCGTTGGCCCCGGTAGGCACCTTGCCCAGCCCGAAACAACCGGCCATGGTGTCCACCTTGTCGGCCATGGAGACCAACGCACCGGACAGACTGGACGGAACCGGGCTGTCCGGCCCAGCAGGCAGATACTGTTCATAGATGCCGCTGGAAACGATCTCGCCCTTGCCAGCGCGCTCGGCGTAGATGCCCCCCATCTTGCCTTGCAGGCTATCGAACTCGATGACCATTTCGGAAACGAGATCCGCCTTGGCCAGCCGTCCGGCCATGGCGAACTTTTCATACTCTCCAGGCAGGATGGACTTTGATTCACCCAGCTTCTCAATCAATTTGGCACACAGGGATTTGATACGACGCGACTTGTCGCCCACGGACCCGAGAGGGCCGAGAAAAACCACGTTCTCCAGCTTGTCCAGCCAGACCTTGAAGTCGACCTTGCAGTCCGCCTCCCAGAAGAAGCGGGCATCTTCAAGGCGGGCCTTGAGTACACGCTCCCAACCTTTCTTGACCAGGGCAACATCCAGGGGGTCGAGGTTCAGAGTGGTCAGGAAGTGCGGCAACAGATTGCCCTCGCCGTCCTGAACACCGAAGCTCTTCTGATGAGACTGCATGGAGGTGAGCAGCACTTCACGGGGCAGTTCCAGGTAGAGCTTGTCGATATCCCCGATAAGCGGCTTGGGGTATTCCACCAGGTTGGCGACCTCATCGAGCAAGCCTTCGTTCCAGACGATCTCGCCGCCCAACTCACCGGCCAGACGATTGCCTTGGTCAACGATGATTTTCTTGCGCTCCTCGGGATCAATGACCACCTTGCCCTTGTCCCGGACTATGGAAAAATATTCAGACGCCGAATTCACGGCAAACGGGCCGAAACCCATGACCCGATGACCGCGGGTCTCGCGGCCCGAGGTCAGGTTCTCCAGGGTAAATTCGATGACCTCACTGTCGAGCAGAGCCAGGAGCCAGCGCACGGGACGACCAAAGGCGAAGTCATATCCGCCCCACCGCATCTTCTTGGGAAAAGAAAGCGATTCTATGCACTTGGTACAAATGGCGGGCAGAATGTCAGCTGTCTTGCCACCGCCCACGGTCTTCTTGGCAGCCAGATACTCACCCTTGTCGGTCTTCATCTTGAACAGGGCGTCTTCGGCCACGCCCTGGGTCTTGGCAAACCCCTGCCCGGCTTTTGTCAGGTTGCCATCGCCGTCATAGGCTATGCGAACGGGAGGACCTGTGACGGTCTCCTCCTCCTGAAGCTGCGTCACAGCCAGGGAGGCAACATGCGCGGTGATACGACGCGGGGTGGCGTAGCATTTGACGCCCCCGTTTTCGACCATGGACTCGGTGAGCGCCTCGGCAAAGGCCTTCTCAAGTTCATCAGCCAGCTTAGGAACAAAGCGGGCGGGCATTTCCTCGGTTCCGATTTCCAGAATGAATTCGGCCATTTTTCTTCTCTTTTCTCTCTATTTCTTATCGGTGGCGTCGCTTACTTCTTGAGCATGGGATAACCCATCTCTTCCCGCTGATCCGCATAAAGCCTGGCGAGCTTGGAGGCCAGGTTGCGTACGCGACCGATGTAGGTGGCGCGCTCGGTGATGGATATCGCACCGCGTGCGTCCAGCATGTTGAACGAATGGGAGCATTTCAGGCAGCAGTCATAGGCAGGCCAGGGCAGGCCTTCCTCGCACAGCTTGAGGCATTCGGCCTCGAACTTGTTGAACAGGTCGAACAACATGTCCGCGTTGGACAGCTCAAAATTGTATTTGGACATCTCCACCTCGTTCTGGTGGAATATCTGACCATAGGTAACCTCATCATTCCACATGAGGTCGTAGACGGATTCCTTTTCCTGCAGATACATGCAGATGCGCTCAAGACCGTAGGTGATTTCCACGGACACGGGCTTGAGATCGATGCCGCCCACCTGCTGAAAATAGGTGAACTGAGTCGCCTCCATGCCGTTGAGCCAGACTTCCCAGCCAAGGCCCCAGGCGCCGAGCGTGGGCGATTCCCAGTCATCCTCCACGAAACGGATGTCCTGGGCTGCTGCGTCAAGGCCCAGCACCCCCAGACTTTCAAGATACAATTCCTGAATATTGTCGGGAGACGGCTTCAAAACCACCTGAAATTGATAATAATGCTGCAGCCGGTTGGGGTTTTCACCGTAACGGCCATCAGTGGGACGGCGCGAAGGCTCCACATAGGCGACCTTCCATGGTTCGGGACCGATGACCCGGAAAAAGGTGGAGGGATTGAACGTCCCCGCACCGCACTCAATGTCCATGGGCTGAACAACAGCGCAGCCATAGTCCGCCCAAAAACCTTGCAATTTCAGTATAACATCCTGAAAATTCATGACTTACTCCAACTCATACCTTTTTATACATGCCGCCTTCCCAGGACAGACCCAGGTGGTAGGCCACGAATAGTTCGATCAATTGACTGGATTGACGCCGGACCTCACTGTCCATGGCAACGGTAACCCAGTCCGCTGGTCGACTTTGTTGAATCCAATCCAAGGCGCGAAGCACTCCCGTGGAAATCGGTCGAGCAAGTCCCTCTAACGGTTTCCCGCCCGAAAGACAAGTCCGACAGGCCACCTGGCCCTTCTCGACGCCGAACCTGTACCCGTCCTGTCCGGCTATCGTTAGACCGCAGGTTCCGCAGGTGAGGAAGTCCGGTGTGTAGCCCATTTCGAACGCCAGCTTGGCCCTGAAAAGCCATGGCGTGAAGTCGCTGCTACCGCCACCCGACTCCAACATGTGCAATGTTTCAAGCAACAGAGAATAAACAGGCCTGGCATCGGAGGGATCGATCTCGACGGCTTCAATGAACTTGATGCAATTGACGGCCAGACCGGTCCTGACAGGATCCTTTCTAACCATCGGAAAATTGTGCAGCAGGGAACCTTCTTCAAGAACCGTATACGTTCCGGTCTTGTTGGTTCCTATGGTGAAGAGAACATGGCTGAGAGGATCGAGACACCCGACAAACCTGCGTCGGCTGCGGCTGCCTCCAAAAGCGAATCCGTTGAAAACGCCGCGTGTGGGCGTAAGGAGCTTGACCCAGACATCGGCCTCCCGAAAACGTCCGACCTTGAGTACGAGACATTTTTCAGTGCCGTTCATGCAGTACCTGTCCTGCTCCGGTGACCGGGTTACATACCGAAGAGGATCGTCTGTATATTGCCCTTGGCTTGATCGAGGGGATACGGTGCTCCGTTGTAAGTCACGCTGACACCAGCCGCGTTGCCGATGCGAATCCTGCGGGGACTGTTGAACATCAAACGCAGGGGTTCTCCTTTTGTCAAAACAAAATCACGGGCCATATCCAGTTCATCCCCGCGCCAAACGCCGATCCAGCACCCCTTGTTGGTGTTAGCCCTGATGATCACCACATGAGCGTATTTTGCCGCTTCAGCACTTGCCTCCTGATTATCCGTAGCCTCATCGTCGACCATCTCGGACATGGTCGACGCAGGTGCAGGCTTGACAACGGGCGTGGCCTTTTCAGACGACACGACCGGCAGGGCCTGGTCGGACGGAACGGCCTGCCCAACCGTTTCGGATTGAACCTCCGAGTCCGCTGGAACAGCAGCGTCCTCTCCCCCTTCACCCTCAGGCTGAACCCCCTCGGGTTCAGCCAATTCAGCAGGTCGGACAGGCTCTGTCGTTGACTCCATGGACGTAGCGGGCGGAGCCGTTTGTTCCATGCCGCCCTTGTTCAGATTCAACACGAGAACCAAAGCGGCACAACACAGGATAATGACAACGAAGATGGAGGGCCAAACCGACCGCTTGCGAACAGCGGGCGCATCTGCTTCATGAAAGGCCTTTTCCGCGTTGGGGGAAACATCGTAAGAAAGCCCCCCGGCATTTTGCTCTTCCATTTGATACTCTCGATCAACAACCATCGACAATTCATCTGCGTCAAGGCCGAGCAATCGTGCGTAACTCCTAACAAATCCTTTTGTATATACGGGATGCGGCAAAGAAGAACTGTCACCGCTCTCCAAGGCAAGCAAATTGATACGACTGATCTTAGTGGACTCCATGACCTCCTTAATGGTCAACCCTCTAGTTTCACGTTCACGCTGCAACGCAAGGCCGAGTTCCTGAAAATTCATTGGGATACTCCGTTGTCGGGTTCCAGGGTTTTATCCATATAAACGATAACCGAACTTTGTTTCAGTTTTTCAAAATACTCTGAAAAGAGCGTTTCCCGCTTATTTTGCATCAATTGTTTATATATGTCGTCCCGAACATCATCGAGAGGCACGAGACGATCCTCGGCAATAGTGACCGGAGACAACAATGCCTCCTTGCCCTGGATGGTCAACGGCGTGCCGACTCCCCCAGCAGCCACTCCCTCCAAGGACTCTTTCCACTCGACGGCCAGGTCAACGTAGCTCAATTCGCCGATGGATCCGCCTAAATCCTTACCAGGTCCCACACTATATTTCTGGACAGCCTCGGCAAAAGTCATTTCGCCTTCAAGAATGCGTTCCCTGACCTCCACTGCCGAGACATCCGAAGGCAAAAGAATGATGGCGAGTTCAACCATCTTGTCGAGTTGATAGTCGTCATGACGGGCTTCATATTCTTCCTGAATTTCCGAATCCGTGACCAGCACCTTGCTGGTCACCATATGGCTTATGAGTTCCTGTTTTTCAAGCATCTCTTTCAACCGGCTCCGAAACTCCTCCATCTCAAGGCCATCTTCACGAACCACGTTCTCAAACTCTTCAAGCGTCAAGCCGCGCTCCGCACGTACCCGATCAATTTCCTTATCCATATTCTCATCAGTGACCCCGATTCCATATTTGGCCACTTCCTGCTGTATCAAAATGTCATTGACCAGACTCTCCAGCGCCCTTTTGCGCAGAGCGTTGAGCTGTTCCTTTTCCTTGTCGCCAAGCTGCCGCCCCTTCACCTGCTCGAGAATCGGCTTCATTTCCTCATCAAGATCATATTGTGTGATGATATTATCATTAATCTTCACCAGGATACGGTTAATCACCGTCTCGGCAGCCTGGGCAGAAACAGGAGATATCATGAGTACGGCTCCGATGAGCACGGAAAGTAGTTTCACCACGCGGTTTACTCCTTGGCATCGAAGGGAATGAATACCCTTCGACCATTTTGTCGAATTCTAGTCACTTTGTATGGACTATGCAATGAATGGTCCTGATCAGATTCCAGAGTCGTCGGTCGCCCCTTCGGCCGGCATGGATTCCTCAACGGACTCCTCGACCGATTCCTGCCCTGCATCATCTTCCGTGTCAGGGACATCAGGGGCCATTATATCAATCTCCTCAGGCTGTTCTGGCTCCTGGACCTCCTGCTCATCAGGAATCAGCGGGAAGTCATTGACCTCCTCCTGAGCCTCTGCCAGGAGATGCTCACTGACAGAGATGTCGGCAGTCGCCAAGTTTTCGGACAACCACTGATCAAAAGCCTTTTGCATCTTTTTTCCCAACAAAGCCTCTTCCACCAATGGATAAGCCTGAGCAGGGGCCAACACCTTGGCTTCAGAACGTTCCAGCAGTACGAGGGCCTCAAAACCAAATCGATCCGTCAGAACATCACTGGCCTGCCCCGGTTTCAAACCGCCCATGGCATTCCGCCAGGCAGCGGACAACCGCCCCTCCCGCACAACAACCTCACGGGTCTCGACTTCGCCGAAAGCAGTGGCCAGACTCATCTGATCATGATCCTGAAGATATTTTCCCACCGCCTTGACCACCAACTCCCGGCTAGGCCCGCGGACCACGAGAATTCGAAGACTTTCAGGCAGATAAAAATCGGAAATATGGTCGCGATAGTATTTTTCGGCTTCTTTGTAGTCGATCTTTATCTGTGCCCTGAGCACCTGGAGAAAAAACTTCTTCTGGGCAAGGTGGTACTTGAGCTGACGACGCCAGGACTTGAGATCAATGTACTCTTCAACCAGCACCTGCTCAAAGGCTCCCTCAGGATAATCGGCACGGATTTCCTCTTCGGCCTTCACCACCTCTTCATCGGTCACGGCCAAATCCCGACGGACCAACTCCTGCACCACCAACTCCTGCACAATAAGATCGGCCAGGATATCACCGAATTCAGTTCTCAGCTTCTCGACACTGGGCACATAGGTGCCGACGCTGTCCGCCTGAAACAAGTCATGTTGGAATTCCAGTTGAGACAGGAAAATGGGTTCACCGTTAACTCGGGCAACGATCCCCATATCATCGGAATCTCCGGTACACCCTGTCAACAATACTGCAAACAATATCAAAACAGTTACATAACGTGTCATAGTCACTCTGATTTACCGCCCTGCTGATCAATCCCGGCATCAAGCATTCTTTCCAGATCGACAGCCGTTCCTTCAAGGGCTTCACGCATGGACTGCGCTCCGTCATATCGAATCTCCAGCTTGGCCGGAGGTATGATCCGCGCCGTATCACTCCGGTCGCCAACCCACTTCATCAATTCATCCGGACTCACCGCAATGGCATTGTCCTTCCAGGTAACAACGGCCCTGCCCGGATACAACTCCGCCCTGGCTGCCTGCATTCTGGACAAGGTCAGCTTCAGCCGAAGCACACCGAAAAAGGCATCCAGCTCGTCGGGCAACGAACCAAAACGGTCTCGGATCTCTGCCTCAAACTCGCGCAAGGCCATGTCGGTAGTGGCCGAGGACAGCCCCCTGTAATAGCGGAGCCTCTCGCGGGAATCAGGAATGTACCCGCCCGGGATATGCGCTTCAAACACGAAGTTGAGCTCCGTGTCTGCGGCTCGGGTATCTTCCTCTCCGCGCAGCCGCCGGACCTCCTCCTCCAACATTTCCAGAAAGAGTTCGAGTCCGACCTTGGCGATCTGCCCCGACTGGGCTTCACCCAAAATATTACCGGCCCCACGAAGTCGCAAATCCTCCATGGCGACCTTGAATCCAGCACCCAGATAATCCATGTCCAGAATGATGCGCAAGCGTTTACGCACAATTTCGGAAATGTCGTTGATGGACGGCACCACAAAATAGGCATACGCCTGCCGCTCACTGCGACCAACCCTGCCCCTGAGCTGATAGAGTTGCCCCAGGCCGAACAACTGCGCCTGGTCCACTATCAGGGTGTTCGCATTGGGGAAATCCAGGCCGGATTCCACAATAGAAGTACAGACCAGCACGTCGATTTCACCATGCCAGAAGTCGCGCATGGCTTCTTCCAACGCCTTTTCGCCCATCTGGCCGTGGGCCATGCCCACCTTTGCGTCGGGCACCAGCTCCCGCACATAGGCGGCCACACGTTCAAGCCCATTGACCCGGTTATACACCCAATACACCTGGCCGCCGCGATCCAACTCCCGGCGCAATACGGCCTGAAGCTCAAGCCCCTCCCGCTCCACAATAGCCGTTTCCACGGGCTTGCGGTCTACCGGCGGCGTCTCGATGACCGAAAGTCCGCGTATGCCGGACAGGGAAAGCTGCAAGGTACGGGGGATGGGCGTGGCGGTAAGGGTCAGAACATCTATATTCTGTCTGAAATATTTAAGTTTTTCTTTGTGCTTGACCCCGAACCGCTGCTCCTCGTCCAATATAAGCAGACCAAGATTGGGCAGTTCCACATCCTTCGAAAGGATGCGGTGCGTTCCGATAAGTATATCGACCTCGCCCCTGGCCGCAGCCTCGATCACGGTCTTCTGCCGCTTGGGAGTTACAAATCGGCTGAGCATCCCCACCCGCACGGGGAATCCCTCCATACGCTTGGTAAAGGTCTGATAATGCTGCTCCGCCAGTACAGTGGTCGGACAAAGCAAGGCCGTCTGGTGACCTTCCAGGGCTGCCCTGAATGCGGCGCGAAGGGCCACTTCGGTCTTGCCGAATCCCACATCGCCGCAGACCAGCCGATCCATGGGCTCGGGCTTTTCCATATCCCTGAACACATCGGAAACCGCCTTGTCCTGATCCGGTGTTTCCTCAAAGCCAAAGGTGGCCTCGAACTCGGCATACATATCATCAAGCGGCCCGTATCCGTATCCCTTGCCCACTCGGCGAAAGGCATACATCTCAACAAGCTCATGGGCTATTTTCTCAATGGCCTTTCGGACCTTGGCCGTGGTCTTGGCCCACCGAACGCCGCCCAGCTTGTCCAGAGACGGCTGCTTGCCCCCTTCCGGCCCCTTGAACCGCTGCACCAGATTGAGCCGATCCACCGGCAGGTACAGCTTGTCTTCCCCGGAAAAGAACAGGAGCAGATAATCGTTGGCCCCTTCACCGATGCTCATGTGGTGCAAGCCGCCGAACTGGGACAAACCATAATCGCGATGCACCAACAAATCGCCTTCGGACAGATCGTCATACTGATCCAGCCCCTTGAAGGCCTTGTCTCGTCCCACATGCACCCTGGGAGCCTGAGGCTGCAACACCTCTTCACCGAGAATGCGGGTGTTGTTCCACCCCAGCTCCATCCCCTTGCGCAGAGGCGAAATCAAGGCAAAGATACCACGCCGTCCCGGAGAATATTCCAGGCTCATGGGCAGTTTCTCCTGTTCGGCCAGATTCAGGAATTTACTGCGCGCCCGCTGTGTGCGGAAACTGAGAATAACGGTCTGCCCGGAGCTATGCCACTCCTTAAGCCCGGTCATGAGTGCGGACCACGGCCTTCTTGAAGCCTCAGGCTGCCAAAAAATGTCCGCGAACTCACTGTACGGGGTTTCAGCGAGATCTATGCCGCTCTTTTCTCGCCCTATGGTCAAGTCCTCGAAGACCAGTTGCCGGGCACTTTGCCAGGATTTCCGGGCTGCTTCATGGGAGCGGATGATAAACCGGCGAGGCAGCGTCACCCCTTTCTGGCGCTCCTCCTCCTTGAGGAAGTCCCGCCATGCCTGATCGCGGTCCTCAAGACGCGCCCTGAGCGTGTCGCCAGACGAAAGCAGATAGGCAACGTCCTTGGGGAAATAGGTTTCCAGCCCTACTGGGGCATCATAGTACAACCCAGGCCAGATAAAACCGTCGTTGGCGTCAAGGCGTTGGGTCAGCACATGTTCCTGAGCAACGGTAATCTCTCCCGTCTTGCGCAATCTGTCCCACAAATCCCGAGCGCGAAAGCCCCGGTCATCAGTGGTGATACAGGGAGATACGGGCAGCAGGACGGCTTCATTCAAGTCCGCCTTGGAGCGTTGAGAAGCCGGATCGAACAGTCTGATCTCTTCCAGAATATCACCGAAAAATTCCAGGCGAAGCGGGAGCGCGTACCCCGGTGCATGGATATCAAGGATATCGCCGCGTAACGCCATATCCCCCGAAGCAGACACCAGCTTTCGGCGTACGTATCCCCAGGACACCAACTGTTCCAGAAGAATGTCCGGAGACATCTCCTCACCCTTGGACAGGTTGACCCAGTTCTCGCGCAACACGGTTTCATCGGGCCAGTGCGGCAGCAGGTTATCTGCCGTCATGAGCACGCCGTGCGGCCTGCTCCCATAGACGAGACCATACAAAGCAGCCCACCGGTCACCCCAGCTCTGCGCATCCGGTGTGCGGGAATGATACGGAGGCAGGAAAACCCAGTCCCTTTCCCAGGCAGGCTGCTCCACGCCTCCCGGCGTGCCGACCGTAAAGAGATTCAAAAGCGCCTGCATTTCCTTGAACTCGGTCACACCGGGGACCACGATGGCGACATCAACACCCTTGGCCAGCAGCGAACCGGCCAGCAATGCCTGCGACCCGGGACCGCTCTTGAAGATGCGGACCGTATCGGTGGAGCCGGTCATGAAGTCGGATATGTCTTTAGGAAAGCTGGTTGGCATGATTGGGCTTGAAGTGGTTTGTCGGCTTTGAATCCGAAACAGAAAAGCCGCCCCATCCCTATCGGGAGTCGGACGGCTTGTCATTAAGAATTTATCCGGGTTAGACGCTGCTCAAGGCTTCCTTTTCCTCATTGTCGAGCAAAGAATTCAGATCAAGAAGGATCAAAAGGCGGTCTTCGAGCTTGCCGACCCCGTCGATATAATCGGAATCCAAGCCGGCCACCACCGGCGGAGGCGGCTGAACGGAATTGGCAGGGATACGCAGTACTTCGGACACGGCATCGACCACGAATCCAACGATTATCATTTCGATTTCAATGACGATTATACGGGTATATTTATCGTGGTCCTTGGATCTGAGACCGAACCTGCGACGCATGTCCACTATGGGAATCACCTTGCCGCGAAGATTGATGACGCCTTCAACGAATTCAGGCGCACGGGGAACATTGGTGATCTCCATGGTACGGATGATCTCCTGCACCTGCAGGATATTGACGCCAAATTCCTCTTCACCAATGCTGAACGTCACCAATTGGATCAACTTCTGCTCGCCCTCGCCCTCTTCAACGTCGACAATTTCTTCCATATCCATGTTCATGGTCACCCCGTCTTCAATGACTCGGTCCTTCAAAATGCTCCATCATTTACAAGCATTGAATCTGTCAACAGAGCCATTTGTTGTCAACAGGAATATCCAGCCGCACGCACTGCCTGGAAAAGGGCTGGCGAGCGCCCACACTCCCGGCGGCATCAAGAATTATGCTTTTTTTGCCAATGAATAAAGTCTGTTGAGATATTTATAATATTCAAGATGAAAAGTCATGTTGACGGTAAAATGATAAAGGACTAACTTAATCCAAACTTCATATCTATTTGTTTGATTTGTTTGACTTTTTGAAAAAAGGACGGGCCGCAACCATATGGGTCAATATGCAAATTTCAATGATCATGACTCTCTAGAGGCTCAAGTAAAAAACCTTGCCGATGAAGAGCTGCTCGACTTCTGGGAAGAAACTCAACAGCTTGCCAGAATGCTGGACCAGGAAGAACAGACTGATCTGGAATACAATCCGGAATATGAACGTGTCATCCTGCAGGAATTACAATATCGCACCTGTTTTAAAGGTCAATTCTGACACAAAGACCGAGCAGAAAAAACTCCCCGCCTCTTTCGAGACGGGGAGTTTTTTTTCGTCCATTCAATCCTGTGCCTACTCGACCGGCATCCTGCCGATGCTGAAGTAGGCAAATCCGGATTTACCCATACGTTCGGGCAGATAGAGATTCCGCCCGTCAAAGATCAAAGGCGCGCTCAACGTTTTCTTGATGCGATCAAAATCCGGGTTGCGGAATTGATTCCAGTCCGTGACCACGGCCAGGGCATCTGCTCCGTCCAACACGCCGTATTGACTATCCAGAATTTCCAGATTCTCAAGGTGGCCGATTTCCTCGCGTGCGCGATCGTTGGCCACTGGGTCGAAGGCCCGCACTTTCATGCCGAGTGCCGTCAGATCCTTGATGACTTCAATGGCCGAAGCCTCGCGGATATCGTCGGTATTGGCCTTGAAGGCGATCCCCCACATGGCCAGGGTCCGCCCCTTGACGCCTCCCTGCGGCTCGAAATAGGCCTTGATCTTTTCGGCCAGCACATGCTTCTGGGCGTCGTTGACCTTGTCCACGGAACGAATCAACCGGGCATCATAACCATGTTCGGCAGCAGTGCCGATGAGTGCCTTGACATCCTTGGGGAAACAGGAACCGCCGTAGCCCAGTCCCGGATATATGAAACTGTACCCGATGCGGCTGTCAGAACCTATACCCGCACGGACTTCTGAAACATCAGCCCCCACCCTCTCGCATATGTTGGCAACTTCGTTGATAAAGGAAATCTTGGTGGCCAACATGCAGTTGGCCGCATATTTGGTCATCTCGGCAGACCGCACGCCCATGACGATGAGTTTTTCGCGGCTGCGGGCAAAGGGAGCATACAAGGTCTGAATGGTCTTGGCAGAATGTTCATCCCCGGTTCCCACTATGACGCGATCCGGCTTCATGAAATCATTGACCGCGTCCCCTTCCTTGAGGAATTCGGGGTTGGAGACCACATCAAAGGAGATGTTCTCGCCGCGCTTATCAAGCTCTTCGGCAATGATGGCCCGCACACGATCGGCAGTACCGACCGGCACTGTGGACTTGTCCACCACGATCTTGGAAGACGTCATCTTCTGGCCGATCTCGCGGGCCACGGCATGCACATAGCTCAGATCGCAGGCACCGTCCTCGCCGCAAGGTGTACCAACGGTGATGAAAACCACCTCGGACACGGCAAGCCCCTCACCCAAATCGGTGGTAAAATGCAAACGTCCCTGTTGGGTGTTGCGTTTGACCAGGTCTTCAAGGCCGGGCTCGTAAATATGAACCTTGCCGCTCTCCAGGGTCTCCACAACCTTGGGGTTGACGTCCACGCAACAAATATTATTTCCCATTTCGGCAAAACAGGCAGCGGAAACCAATCCCACATACCCTGTACCGACGATACAAACATTCATAATATTACTCCGGATAGAGTTTCAGTTCTTTTTCAGGCCATGCGGATACCTTTTACGCGCTGAGCCGTCAACACGATTGCAAATCGGCTACCTGATTGCCACAACTATTGCTATTCCATTCCATGTGACTTAATCAATGAAGATATCACGCTATTACGCATCCGGAGGAAGACACGATGCCTGTACTCGTTGTTAACGTAGATCATGTAGCCACCTTGAGACAAGCCAGAATGGGCATAGAGCCCGAACCCGTCACAGCGGCCTATATGGCCGAAATGGCCGGTGCGACAGGCATCATCGTTCATCTGCGCGAAGATCGACGACACATACAGGACCGGGATGTGGAGCTCATCAAACAGACCTGCAATACCCGATTGCACCTGGAAATGGCCGCCACCAAAGAGATGCAGTCCATCGCAATAAATATCGAGCCGGAAATGGTCTGTCTGGTGCCGGAAAAGCGGCAGGAATTGACGACCGAAGGCGGTCTCGACTGTATCGGACGCGAAAAGGAGCTGCGGGATTACCTGGAGCCGATCCATGCCAAAGGCATCAGGGCCAGCCTGTTCATAGACGCCGACCCCAAACAGATCGAGGCGGCCAGCGCCACCGGAGCCGAATTCATAGAAATACACACAGGCCATTACGCCGACGCCAAGAATCACTCCCGGCGCAAGATCGAATTCGAAAAGATCATCAAAGGCATCGCCCTGGCTCGAAACATCGGCATGAAGGTCAACCTCGGCCATGGATTGAACTACCGGAACATCCTGTATTTCAAGGACGTACCCGGCATCAGCGAATACTCTATAGGACACGCCATCATGGCCCGCGCCATCTATGTCGGAATGGACCGGGCGGTTCGGGACATGGCGCAACTGATCAGAACCTTTACGGACTAACGGACGTTGCATGATCAAAGGCATGGGCCTCGACCTGACGGAACTCGATCGCATACAATCTCTTTGGGAAAAGTACGGCCAAAAATTCGCCGCCAGGTATCTCACGGAGCATGAACTTGCAGAGTTGCCCGAAAAAAACCCGGTCCCCAGGCTGGCCGCCCTGTTTGCGGCCAAGGAAGCCGCAGTCAAGGCGCTGGGTACGGGGTTTGCCCACGGCATTCATTTCAAGTGTATAGAGATACTCCACAATGAAGCAGGCAGGCCTCAAATCTTCTTTCTCGGGGCAGGACTGAAGGAATGTGAGCGGCAGGGGATATCGGCCGCACACATATCCCTGACTCATTCCCGTGACACCGCCGCCGCCACCGTGATACTGGAAGCCTAGATGCGCAACCACAGTCCAGGAGTCACAATGCTGCTTCCCCTCCCAACCCCTGCCGAAATGTCCGTATGGGACAGGGAAACCATACATGCTGTCGGCATTCCCGGAGTCACGCTCATGGAATCTGCGAGCAGAGAGGCCGTCACGGTCCTGCTTGAGGAATACGGGCCGGTGGGTGACGCCGTTATCTTCTGCTTTGCCGGATCAGGCAACAACGGTGGAGACGCCTTTGCCATGGCCCGCCACCTTGTGGACCTCGGCGCAAATGTCACTGTCTACCACACACGACCCAAAAAACAGTATCGAGGCGAGTCCCGAACCAATCTTCTGTGGGCGCAGAAACTGGACATACCACTCAAGCATCTGACGGGCCTGGACCCGGAAGCATTTCCCCAGCCCGACATCATCATCGACGGCCTGCTTGGCACCGGTTTTCATGGAGAACTCAGGAAGGATTACCTGGCACTCATCCGTACCATCAACAGGCTGGCCGAACGGGCATTCGTACTTTCCATCGACATCCCCTCCGGACTGAACGGCCTGAACGGACGGGCACAGCCGGAAGCGATCAGGGCCGACGTCACAACCTCCTTCGAAGCCCCCAAGCTCGGCCTGGTCCTGCCGGAAGCCGCCGAATACACCGGCCTTGTGCACGTCTGCCCCATCGGCATTCCGCTCAAGGTACAGAAAACCAATCCGGTTCGGCACCATCTCATCACCAGCGGGATCATGGACAGCATACCGACCCCCAGCCTGAACATGCACAAGGGCAAGGCAGGGCATGTCCTGGTCATAGGAGGCAGCCTTGGTCTGACCGGTGCGCCGAATCTTGCATCCATGGGCGCTCTGCGCAGCGGAGCCGGCCTGGTCACTGCGGCTTGTCCAGGCGGTCTGGCCGATGCCGTCAAATCAGGCTCCCCGGACATTATGACCCTGCCCCTTGGCACCGGTACAAGTTGGACCCGCGCCATGGCCGAAGAACTGCTTTCCAGCCAGGAACGGTTCGGCGCTGTGGTCATAGGACCGGGCATAGGCAGAGAGCCGGACACCTTGGCCTTTGTCCTCGAATTCATGAAAGGATGCACATTGCCCATGGTCCTGGATGCGGACGCGCTGTTTGCCCTAGCCGAATTTCCCGAACATCTTCAGTCGCTGCCCGAACAGGCCGTACTCACCCCCCATCCCGGTGAAATGGCCCGCCTGCTTGCCATGGATACGTCTCAGGTCCAGGCCGACAGACTGGGTGCGGTCAACAGCTTCCTGGCCGTCTGCGACACCACGCTGGTGCTCAAGGGAGCCGGAACCCTGGTGGCGGATGCCGAAATGACCTGCATCAATCCGTTTGTTGAACCCAACCTTTCCGTGGGAGGGTCCGGCGATGTCCTGTCCGGCATCATCGGCTCCCTCATGGCCAGGGGCGTTTGTGCCATGCAAGCTGCCTGTACCGCCGTTTTCTGGCATGGAATGGCCGGGCAGACCCTCTGTATCGATTTTCCTGCACGCGGCAACCTCGCGTCCGAAATAGCAACCGTGTTGCCCCGAGTGGCGGCACAATCCCAAGGAGCTTGAACCATGCTGACAGCGAAGGACATCATGTCCACCGAATGTATTACCCTTACTCCCGACACCGATATCGCCACGGCAGCCAAAACCCTGCTGGACAACAAGATCAACGGTGCTCCCGTCCTGGAAAACGGTGCCGTGGTGGGCATCCTGTGTCAGACCGACCTGATCGCCCAACAGAAAAGGGTCACCCTGCCCTCTTTCTTCACCCTGCTCGACGGTGTGTTCCCCATTTCCTCGCATGAGGATCTGGAGCGGGAAATGAAGAAGATTTCCGCACTCAAGGTGGGCGACGCCATGACCCCGACTCCCACCTTCATCTCTCCCGAGACCAGCATCGAGGACATCGCCACCATGATGGCCAACGAAAAGCTCTACACCCTGCCCGTCCTTGATAACGGCAAGCTGGTAGGCGTGGTCGGCAAGGAAGACGTGCTCAAAACCCTCCTTCAGGGACAATAACGGTCTTTGGAATGCCCCTCAGACTGCATTTGCCGGACCCGGAGGCCACGCTGGAGCTTGGCCGCACCTTGGCATCAATTATAGCCTTAACGCCTGACCCTCCTGCTTTGCTCTTGCAAGGCGAGCTGGGATCAGGCAAAACCACGTTAGTCAGAGGCTTTGTAGAGTCCCTGCCGGGCGCTGACATGGCGGAAGTTTCAAGTCCGAGCTTCAATATATTCAACCTGTACCCCACGGTTCCACCCGTGGCCCACTTCGACCTCTACCGGTTGGAAGGCATGGCCCCGGATGACGCTCTATTCGAGTGTCTGGAAGACCCGGATACCGTCACGGTTGTGGAATGGATACAATTTCTGGCCCGTGAAATGTGGCCGGATGAAGCAATTTTCTTGGAATGGACCCCATCTGACACTGGACGAAGCCTGACATTGCATGCAATGGGAAAAACGGCACAGGGCATTCTCAATGCCTTGATGCCCAAATAAGAACCGCACCAGACAAGAAGCAGTATTGATCATGAACATCGTCGTACAGAAATTCGGGGGCACTTCGGTCCGCAACCTGGAATGCCAACGCCAGGTCATGCAGAAAGTTCTTCGTCCCTACCGTGAAGGCAACAAAGTCATCGTGGTCCTCTCGGCCATGTCAGGCGAAACCAATCGCCTCCTTTCCCTCGCCCATGAGTGGTCGGAAAATCCCGACCTAGCTGAATGCGATTCTCTCGTCTCCACCGGCGAACAGATCTCCTGCGCACTCTTTTCCATGCTACTCAAACAACAGGGAGTCAAATGCCGCTCGGTACTCGGTTTCCAGGCTCCGGTCCAGACGGATTGCGCCTTTGGCAAGGCCCGCATCGTCAATATCGACGACGGTAAGCTCAAGACCATGCTCCAGGAATACGACATCCTGGTGGTGGCCGGTTTCCAGGGATGCGACGAAAACCAGCGTATCACCACTTTGGGACGCGGAGGGTCCGACACCTCTGCCGTGGCCCTGGCCGCTGCCCTCAAGGCTGACGTCTGTGAAATTTACACCGATGTTCCGGGCGTATTCACCACCGACCCGAACATGTGCTCCGATGCGCGGAAAATGGACAAGATCGCCTATGATGAAATGCTGGAAATGGCCAGCATGGGCGCCAAGGTACTCCAGATCCGCAGCGTTGAGTTTGCCAAAAAATACAATGTAACCGTCCATGTCCGCTCAACATTTTCCGATGAGCCGGGCACTTTAGTCACGCAGGAGGATAAAAGCATGGAATCCGTTCTCGTTTCCGGAATAGCATACGACAAGGATCAAGCCCGAATCACGCTAATACACCTCAAGGACACCCCCGGCGTGTCCGCCCAGATATTCTCCCCTCTGGCTGAAGAAAAAATTCTCGTTGACATGATCGTCCAGAACCCCTCCAAGGACGGCTTGACCGACATGACCTTCACCATACCGCGCGCGGATGTGAAGCAGACCATCAAAACATTGGAAAAACTCCAATACGAAATAGGGTACGAAGAGCTTACCAGCAACCTGAACGTCGCCAAGGTGTCAATTATCGGCGTCGGCATGCGGAACCATTCCGGTGTGGCCTCACGGGCCTTCCGAGCGCTTGCCGATGAGAACGTCAACATCCTGATGATCAGCACGTCCGAGATCAAGATCACCTGCCTGATCGACGACAAGTACACCGAACTGGCTGTACGCACACTCCACAAAGCCTTCAACTTGGAAGAAGGCAAACACATAGAGTAGGCAATGAGACACGTTACCATATATGACACGACGTTACGCGATGGGGCACAGGCCGAAGAACTGAATCTGACCACTGAAGACAAGGTGCGCATAGCGCATAAGCTGGATGAACTGGGGATTCATTACATCGAAGGCGGCTGGCCCGGCTCCAACCCGACCGACAAGAAATTTTTCGAAGACATAAAAAAGTATACGTTCAAGAACGCCAAACTGACCGCATTCGGCTCAACCCATTTTGCCAAGACCTCGCCGGAAAAGGACCCGAACCTGGCCGGCTTGTTGGCCGCCGGGACATCAGTCATCACCATTTTCGGCAAGAGCTGGGATCTCCACGCCACCACGGCCCTGGGCATCTCCCTTGAACGCAATCTCGAACTAATATTCAACAGCATCGCCTTCCTGAACAAACGGGTGGACGAAGTTATTTTCGACGCCGAACATTTTTTCGACGGCTACAAACACAACCCTGAATATGCCCTCAAGGCCCTGGCTGCCGCCCATGAGGCCGGTGCCGCCCGCCTCGTCCTCTGCGACACCAACGGCGGCACTCTGACCCACGAGGTCGCCGAAGCCGTAAAAGCCGTTCAGGCACACCTGCCCGCAGGAAGCCTCGGCATCCATGCTCACAACGACTCTGAACTGGCAGTGGCCAATTCCCTGGAAGCGGTCCGTCTGGGCGCATCACAAGTGCAGGGCACCATCAACGGCTACGGGGAACGCTGCGGAAACGCCAACCTGTGCTCGGTCATTCCGAATCTCGAACTCAAGATGGGAATCGACACCATCGGCCGGGACAATCTGCCCCGATTGCTGACGACATCCCACTTCGTCAGTGAAATCGGGAATCTGCGTCCCTTCATGCGGCAACCCTTCGTGGGTGCATCCGCCTTTGCCCACAAAGGTGGTATCCATGTCAGCGCCATCCTCAAGGATTCACGCACTTATGAACACATTGTGCCGGAATCCGTAGGAAACGAGCAGCGCGTCCTGCTCTCCGACCAGGCAGGCCGATCCAACATCCTGTTCAAAGCCAAGGAGCTTGGCTATGAATTGGCCAAGGACGACCCCACTGTGGACCGCCTGCTCGCAGAGCTCAAACAAAAGGAAAGCATGGGTTACGAATATTCCGTAGCCGATGCTTCGTTTGAACTGGTCTTGCGCGAAGCTCTGGGCAAACCACTGAATTATTTCCACTTCAGAAATTTTTTCGTGGTCGACGCCAAACGCGAGGAAGATCCCGAACCGTTTACCGAGGCCACGGTCATCATCGACGTCAAAGGGCAACAGGAACACACCGCCGCCACTGGCATGGGTCCGGTCAACGCCCTTGACCGTGCCCTGCGCAAGGGGCTTGAACGGTTCTACCCCAATTTGAGCGAAATCCGTCTGCTGGATTTCAAAGTCCGTGTGTTGTCCGGTGCTGTCCGCGACACGGGCGGCACCGCCTCCTTTGTCCGCGTCCTGGTGGAAACAGGCGACAAAACGGAACGGTGGACCACCATGGGCGTCTCCCACAACATCATCGAGGCGAGTTGGCAAGCCGTAGTGGACGCCATCAACTACAAACTTCTCAAAGACGATCAGTTCATCGAAAAATAAGCATCTGAAAACACAATCAAAACGGGCCGGCGAGATACTCACCGGCCCGTTTTGATTGGATCATCCCTACTGGCTTTTCATGCTGGGCAACTGCCTTGCCGCCCAACTGGAAGCTTGCAGGTATTGCGTGGCTGCCTTGGGTACACTGAATCCATAACGTTTGAGAATAGCGTTTGCCACCTCCCACTTTCCCGTCTCCACAGCCTCAAGCATCCGAAGACAATTACCATATTCATTACGTTCGCCGCACAATCCGGCCTTGATGGCCTCGTCAAGGGCGATACCGTCAAGGGCCTTGTCCATGGGATAGGACAGCAAGGCGTCGAGTTTGGAAAACAACCCGAGCATGAACATGGTTTCCGGAGCGAGTTGGCACTGTTCGATAGTCCCTGCAAGCTGAGAGAGGAAACGCCCCCGCTGCAAGGCCATATACGCCAGCTCTTCCCCTTTGGGCGTGGAGTCCAGATCAGTCATGACGACAACAGTGGCCCAATGTTTCAGTTCATTCAAACCGAGCAAGGCAACGGCTTGCTGAATGGACTTGATTTCTCTCTTCAATCCAAAGGCGACCGAATTTATGTACTTGAGTATCCTGTAGCTGAGACTGACGTCAGATGCGATGATGGAAGCCAATTCTTCCATGTCACAGCCCGGATTGTTCAACTCGCGAATCAATTGCAGCTTGGAAACGGAGGCGACCTGAAGCCCGGCATCCTCTTCGATCAGCGGAAGGGAAAAGAAGGACCCCTGAAATATTTTGAAGCCCAGGGCTCGTGTCCCTTCAAACGCCTCCCAACTCGATACGTCGGTAGCCAGCAGCTTGCCTTCATAATTTTTCAATTTTCGACGAATATTGACGATATCGGATGGCATTTTTCCCTCAAGGGAGACCTTCACGATGTCGCATTTATCCATCAGGGAATCGAAAACGGATTCGTCCAGATCATTGTCAATGGCAACAGAACCACCCTGTTCATGCATATTACTGACAAAGAAAGAGCCATGTTCGGAAGAGGCGGCAGTATTGCTGAAACCGAAAACAATATCACCCAGATATCCTGAAAAATCATAACTGTTCAAATGGTTATAGCCACTCATATTCAGAAGCAGCTTTTTGTCCGTGGAAAACTCAATGCCCAATGACGACAATTTTTCTTTCTGAAACGAAATCAAATCCTCCAATGCGGCCACCTGCTCCGAGTGGCCTTGCGGAGGTGGACTGGAGAGCAATTCATAGCCCCAGACCGATTTTCCCCGATCAAAAATGGGCTGCCTGACAACCATGACCTGTTCTCCAACGTCCGCAGCCAGATCCGATAAGAGAGCATCACTCATATCTCGCTCCTCCTGACATGTGCCTTATTGCATCGACTCATATGTCTCCATTTGAGAATAGAATTCTGATTTTATTATCTACAGAAGCGGAAGATAACCGTAAAGAAATATATCTTTATTATAACGCATTCAACGCCACTCAAGATCATAACACGCCGAAATAACGATTCAATAATATTGAACGCAAAAAAACCGCCCGGCACAGGCCGGGCGGTCGCTCTCTGTTATGGAAAGGGCTGCTTACAACATGCCTGCCGCCATTCCGGTCAACCGCAACAATTGATTGGTGAAACCGGCTTCGTTATCATACCAGATGATCAGCTTGAGTTGGGTACCGCCCATTACGCGGGTCAGGGAGCTGTCCACCACGCCGCCGAAGGTGGACCCCATGAAGTCCGTGGAAACCAACGGCTCTTCAGTGTAGCCCATGGAATCGTTTGCGGCAGCCTTCAACGCGGCATTGACCTCGTCGGCTGTTGTCTCCCGCTTCAATTCACAGACCAGATCCACCAGGGAGACATTGGGCGTGGGCACGCGAATGGCCATGCCGTCCAGGATGCCGTTGAGTTCCGGAATGACCAGACCCACGGCCTTGGCCGCACCGGTGGTGGTCGGCACCATATTCATGGCGCAGGCGCGGGCACGGCGCAAATCCTTATGGGAACCGTCCAGAATCCGCTGGCTCATGGTATAGGAATGCACGGTGGTCATGATGCCGTGCTTGATACCGAACTTGTCATTGACCACCTTGGCCACAGGAGCCAGGCAGTTGGTGGTGCAGGAAGCATTGGAGATGATCTTGTGCTCAGGCTTGAGGTCACCGTCGTTGACGCCCACCACCACGGTCACGTCCGCATTTTTCCCGGGAGCGGAGATGAGCACCTTCTTGGCACCACAGGCCAAGTGCTTTTCACAACTCTCCCGATCCGTAAATTTACCGGTGGATTCAACCACCAGATCACAACCCAAATCACCCCAAGTCCATTCGCCCGGCGCATTTCGGGTCACTTTCACAGACTTGCCGGCTATGACGAATCCGTCAGCCGAAGGCTGCACATCAAGGAAACGACCGTGCACGGAATCGTATTTCAACAGATGGGCAAGATCTTCGTTGGATGCACGCGCGTTGACAGCCACCAGTTCAAGATCACTCCGGTCCGCCAGCAATCGGGCGAGATACCGGCCGATCCGTCCAAATCCGTTTAATCCTATTTTCGTCGCCATGCCAGCTTCCTCCTGTGGATTTGCGATTATCCCAATGCGGTTGATATAGAGATTAGGAACAATACGATCTCAAGTATTTTACGTCAACGAGGTTTATAAACTTTTACTCCTCAGCATATCCAGTGTCTCCCTGTCCGTGAAATCGAAATGAAGGGGTGTCAACGTGATATGTCCTTTCGTCAACAAGACCCGGTCGCGCCCCTCGCTGATCCTTTCGGGAGGGATATCCCCGGCAAGCCAATAATATGCCCTGCCGCGTGGATCCTGCCGGGTTTCATACCAATCCCGGTACGAGGCCCTGGTATGCGGGCACAAAACCAGCTCCCTGGCCTCCTCGATGGGGCAATCCGGAAAATTGAGATTGAGCACACATTTCTTCGGCAGTTCCGCCCAGGGAATCCTGGTCAGCAATTCAGTGCAGTACTGCGCCTGACCGCTCATGTCCTGCGGATTGAAATTGTCCATGGACACGGCCATGGCCGGAATTTCCATGAGCGCACCTTCAGTAGCCGCCGATACCGTACCTGAATAAAGAAGATCCACGCCGACATTGGCACCGGCGTTGATGCCGGACAGCACCAGATCCGGGGGGGCGGACAGTAACGTGGTCAAGCCGAGTTTCACGCAGTCCACAGGCGTACCGTAGACCCCCTGCCCTACAAAGCCGTTCTCCTTGAACTGCTTGACCCGGATGGGCATAAACAGGGTCACTGCATGGCCTACTGCGGACTGTTCCGTAACCGGAGCAACCACATTGACCTCGTGGCCCGCCTCCTTCAAGGCAAAATAAAGAGAACGAAGGCCGATCGCCTGAATTCCGTCGTCATTGGCGAGGAGTATATTCATTGCTTCTCCGTGTACAAAAGCTTCAGTTTGACAATACGTATGAAATCAGGTTCATAACCAGAAGCGATCAATGGCGCTTGCGCAATTGTCCGCAATCAACAAACATATGGATGATACCCGCATGAACGGGCTACCTCAACATCAATTCAATGGCAAGATTCGTGGGAAAAAAATCTCAATATATCCATCACATGACACCGGGACAAACGGTTGACGACCTTTTTCTCCTGGCCAACGCCAATCAGGCGCAATCCAAAAACGGCCCCTATTGGAACATCACATTTCAGGATGCCACCGGCTCCATCGACGGCAAGATCTGGAGCCCCAAAAGCCTGGAATACCCAACCTTGGAACCGGGACAGATGGCCCGCGTCAAGGGCTTTGTGGAGAGCTATCGCGACAAAAACCAGCTCAAGGTCGACCACATGGACCTCCTTGAAACCTCCCATCCCGATGTGGACCTGGCCGACTTTCTGCCCACCTCAAGCACGCCGCCAGAAGAGTTGATGGAGGCCATTGAAGACCTCGTCACCGAACACATGAAGCACAAACCATGGAAGATCTTCTGCAAAAGGGTGCTGGGCAACGAGGAGGTCAGGACCAAACTCCTGACCGCACCGGGCGCCAAAACCGTCCACCACGCCTATGTAGGCGGCCTGCTCGAACATTCCCTACAGGTAGCCCGCGCCTGCATGGCCCTGTGTACCGTGTATCCGCACCTGGACCGCCAGACATTGCTTGCCGGGGCCATATTCCATGACCTGGGCAAGGCATGGGAACTTTCCGGCGGTCTGGCCAACGACTACACCGACGAGGGCCGTTTGTTCGGCCACATCCAGATAGGCATGGAAAAATTGGAGCCGTTCCTGAAGAAAAGCAGGCACCTGGACGAAGACCTCAAGCTGCACTTCAAGCACCTGATCACCAGCCATCACGGAGAGCATGAATTCGGCTCTCCTGTCCGCCCCAAGACCCCCGAAGCGTTCGTTCTGCACTTTGCCGACAACATGGACGCCAAGTTGAACATCATCGACCAGGCCTATGCCGACATGGACAAAACCGGAGCGCAGTGGTCGCCCTATATGCGCTTTTTGGAGAGAAACGTCTTCCGGCCAACGACAACACCTGATAGTTCCCAAAAAAAGAATGCGAAACCGGAGAACCAATGTTTATTACCTTTGAAGGCATAGAGGGCACCGGGAAATCGACCCAGATTACCAAGGTCAGGGAATACCTCGAATCCATGGGTAGAGAGGTCTTTCTAACCATGGAGCCTGGAGGCAGCCGCGTTGGTCGGGAACTCCGCAAGATGCTCCTGCATGTGGACAACAAGGACATCACGCCCATCACTGAACTGTTCCTCTATCTGGCTGACCGTGCGCAGCATGTCGGCCAGGTCATCCGGCCCGAACTGAAGGCCGGAAAAGTTGTGCTCTGTGACCGCTTCGCCGACTCCACCATCGTCTACCAGGGGTACGGGCGCGGCCTGGATACCATGATGCTCAAGCATCTTAACGAGGTGGCTGTGGATGGCTTGTGGCCCGACCTGACCCTTCTCCTCGACATCGACCCGGAGATCGGCCTGAAACGGGCCACCCTGCGCAATATCCAGGATGGCAAGGCCAAGGAGGAAGGACGATTCGAGGCCGAACACCTCTCCTTTCACCAACGTATTCGCCAAGGCTACCTGACCTGGGCGGCCCTCAACCACGATCGGATGAAAGTGATCAACGCTGCGGCATCGCCGGACGAAGTCTTCGAACGTATCCGGCTTACTCTTGATTCGTATCTGGACACAGCATCCTGAGCCGATTATCTTCGCCTGGCATCAACAGAATATCACCTGGATTCTTTCAGGTATTGTGGTACGGTAACACCATAAAGGCCTTGTTCCGCATCATCAAAACAAACAAAGAGAATGCCAGCCAAATTGCCCCCGACAAAAACCGGACCCTTTTCCGTTTCAGCATGTGTGGATACGGCGAAATTCGTCGTGCTCCTGACCGCCCTGGCCGGTCTGCTTGTCATGGGTTCCCACCGCCTCGGCTATAATTGGCAATGGTATCGCATTCCGCAATATCTCTGGCATAGCACCGATGAAGGCTTCACATGGGGTCTGCTCATGCAAGGCCTCGGGGTCACCTTTCAGATCTCCGCCATCAGCCTGATCCTGATGCTTGCCATCGGCATGACCACGGCCTTGCTCCGCATGACTCGCTCGTGGGCAGCCTGGGGCGTGGCCCGGGTCTACATGGAACTGATCCGCAACACCCCCCTGCTCATCCAGATATTCTTCATCTATTTCGTCCTCGCCCCCATCCTGGACATGTCCGGTTTCTGGGCGGCGATCATTGCCCTCAGCCTGTTCGAAGGGGCCTATGCGTCGGAGATATTCCGAGCCGGTATCACATCCATCGACACGGGCCAGTGGGAGGCGGCCAAAAGCCTTGGCATGAGCCCCTTCGCCATGTACCGCCACATCATATTGCCCCAGGCCGTCAGGCGCGTGTTGCCGCCCCTGACAAGCCAGGCCGTGTCTCTGATCAAAGATTCCGCCCTTGTCAGCACCATAGCCATTCTGGACCTTACGCAACAGGGACGAATGATCGACGCTGAAACGTTTTTAACATTTGAAATATGGTTTACCGTTGCCGCCATTTACCTTGTGGTCACCCTGACATTGTCCGGCGTGGTGCGCCTGCTGGAGCAACGGTTCAACGGCATCCAGCCATAACCTCAAAAGGAGCGGACCATGACCATTTGGAGAGCCGTCAAAATCGACGGAGTCATCATGATCGCCATTCTGGGAGTGTCGCACGTCACCTTTGCCCAGGATTCCGGAAAGTAACCTTTTTCCCCCGGAACCCGTCTTCCGGATCAAGGAGAAGCCAATGAAAAAATCGCGGATCTTATCCCTCATGGCACTGTTGATGCTCATCGTAAGCGCCTTCGGATGCAGCCAGCAATCCCCGCAGCAGCAAGAGAATGCAAAAGCCCCCGAAACGACCGCCAGCCAACTGGACACCATTCTCAAACGCGGTGTACTCAAAGTCGGATTCGACACTTTCAAACCCTGGGCCATGAAGGACAAGAACGGCAAATACATCGGCTTCGAAATCGAAGTGGCCGAAAAACTGGCCGAAGACATGGGCGTCAAGGTCGAATTTGTTCCCACCAAGTGGTCCGGGATCATCCCGGCACTCTTGACCGGCAAGTTCGATATCATCATCGGCGGCATGTCCGTCACTCCCCAACGCAACCTCAAAGTGAACTTCTCCATTCCCTATGAATATTCAGGCATGTCGGTTGTCGCCAGCCGTAAACTGGCTCCCGGCCGGTCCCTTGCCTCGGAGTTCAACAATCCGGGCACCACGGTTGCCGTGCGGCTCGGAACCACTGCCGCCGAAGCGGCCAAGAACTATCTGCCACAGGCCAAGATCCTCTTCTTCGACGAGGAGTCGCAGACCGTGCAGGAACTGCTCAACGAACGTGTACATGCCGTTATCGCATCCAATCCGCTGCCCTCCACCCTGGCCGCGGAATACCCGAAGCAACTCTACCTGCCATCCAAGAAGGACTTCACCAAGGAGCCCATCGCCTTTGCCGTCAGAAAAGGCGACCCCGATTTCCTGAACTGGCTCAACAACTGGGTACGGGTCACCATGAGCAAGGGCTGGCTCCAGAATCACTACGAATACTGGTTCTTCTCCAACGATTGGGAAACTCTCATCCAGTAACCGGGCCGATTCATTGCAACAATCAACTTCCGGGAAACGCTTGCGCATGACCCCGCTGGACGCCGCCGTTTTGGCGGCTCTGGCGGGGGTGCTCGGCTTTGTCTTTTACAAGGCTGCCACAGGTCTGAACTACCATTGGAACTGGGATATCATACCGCAATTTCTGCTGCGGTATGATGAACAGACTCGGTCATGGAGACCCGGCCCCCTGACACTCGGCCTGTTTGCAACCATTCGACTGAGCCTCTGGTCCGGTATCCTGGCCATGATCCTGGGCCTCATTATCAGCCTGTTCAGGGTCAGTCCCAGCCTGTTCAAACGCCAGATCGGCACCACTTATGTGGGGCTCATACGAAACACCCCGCCGCTTGTGCTGATTTTCATCTTCTATTTCTTCATCGGCGATCAGATCATAAGCCTGCTGGGCGTGGACACCTTCGTCTACACTCTTTCAGACGGCACAAAGGATTTTTTGAGTTGGTTTTTCGGTCCCATGAACCGATTCCCGCAATTCATATCCGCTCTCATAACCCTGGCGCTGTTTGAAGCGGCCTATATTGCGGAGATCCTCCGGGCAGGCATCGAATCCGTGGAAAAGGGACAGTGGGAGGCCTCGGCCAGCATGGGCATGAGCCGGAGCCAGTCCATGCTCCACGTGATTTTGCCCCAAGCACTGCAACGCATGTTGCCAGCCCTGGCCGGACAGTTTATATCTATCGTCAAGGACTCTGCCATTGTGTCCGTCATCTCCATCGAGGAACTGACGTTTCAGGCCCAGCAGCTCATGACGACCACGTATCGAAGTTTCGAGATATGGACCCTGGTCCTGATCATATACTTCGTACTCACATTTCTGTGCTCCCTGGCCGTAAGAAAGCTGGAACTGACCTTGAAAAGGGACTAACATGTTCGGATACATAAAAAAGTTTTTTACCGGAACACTGGACGAAAAGCCCGAGACTCCGCCGGAAATCGAAACATCTGAGCCAACTCAACCATTGGACATGGAGACACTTCAAATGAACGACATCAAGGTCTATGCACTTTCCACCTGCATCCATTGCAGGAATGCCAAGAAATACCTGGACGAATGCGGAGTAAAATACGACTGCGTTCACGTGGACCAACTGAGCGGTGATGAACGCAATGACGTGGTCAGAAAGATCAAGGAGTACAATCCGGCCGTCTCCTTCCCGACCATCGTCATCAAGGACAAGGTCGTGGTCGGCTATCACAAGGACCAGATCGACGAAGCCCTCAAGGGAGAATAGCCATGGACGTCAAACAACTCTTCAATATGCTGAAGAAGGCGCAGGAACCCAAGGGCTACTACTTCAACAACGACATGGATATGACCATGCCGCTCCTGGAGAGTCTGCTCATCAACAAGGAGCGCTTCGGCTACATGGCCTGTCCCTGCCGCCTTGCCAACGGCGATTTCGATGCTGACAAGGATATTATCTGTCCCTGCACCTACAGGGAAGACGACGTCAAAAAGTACGGCGCATGCTTCTGCGCCCTGTACGTGAGCAAGGATTTCAACGAAGGGAAAATCGAAAAAACAGTCGTGCCTGAAAGCAGGCCGCCGGAAAAGATACTCTTCTGATCAAAGGCTCAAAGTAAAAGAAAAGGCCGGGATCGAATTCCCGGCCTTTTTTCGTTCTATTCATCGATAATGTGAATATTCAAGGCCGTCAGCGCTTCTCTGATCGGAATGAAATTATTGATGCCGATGGATCGTTCCCCGTAGCCGCTCACACAGACTCCGACGACATTCCCGTTATTGTCGACCAATGGTCCGCCGCTGTTGCCGGGTTGAATGTCGGCATCAGTCTGTATCAGGTGCAGCCCTGTCTTCTCATCCTCACGAAGCGCGCTGACAACTCCCCGCGTAATGGTCGACCGCAACTTCTGATCGAGCGGTGTTCCCACCGGGAATACCGGCTCCAGGACTTTCACGGGGGTTTGCCTTATGGGCATGGGCCTGGCCGAATTAAGCTCGGCCTTTACCAAGGCGACATCACGCGTCGGGTGCACCTTTATAACTTTTCCGGGCAGTTCGAACCCGTTTGAAAAACCGATGGAAACCTTATCGCTTTTCCCCACCACATGCTGATTGGTGATGATGTACCCGTCGTCGGTGATGATAAACCCTGAACCATGCCCGTATGCAGTACGCACCGTCACAGTCGAATCGGTCACCCTCGACGGTTTTTCTGAAAATGACGTAATATAATTATCGACCAAGGGTATTGTGAGAACATCGCCAACAGACTGTTGTTTGACGAGATTGTCCTGAACACTGCGCCCACTGACCAGATCATAAAAGTCTTTGTCGGCAGACAGTTCTTCGGCCGCACTCGAAAAGGCTTCAAAGAGGAGCGAAGTGTAGCCACCGGCCCGCTCTTCAACCGATTTCTGGTAACCCGTTGTCGTCACTTGTAAAAGCGACTTCTTTTCAAGAGGAGAATAGACCGTCCATTCAACCTGCAGCCACACTTCCCCGTTTTCAGTACCCAGGGCATTCCCTGTCCAGAAATCATAAACGCGGCAAATGTTCGTTCTCAAATCCCGGATTTCAGCGGCCACCAGATAATGTGCGCTGGACAACTCCTCTTCTCTGTCAAATATCCGCTTCGGATCGCCAACGACATTGTATCCACGGGCAGTCAACGATTCATAAAAATACTGGCTGAACTCATCATCGATGCCGCCGATGGTCGAGCGCGATGAGGTCCAGAACATTTCCGCACTGCAATTGTAGTTGCACAGATTCATACTGCTTTCGGACTGCCCGGAATAATAGGCGCCTATTTTTTCGCCCCGTTTGATGGAGACTATTGTTTTGCTCAGCCCAATGGGCTCCAAAACAACGCCGGATTCCATCTCCAGAGGGGGAAGAACGGCATGAGGGGGAATGGCGACTCGCTTTGTTCCGCATGACGGCAGAAACAACAAACAGACAAACAGGGCACATACAATCTTACGCACAACGTATCCTCCAGGCAGATTCAAACTGCCTTTCGATACACATTTTCATGTATACATACAACCACTTTGTCGTGCTTTTTGACCAATTCTAGGCAGTTGCCTTGGCCAGCGCCCGGTCAAGATCTTCAATGATGTCTTCCACATCTTCCAACCCCACGGAGATGCGGATCAAATCCGGCGGCACCCCTGCCGCGAGCTGTTCTTCAGGGGTGGACTGGCCGTGCGTGGTGGACGCCGGATGGATGACCAATGTCTTTGCGTCTAGAATATTGGCAAGATGAGAACACAACTCCACGGATTCGATAAAGACGCGCCCTGCTTCCAGACCGCCTTTGACCCCGAAACCGAAGACCGCTCCCGGTCCCAGGGGGAAGGTGTTCTTGGCTTTGTCGTGATCGGGATGGCTGGGGAGTCCCGCATAGTTGACCCACTCCACAGCGTAATGCGTTTCCAGGAATTCCGCCACTTTCTGGGCGTTTTCACAGTGCTTGCAAGCGCGCAGAGGCAGGGTTTCCATACCCTGGATAATAAGGAAACTGTTGTGGGGTGACAGGGCCGCACCCGTGTCACGCAACAAACCGATGCGAACCTTGGTGGTAAACACAGGGCACGGTTCACCGGCCGCACCGCCCATGGCTTCCCACAAATTGATGCCGTTGTAGGTCGGGTCCGGGGCGGTCAACTCGGGATATTTGCCGGCTGCCCCCCAATCGAAACCGCCCTTCTCAACTATGGCCCCGCCCATGGCCACGCCGTGGCCGCCCACGATCTTGGTCAGAGAGTAGACCGCAATGTCGCAGCCGAAATCAAAGGGATTGAAAATGGGGGGGGGCGCCACCGTGGAATCGAGGATGAACGGCAAACCGTGCGCGTGGGCTACACGGGCGATCCCCTGCAAGTCATCGACATTGCAACGCGGATTGCCGATGGACTCACTGTAGACGAGCCGGGTGTTCTCATCGATGGCCGCCTCAAAATTGGCCGGATCAGAGGAATCCACGAATCGCGCCTCGATACCGAACCGCTTCAGGGTATGTTCGAACAGGGTCTGTGTCCCGCCGTAGAGATTGGAACCGGTGACGATGTTCTGCCCTGCCGAGGTGATGGCCGTGACCGCATAGAAGATGGCCGCCATGCCGCTGGCCACGGCCAATGCGCCCACGCCGCCGTGCAGGGCGGCCAGCCGCTTTTCCAGCACGTCCGTGGTCGGATTGTTCAGGCGGGTATAGATGTAGCCGGAATCCTTGAGTGCAAACAGATCGGCGGCATGACCGGTATCGCGAAAGAGGTACGCCGTGGTCTGATGGATGGGAACAGCCCTGGAACCAGTGTCACTGTCCGGGGTATGCCCTGCATGGAGGGCCAATGTCTGAGGACCATATTTCGTGTCGGTCATGACGATGCTCCTATTAAATCTGCCGGGGCCAAACGCCCTGCTCTGCCTCAGAGTGCGACAACAGGAGACAATTGGCAATACCTGCATTCATAGCAATTCATTATCCCGACCATAAGAGGGCTTCATGGAACAGGTATTGCTAGCATATGAACAAGGAACATTTTTCCGACACGGTAAGCGGAAACCGCGTGAAAACGTTTCAGATTTCGCTAACAATGGGGTCAGCGAAAGGTCCCCGCCTCGAACTTGAGCGACTCGGGGCGGGGGTCATTTTTCCAGCCCGGCACCAGCCAGCCATGCGGCGAACGCTTCCTGCGCCCGCTGACCGTAGGCTTCCTTCCTGAATTTCTTCTTCATCTTCTGTTGCAATCCGGGCATGAGCCCGAAGTTGACGTTGGACGGCTGGAACTGCTTTTCGGGCCTGGTCCGCAAATGGCCAAGCAATGCCCCGAGCGCCGTTTCCACCGGCGGAGCCGTCACTTCCACGCCCTTTATCCGGCGAGACAGGGACAGGCCAAGCCACAGGCCGCAGGCAGCGGACTCGAGATACCCTTCCACCCCTGTGATCTGCCCGGCCAGATAGAATCCGGGCCTGCCTCTCAACTGCAAGGTCTCGTCCAGCACCTCCGGGGCATTGACGTAGGTGTTGCGATGAATGGAACCGAGCCTGAGGAATTCGGCATTCTCCAGGCCAGGTATCATCCTGAAGATCCGTTTCTGTTCCGGGTACTTGAGCTTGGTCTGGAAGCCCACCAGGTTGAAGGAGGTCTTGTCCGCATTCTCGGTGCGGAGCTGGACAATGGCAAAGGGGCGTTCCCCGGTCTTGGGGTCCGTGAACCCCACGGGCTTGAGCGGACCAAAGGCAAGGGTCATCTCCCCGCGCTCGGCCATGGCTTCCACGGGCAGACAGGCTTCGAAGTGCACTTCCTTCTCGAAATCGCGCGGTTTGACCTTCTCCCCCTCGAGCAGAGCGGCCACGAACGCCTTGTATTCGTCCTCGTTCATGGGACAGTTGAGATAATCGTCGTCCTCGGGCTTCCAGCGCGACCCCCAGAAAGCCTTGTCAAAGTCCACGGAATCGCGGGAGATGATCGGCGCTATGGCGTCATAAAAATAGAGCCGGGCATCGCCCACCGTCTCCATGAGGCTCTCGGTCAGTTCCGGGCTGGCCAGGGGACCGGCGGCAATGATGACCGCGGCAGCTCCTTGCAAATCAACATCATCAAGCGAGGCAATCTCCCGCCGAACCACAGTGATAGCGTCATGCCCTTCGATCTTTGCGGTAATATATTCGGAGAACAGGGTACGGTCCACGGCCAGGGCGCCGCCGGCGGGCACCTTTGTGGCAAAGGCGGCCTCCATGACCAAACTGCCGAGACTCTCCATCTCCTCCTTGAGCAGTCCTATGGCCGCGGCGGGTCCGGTGGCACGAAAGGAATTTGAACAGACCAGCTCCGCCAGTCCGTCCTCAGTGTGGGCCTCGGAACGCCTTTCCGGCTTCATCTCATAGAGCGTGACCGAAATACCGGCTTCGGCCAACTGCCATGCGCAGTCACACCCGGCCAGACCACCGCCCACAATTACCACTTGTGCCATTTCATATCCCCGATATCGTTTACGTTCGCCGCAATATGCCGTATAGAAGCCTGAACAGCAAACCTGCGGAATCAAAAGATGACAAACCCCCTGCTCGACATACGCGAACTGACCACGTGCTTTTCCTCGCACCAGGGCATTGCCAAGGCGGTGGATAACGTCAGCCTTTCCTTTATGCAAGGGGAAACCCTGGCCATCGTGGGTGAGTCCGGCTGCGGAAAGACCGTGCTCGCCCTGTCCATCCTTGGTCTCATACCCGATCCGCCGGGCCGCGTCACCGACGGAAGCATCCTCTACAAAGGCCAGGACCTGCTGGACCTGACCGAGAGCGAGCTCATGTCCATCAGGGGCAACGCCATTTCCATGATTTTCCAGGAGCCCATGACCGCGCTGAACCCGGTCTTTCGAGTGGACGACCAGATCGCGGAACCGCTCCGGCTGCACCAGGGGTTCAACAGACACGATGCGCTCCTCAAGGCCGTTGATGCCCTGAACCTGGTGGGCATTCCCAACCCGGCCAAGATCGCCAAATCCTATCCCCACGAGCTTTCGGGCGGTATGCGCCAACGCGTCATGATCGCCATGGCCCTGGCCTGCAAACCGGATATTCTCATCGCCGACGAACCGACCACGGCTCTGGACGTGACCATCCAGGCCCAGATTCTGGACCTCATGAATGAGCTGAAGGCCCGCATGAACGGCTCGCTCATGCTCATCACCCATGACCTGGGTGTGGTGGCCCGCATGGCCCAACGCGTGGCGGTCATGTATTCCGGCAAGATCGTGGAACTCGCAGGAGTTAAGGAACTCTACGCCGATCCGCTCCACCCCTACACCAAGGGGCTGCTCGCATCGGTGCCGACCCTGGGCGAAACCACGCGCCTGAACGCCATCCCCGGCATCGTGCCCGGCATCTTCGACCTGCCGGAGGGATGCCGCTTTCATCCGCGCTGCCCCAAGGCCTACCAGAAATGTTCGCTGCTGCTTCCGCCGCTTTTTGAACCGGAACCGGGCCGAAAAGTCCGTTGTTGGCTGTATGAGGACTAGGCCATGGCCCCACTGCTCGAACTGATCAACGTCTCCAAGCACTTCAAGGTCACCAGCGGCATGCTCGGCCTCCTGTCCTCGACCGTCCGCGCCGTGGACGGCGTCACCCTGAGCGTCGAAAGAGGTGAAACCCTCGGCCTGGTGGGCGAATCGGGTTGCGGCAAATCCACCCTGGCCAAATGCATCATGGGACTGGAAAAAGTCACCGGCGGAGAAGTCATCTTCGGCAACCGATCCATCACCGCATGGGACGAAAAAAAACTGCGCTCCAAGATACAGATGATCTTTCAGGACCCCTATTCCTCCCTCAACCCACGCCAGAAAATCGGCTCCATCATCCGCGAGGGACTGGATATCCACAATATCGGCTCCAAAAACGAGCGGCTGGAAAAAGTCAATAATCTCCTGCAACTGGTTGGCCTGAGAGGCGAACACAGCCAGCGTTACCCCCATGAATTTTCCGGCGGCCAACGGCAGCGCATAGCCGTGGCCCGGACCCTGGCCCTGGACCCCAAACTCATTGTCTGCGACGAACCGGTGTCCGCTCTGGACGTATCCGTGCAGGCCCAGGTCCTGGGGCTGCTCAAGGACTTGCAGGACCGGTTCAACCTGACCTATGTTTTCATCTCTCACGATCTGTCCGTGGTCAGCCACATCTCCGACAATGTGGCCGTCATGTACCTTGGCCGGATCATGGAAGTCGGGCCGAGCAAGAACCTGTTCGCAGACCCGAAACACCCGTATACCAAGGCGTTGCTGTCCGCAGTGCTGGTCCCGGACCCGACCAGGCAAACCGAACGCATCGCCCTGAAAGGGGATCTGCCCAGCCCCATGAACCCGCCCACAGGATGTCCGTTCCACCCCCGCTGCCCCGCTGCCTTTGACAAGTGCAGAAACGGCCGCCCCGAACTCATGGCCCAGCCAGACGGCGTAAAAACCGCATGCTGGCTCTACGCGTCCGAGTAACTGTACCGCCCGGACATCCGAGAATCTGTATCTGGAACACCACGATTTGATCAGGCACTATGACAGCACGCTGATACTCAAACCCCAAGGAACCGATATGATAAGCCGAGACGAAGCCCTGGCCCTGCTCAAGGAACACAACACCGAAATCAACCTGATCAACCACGCCCTGGAATCCGAAGCCGTCATGCGCGGCCTGGCCGTCAAGCTGGGCAAGGACGCTGATCTGTGGGGCATCACCGGACTGCTGCACGACCTGGACTACGCCGTCACAAAAGAGGCCTATGCTCGCCACGGGCTGGACACCGTTGACATGCTGAAAGGCAAACTCCCTGACGAAGCCCTGACCGCCATCCGCCGCCATGCCGCCGAGATGAACGGAGCCGAAGGACCGGAAACCGATTTCGACTTTGCCCTGCGCTGCGGCGAAACCGTCACCGGGCTGGTTCACGCAGGCGCCCTGGTCCGCCCCACCAAGATCGACGGCATGAACCCCAAGAGCCTGAAAAAGAAAATGAAGGACAAGGCGTTCGCGGCCAGCGTAAACCGCGACTGCATTCGCGAATGCGACAAGATAGGCCTGGAGTTGGGCGATTTTCTCCAGATCGCCATTGACTCGGTAACTGAAATCGCCCCTGAAGTGGGACTGGCTGCCGAATAAGGTCGGTTGCAGGGATTCCTATTCTGTACTACTCCTTTTCCCCTGACAAGCCTCCCCGGATTATCTGAGAAAAGGAGCATATGTGGCCGCACTTTCCGAGCCGTTCGCCTCGGGCGATTCCGTCATCCACAGGATGGACCCGCGCATCCGTCTGATCTGCGCAATGCTCCTGACCCTGCCTGTGGCCCTGCTGACCCTGCCCAAACCGGCCTGGATCGCCTTTGCCGTCGGACTTTTTCTTGTGAGAGCGGCCCATCTGAATCTGATCCTGGTCATGAAACGACTGTTCGCAGTCAACTTCTTCATCGCCTTCCTGTGGCTGTTCATCCCCTTTTCCCTGCCGGGCAACGCAATCTGGTCCATCGGGCCCCTTCACGCCACCACGCAAGGCGTGGATCTTGCCCTGCTCATCACGGTGAAGTCCAACGCCATCGTGCTCGGCCTCATGGCGCTTCTGGGGACCATCTCCATCCAGAATCTCGGCCCGGCCATGCAGCAACTCGGCATACCGAACAAACTCTGCCACATTCTCCTGTTCACCTATCGCTATATCTTTGCCATCCACCAGGAGTACACCACCATGTGCCAGGCCATGCGCGCGCGGGGGTTCAAACCACGCACCAGCGCCCACACCTACCGAGCCTATGCATGGTTGGTGGGCATGCTCCTGGTCAAAAGCTGGGACCGCGCCGAACGGGTCCAGGCGGCAATGCGCTGCCGCGGGTTTCACGGCCGTTTCTACTCCCTGACAGCCTTTAAATCCGCACCGCAGGACTACCTTTTCCTGGCCCTGTGCACTTGCTTCTGCCTGGGAATCATCTATTTCGGCTTCATCCAAAGGGGATTGTCATGAGCCATGCGATCATTGAATTGAAGGATATCACATACGCCTTTCCTGAACGTGGCAACACCCTGGACAAGCTGACATTCCACCTGCATCATGGCGAGAAGCTGGGCCTGTTCGGTCCCAACGGGGCGGGCAAATCCACCATGCTGCACATCCTCATGGGACTGATCACCCCGGACCAAGGCCAAGTTGAACTCTTCAGCACGCCCATGTCCGACGCCAAGGCCTTTGCCGCCGCCCGGCTCAAGATCGGTTTTCTGTTCCAACATTCCGACGACCAGCTCTTCTGCCCCACGGTCCTCGACGACGTGGCCTTCGGGCCGCTCAATCAGGGGTTGTCCAGGGAAGATGCCGCCGCCCGAGCCAGGGAGGCCCTGGCCGTGGTCGGGCTGAGCGGTTTTGAGGACCGCATTCCCCACAGACTGTCCGGCGGCGAAAAAAAACTGGTAGCCCTGGCGACCGTATTGTCCATGAAACCGGAAGTGTTGGTATTGGATGAACCGACCACCGGACTCTCGCCCGAGGCCAAGAACAGACTGGTGGAGACACTCCACGAGCTCGACATGGCGCGGCTGGTGGTTTCCCACGATCCGGATTTCCTGGCTGCGACCACCGACAGGCTCATCGCCATGCGCGATGGCCGCATCCGGCCGGGCGAACTCAAACCGCACACACATGTCCACGTGCACGAGGAAGGGGATGTACCCCATCAACATTAATGGGAAAAGCATCAGCAAACCGCGCCACGCCCCTTTTTGATCTTCTGGCAAAACTGTTGAGCACTAAACGCCCCTGCCACACAAAACCGGTCCATATTCAACTCCATGCTATCGAATGCCACTCCTTTCAAACACATATATCACTCCTCCCTGAAGCATCTTGTAATAGTGAGTAAAGACTCCATCACATGCGATCGATCTAGATTGCTCAAACAACCGATAAAACGCTCCCGGCCCTTGGCAATTCGAAATATGAACCTATTATAAAACAACGGCCTGCCAAAACCGGCCCGCCTGAAACAGAAAACCTCACGATGCCCAACAACGATCTTACAGCCCGAATGTCGCACGCCCCCACCAGGACCATCTGGAATCTGGCCTGGCCGCAGTTGCTGATGACCATGTTCCATGTGCTCATCGGCATGGCTGACGTATGGGTGGCCGGGTACATCAACCGTGAGGTCCAGGCTTCCCTGGGCATCATCACCCAATCCCTGTTCTTCCTCCTGGTGGTAGCCATGGCCGTGGCCAACGGCTCTGTGGCCGCCATCAGCCAGTCCATCGGAGCAGGCCTGGAAAAACGTGCCAAACGGTATATCGGCCTGTGCCTGATCCTGGCCTGCCTGCTCGGCGCTATATTCCTGTTCCTGGGCCTGCCCCTGAAAAACATGCTGCTGTCCGCCCTGCAGGTGCCTTTTGAGATGCGCCCTGTTACCCAGTATTTTCTGACCGTTTTCCTGCTCCTGCTGCCCTCCTACTACATGCTGCTGATCACCAACGCCATCTTCCGGGCGCGCAAGCAGGTATTCTACCCTCTTTACTGTATGATAATCGTGACCTCGCTCAACACCGTCCTCGACCTCGGGCTGGGGCTGGGCTGGTTCGGCATGCCGAATATCGGCTACAAAGGGCTGGCCTGGGCCACTTTCGGCTCGGTCACTGCCGGAGCAATGTTCAACCTGATCACACTCGCACGACAGGGCCTGCTCAAACGAGAGAGTTTCGCCCCCTGGCGCTGGATGAAACGGGCCATTCCCTACCTGCTCAAGGTGGCCTGGCCCTCCGGGCTGATGCAGGTCGTCTGGCAGTCCGGCTACCTGGTGCTCTACGCCATCACCGCCAGCCTGCCGGGCGGCGCAGTGAATGCCCTGGCTGGCATGTCCATCGGCCTGCGCATCGAGTCCCTGCTGTTCATGCCCGCCATGGCCTTCAACATGACCGCGAGCATTCTTGTGGGCCACTACCTGGGCGCAAGAGAACCGGAAGAAGCCAAGAGATTCGGCTTCCGCATTCTCGGCATAGGACTGATCTCCATAACGCTCTTCGCCCTGGTGGTCTGGCAGTTCATCGTTCCCTGGGTGGACCTGTTCACCCGCGATGCAGTCGTGGCCGTCCAGGCCGTGAACTATCTCAAATGGAACCTGCTGGCCGTTCCCTTTACCCTGACCAGCATGATCCTGGCCGGAGCCCTCAACGGGGCCGGGGCCACCCTGTACAATATGCTCATCATGGGCACCGCCACCTGGGGCCTACGCCTGCCCCTGGCCTACTGTCTCGGCCACGTCTTCATGAACGAAGCCGAAGGCATCTGGATAGCCATGTTCTGCTCCCAGATAATGCAATCCTCTGCCCTGCTCTACTTCTTCACCTTCAAGAACTGGCAACGTTTCGCCATGATCAAAAAACGAAACGGCCAACAAGGATAAGGAACACAATGCACCTCAACTTCGAACCGATCTCCCTTGACAGGCAGGACGAATACCACAAGGCCCTGACCCAATGTCCGCAACTGGTGACCAGCGATTTCTCCTTTGCCAATATCTTCGGATGGGCCGACCACTACGGATTGGAATGGGCCTTCAACAAAGGGCTTTGCTTCATTCGCCAGACCAAGCCCGAGACCATCTGCTGGGCTCCGGTGGGCGATTGGGAACAATATGACTGGAACAATTGCCGAGCCATGGGCGAAGGCAAGCGCTTTACCCGTGTTCCGGAGGCCCTGACCCGGCTCTGGTCCATCGCCTACGGCAACAAGATCACCATAGAGGAGAGTCGCGCCCACTGGGACTACGTTTACTCAGTCGAAGAGCTGATCTCTCTCAAGGGTAAAAAATTCCATAAGAAAAAGAACCTGCTGAACCAATTTCTAAAGAACTATCCCTACACCTATGAATCCATGGCCCCGGAATGTGTTGAAGAGGTGCTGGTGATGCAGGACGAATGGTACAAGTGGTACGAGGAGAACAATCCATCCGAGGCGCTCAAGGCCGAAAACCACGCCATCACCCGCGTGCTGCAACACATCGATCAGATCAAGGGACTCATGGGTGCAACCATCCGCGTGGAGGGCAAGGTCATAGCCTACACCGTGGCCGAACCGTTGTGCGAGGACTCCCTGGTCATCCACTTCGAGAAGGGCGACATCCGCTACAAGGGCGTATATCAAGCCATCAACCAGATGTTTCTGGAAAACGATGCCGCAGAATTCACCAACGTCAACCGGGAACAGGATCTGGGTGACGAAGGCCTGCGCAAGGCAAAGCTTTCGTATAATCCCACATTCTTCCTCAAGAAATTTGAAGCCCAACTGTTCTAGGCCATGTCCCTGCTTCTTCCCTCCCAACCACGCAGGCGACTGGTTGTCCTCGGCCTGGACGGACTGTCGCTCGACCTGGCTAAAACGCTCGGCGCCTCCCTGCCGAACATAGGCCGCATAGCCGCAGAAGCCACGACCGTGCGGGCAGAACTGCCCGAACTCTCGCCCGTGAACTGGACCTCGTTTTTCACCGGGACCGGACCGGAGGGACATGGAATATTCGGATTCTCCCGCATCGATCCAGATACGTATGCACTGCGCATATCCGGCAGAACGGACGTCACCGGCCCGACAATCTTCGACCTGCTTGGTGATAAGGGGCTGATATCTCGAGTGATCAACCTGCCGAACACCTACCCGGCACACCCCATGCGCGGGATGCTCGTGTCCGGTTTTGTGGCTCATGATCTGGAACATGCGGCATACCCGCCATTTCTTAAGGCAAAACTTGAAGAAATCAATTACAAGCTCGAAGCAGACACCAACCGGGGCAAAAGCGATCTCGGCTATCTGCTCGATGAATTGCGCCTGACCCTGCAATCCCGCCTGAACGCCCTAGACCTGCTCTGGCCTGATCTCGGCTGGGATCTGTTCATTCATGTCTTCACCGAGACGGACCGGCTGTTCCATTTTTTCATGGACGCAGTCCTCCACCTGGACCACCCGGATCACCTGGATTGCATGGCATTCCTGGCCGAGTGGGATCACGCCCTGGGGGTATTCCTCGAACGATACGACGCCCTTGCCGGCCCCAAAAGGCTCATGGTGCTGGCCGACCACGGATTCACCGAGATCAAGACCGAAATATGCCTCAACACCTGGCTCATGCAAGAGGGCCTGCTCACTCTGACCGGTCCTCCAAAGGATGAATGGGATACCAGGTCCATTGCATCAGAATCAAAGGCGTTCGCTCTGGACCCTGGCCGCATATACATTCACGCCAAAGACCGGTTCCGACGCGGTTTAATCGACCCGGAGGAGGCATTGGCCCTACAGGAACGCATCGCCACCGGGCTGATGGCGTTGAAGTACAACGGCGAACCGGTCATGAAGGCCGTGCACCCCGCCGCAAGTCTCTATCCCGGCGCATCTTCTGACCAACTGCCCGATCTGGTCTGCCAGTCACACCCCGGTTTCGACCTCAAGGCCAAATTCGACCGCAGCGACATTTTTGGTTTGCATGGACGGACCGGGACACATACGGTGGACGGAGCCATCTACATGGACACGGAACATTCCCGGCCCGAAAGGATTCGGAATGTCGGCGACCTGATTTTACAACATTTCGACATCACAAGATAAATGAGCATAGATTTTGAAAACGACCTGAACGAGGCCCAGCGCGAGGCCGTGACCACCACCGAAGGGCCGGTGCTGGTCATAGCCGGTGCAGGTTCGGGCAAGACACGGACCATCGTTTACCGGTTGGCCCACCTGGTCGAACAGGGCGTGGACCCTGCCCAGATCCTGCTCCTGACCTTCACCCGAAAATCCGCCCAGGAAATGCTGGCGCGGACAGAGGACATCCTCGGACGCTCCCTGCACGGAACCTCCGGCGGCACCTTCCACTCCTTTGCCTATGCCACGCTGCGCCAGAATGCCATGGACATCGGCTTTGAGAACGGCTTCACCCTCATGGACCGGGCCGACTCCGAGAACATCTGCAAGGAAGTCAGAGGCGACCTGAAGCTCGGCAAAGGGGACCGCTCCTATCCCAAGAAAAGCACCCTGCTGGACATGATCACCAAGTCCCGCAACAAGGAGCTTCCCATCGAGGCCATCCTGGAGCGCGAGGCCTACCACCTGAACCCCTACCTTGAAGACCTGCTGCAAATTTCCGACGGATATGCCCGGTTCAAGCGTGGTCACGCCCTGGTCGACTACGACGACCTGCTCTTTCTGCTGGACAGGCTCCTGGAGGAAAACGAACCGCTCAGGAACCAGCTCCAGACACGCTATCAGTACATCATGGTGGACGAATATCAGGACACCAACCTGGTCCAGGCCCGCATCGTCAAGCACCTGGCAGGCCGCAAGGGCAATGTCATGGCCGTTGGGGACGATGCCCAGTCCATCTACGCCTTTCGCGGCGCCAATGTCGCAAACATACTGGAATTCCCCCAAATATTTGAAGGCACCAAGATCATCCGCCTGGAAAAGAATTATCGATCCGTGCAGCCCATCCTCGACCTGACCAATGAGATACTCAAGGGCGCGACCACCAAATTCGAGAAACACCTCTACTCGGACCTCAAAAGCGACAAACTGCCCGAGGTGGTGCATCCCCTGAGCGACCAGACCCAGGCGAGGCTGGTGGTGGACCAGATCCTGGAATTCAAGCGGAAGTACCTGCTCCACGATGTGGCCGTGCTCTTCCGGGCGGGATACCAATCCTTCCCCCTGGAAGTGGCCCTGACGCGCATCGGTATCGACTACCAGAAATACGGCGGCATCCGGTTCCACGAAGCCGCCCACATCAAGGATGTTCTCTCCTACATCAGGCTGGTGCTCAATCCGCACGACCTGTTGGCCTGGCAACGGGCCATGGAACACATCAAGGGAGTCGGTCCCAAGACCGTGACCAAGATTTACACGGCCATGCACACCAGGGACGACAAGTACATGGCCAAGGCGCTGAAGAAACACGAGCCGCTCAAGGAACTGCTGACGGAGCTGGACAAACTGCGTTCTTCGCCTCCCAAACCCTCAGCCGTACTGGAATCCATCCTCGCTTACTACCAGCCCATCCTCATGGAGAAATACCCGGACGACTACCCCAAGCGCCAGGCCGGACTGGAACAACTCAGCCAGATTTCAGTGGGCTATTCGGACATGGAGCAATTCATCGGCGACCTCAGCCTGGACGGCGACCCCGAGGATGAAAAACGCAAGGAAAACGCGGTGGTACTGTCCACAGTCCACTCGGCCAAGGGGCTGGAATGGTCTGCGGTCATCATCATCGACCTGGTGGAGGACCGCTTTCCGTCCCGCAAGGCCATGCAGCGCGCCGAGGACCTGGAAGAGGAACGCCGCCTGATGTACGTGGCCTGCACCCGTGCCAAGGAGCATCTCAAGCTGTTCGTGCCCAGTTCAGTCTACAACCGGGCCAGCGGCATGTCCGAGCCGACCCTGCCCAGTCCTTTCATTCTCGAACTGCCGGACACGGTCTTTGACCGCATGAACGAGTCCTATGGCGGCGGTCTGGAGCAGCGGCGCAGGTCCATACCCCATTCTCCGCGCCCGGTTGTCGAAGACGAATCCCCAGCGTTCGGCTCGACCACGCCCAAGGTCGATCCTTCCAAGATGGGCTTCTGTCGGCACAAGATTTTCGGCAAAGGCAAGATCATTGCCCATATCGAACCGAACAAATACAGGGTGAACTTCCCCGGCTTCGGCCTCAAGGTCATCATCGGGGACTACCTCGAACTTATCTGATACTGGAAAAGAGATGGATATGAAAAGTGAAGCACAATTCCTGGAACTGATCGATACCTACTTCCCCCGCGAGCACGATTTCCTCACTCTTGGCCGGGGTGACGATTGCGCCGTGCTGGCGGGCGGCAGGGAATACTGCGTCTCCTCCGATATCTTTCTGGAAGATGTCCACTTCCGGCGCGATTATTTCTCCGCGGCAGACATCGGCTACAAGGCGTTGGCCGTCAATGTCAGCGATATCGCCGCCATGGGGGCCAAACCAGTGGCCTTTACCCTGGACCTCATGGTCCCCCCCGGCCTGGACGACGCCTTCTGGAACGACTTCTTCAAATCCATGTCCTCACTGGCCAAACAGAACGACATGGTGCTGGCGGGCGGTGATCTGAGCCGGTCCGATCGCCTGGGCATGTCCATCTCCATCTACGGCGTTGCCGGCTCCACCGGGTTTCTCAGACGCGGCAAGTGCGCCTACGGCGACATACTGTTCACCGTAGGCGACATCGGCCTGGCCAGGGCCGGGCTCATGGCTCTCGAAGCAGCGGGCGTCAAAGCTCGGGAAACGCTGCCAGCCGCTGTCATGGCCCACCTGCGGCCCAAGCCCAAGGTCATGATCGGCACCCTGCTCAATGCCGCCGGAATCAAGGGACTGATGGACGTTTCCGACGGCCTGGCCCGTGACCTGCCCCGCTTTCTCGGCCCCAACCTGGGAGCCGACCTGCACATCGATGTGTCCAGACTGAACAGCAACCTCATCACTTTCGCAGAAACCGTAAACGTTGACCCAGTGGAATTCGCCGTGCTCGGCGGGGAAGACTACGCCCTGCTCGGAGCAGTCTCCCCGTTCGAAGCGGGCAAGGCCGAATCCGTTCCCGGCTTCATGAAAATCGGTACCGTGACCAAGACACCGGGCATCATCCTCAATGACAAACCTTTCACCACCGAGGGATTCGACCACTTCGGCAAATAAACGGAGGCGTTATGGACAAGGAACTGGTCATCATAGGCACCATTCGCTCCCCAATAAAGGATTTGGCCACGGCCCCCAAAATGGAAAATGAAGCCGGGGCGGCCCGCGTTCGCATCGATCTGGACCCGGCCTATGCCCAGGGCCTGGACTCCATGGAACCCGGTGCACAACTCGAACTCTTCACCTGGTTCCACAAGTCCAAACGGGATGTGCTCATGGTCCACCCCAGAGGCCGGGTAGAGGTTCCCATGCGCGGCGTATTCACCACCCGATCCCCGTCCCGCCCCAACCCCATAGGACTGCACCGCGTCACCCTGGTGGCCATAGAAGAACCCTGCACGCTGGTGGTGGAGCCGCTGGAGGCCATCGACGGCACCCCTGTCATCGACATCAAGCCGATCCCCAAGGGATATTAGTTGAATGGACCTTTTCGAAGCCGTTGAAACCACCGGTGAAAACCAGGTCGGCGGATGGGTGCAGACCACGGACGGCGTCCGGTTGTGGGTGGAAATCCGAGGAACAGGCCGCCCGGTCGTTCTTGTCCACGGATGGACCATGAGTTCGATCTTCTGGCGGCGGCAGGCCCAGTTGGCCGATGCCTTCCAGGTCGTCACCGTGGACCTGCGCGGCCACGGACGCTCACAGACCACGCCTCGCGGGCACAATATCCCCCGCTATGCCACGGATGTACGTGAAGTCATCACCGCACTGAACTTGAGAAACGCCATGCTCACGGGATGGTCCATGGGCGGATCCGTGGTTTTGGAATACTGGCATCAATACGGCCGGGACAGGCTCGACGGGATCGGCCTGGTGGAAACCGGCCCCTACCCCATGTCGTCAGCCCCCTGGAACAACCACAAATGCCACGGCCACAACATGGAGGCCATGCAAGAAGATTTGACCGCCATGCGCCTTGATCGCAAAGGGTTTGCCCAACGGTTCGTCAATGCCATGTTTCTCTCCGGCCAGGCACCGGAACACGCCCTGAAGTGGATGCAAACCGAACAATTGAAGGCTCCCACGGACATTGCGACGGCCATATACGAAGACTACGCCCAGCGGGACTACACCCCCCTGCTGCCCTCCATCTCCTGCCCCACCCTGGTTGTTTACGGTCGATCCCGGCACATGTGTTTCGGACCGTCCGCAGGAAGATTCGTGGCCGGCTCCATTCCCGATTCCCGGTTTGCCATACTGGACAAAAGCGGCCATTTGCCGTTTTATGAACAACCCGAAGCCTTCAACGAGTCCATGACGCATTTTCTCAACCAACTGGACGCATAAGGGACAGACCATGAAATCATTGCCCGCCGCCGTTGCCGCCTTACTTCTGAGCCTGCTGATGCACACCCCGGCCATGAGTGCAGGGCTCGCAGGCGTAATTCTCCTCGACTCCCAGATTGTTGGAGACCAGCAACTCTTTCTCAACGGCATCGCACTCCGCGAGAAGTTCGTGTTTGACGTGTATGTGGCCGGTCTCTACCTGGTTGATAAATCCAGCGACGCTGACGCCATCCTGCAAAACGACGCTCCCAGGATGATGCTCATGCACTTCCTGCGCGATGTGGACGCGAAAGACATCAACAAAGCCTGGTTCGAAGGCCTTGAGGCCAACGTGAAGAACGTCACCCCGGAACTCAGGGCCAAATTCGATCAATTGGCGGAAATGATGACAGACATAAAGGAAGGCGAAGTCATGGGCTTCACCTATGATCCGGTGGCAGGAACCGATGTCATGGTGGCCGGACAGCCAAAGGGCGGCATACCGGGAAAAGACTTTGCCGATGCCCTTCTGGCTACCTGGATCGGGCCGAAACCGGGGCCGGGCAAGAGCTTCAAGAAAGCCATTCTCGGTGGCCAATAATCCAACGCGAAAACCGCTCCCTACTTGAAACGCCAGCCGTTCGCGTAGACATTGAACGAATCTTTCCGGATACGTCCGACAAGACTGATGTTGTTTCTTTCCGCATAGGTGATGGCGGAACTCGTGGCTGCGGAAAAACCGCATAAAATGGGAATATTGGCCGTGCTCGCCTTGGTGGTCAGCTCCAGGGCCAACCTCGATGAAAGCATGGCTATGGTCGCATGCTCCAATGTCCCTTCGAGAAGGGATTTGCCGATGGCCTTGTCAAAAGCGTTATGCCGCCCCACATCCTCACCGAAAGAGACCAGTTGACCCTCTGCCGAAAACAGGGCTGCCGCATGTGTGGACCCCGTGTTCTTGAACAGATTCTGCCGCTGCTCGAACAATTCCTTGTACTCGAAGAGTTTTTCCGGCCTGATGCGAAATGGGTGCGGCGAAGGATAGATTCGCCGCACCGCACGGGGAGTCATGAGGGTCACCTCCACACGGGAAACGCCTTGATAGGCGAACGACATATTCATGATGTCCTCGGGGCAGCGGATCATGGAACAGGCAAACAGATAGCCTGCAACCAGATTCAGGTCATCGCCCGGCGTTCGCGCAAGTACGGCCTCCTGCTGTCCGTTGATCTGGAGCTTGAGGTCGGATTCCTCTGCGATCAGATCATCCTTGAAGGACAGCTTTCCCTCGGAATATCGCTGTAATGTCACAGTACTCGCCAATTGGATCGGCCGATCCTCGACAGGCCGCCTGGCCTTATCAATACCGGCCTGACCCTCTATGGCTCTCAAACGGATAATCGACATATGATTCCTTATGCCACCCTATTCAACACCATTCCAAAGGCTCGGCGAAATCGGACTCAATCTGTTTTTCCGAGCAAAGATATCAAGATGGATAAGACCCAGCTGAACGGTATCCAGATGAGGATGCGGTTCACACTCGCGCATGTCGATATTCAAACAGTACTTGCCGCACTTGTGGCAGGCCTCGATCCGTTCATATTTCACATCGTCAAGATAGAAAACTTCACGTGATTCATTATCATCATTGCCGCAAGCCGCACAGACATTACGCTTAAAACGCCAGTCGTGACCACAGAGGGAACAATGCAGGAACTTCTTTCCCCCGCCACCGATCAGTTGGTCCAAATCGGTAACTTCTTTGGGGGAAAGATGTGAAATGGAAGGAGTGGACCCGCAAACGGGGCAATATCCTTGATCCCATGCCAGATTGGTAAGGGGCTCGCCCAAGCTGTCAACTATAGCACATAAGACAGGAGCGAAAACGGTCTCTGAAATATACAGCAATGTTGTGTACGGTGCGATTCCAAGCTGTACGGAGGTGTTCTCAAAGTGTTTCCAGTTACCTTCAATCCTAGCCTGGGCAAGCCCCGAAATATTGTCGGGATCGTCCAGATATTCTTGCAAAATCTTCCACGTCTCTTCGGGTAATTTGAGCACATCCGAAAGCAGGGGGAGCAACCGTACGACAGCCTGCTGCATGCTTCCGGCCCACTGGGAAAAATCTTCATCCACCAGAATCGGAACTCCTGCGCTGATTCGTGTCGCGTCTATCTGAGGGACAACCATCTCGAGGGTGAGCAATTCATCCTGCAACCGGGCTTTTTCCAGGAAAAGAGGACCGAACTTTTCGACAAGTTCCATATACGCCCGGGTACGTTCCTTAATTGCATTGAGAGTCGAATCAACTGTCTTCTGAGCGGAAACGGATTTCATGGAGCGCTCCATTCTCTCGCAATGTGGCCGGAGCGTCCCCTGACTTGGAACACTCCGACCACCTGCGGAGAGGATTATTTGGTTAAGCCTTCATAGCCTTGAAGGGTCTTGCCAACGTGGCAAGGAATTGCTTTTTCGACATGGGATCGACAGATGCGTCTGCAACCGTGAACTCGTGATAGTTCTCGGGATCGTCGATCAGCAGATAGATGACGTTGACATCCTCGGGATCTGCAAGCATCGCCTTGGGCCAAGCTTTTTTCAAAGTGGCCAAGCGCATTTCGGCAAGCTTGAGCATGTCTGCGCGATCGCCAAACTGCATGGCACCCGTAGGACAGACCTTGACACACGCGGGGATCATGCCGTTGTGAATGCGCTCATTGCACATGGTACACTTGGACATGAGCCCGGTTTCATCGTTGCGCCGGGGAATGTTGTACGGACACGCTTGTCTGACCTCTTCAGCCTGGTCCTTGTCGAAGTCCTTGGTCTTGTCGGTGAAGACAACCGCTCCGGTCTTTTCATCCTTGAGGATGGCACCGTCAACGTAGACGTCACCGAGTTCCTTGCAGGGAGGAACGTCGCAGTGGCGACATTGATCCGGGAAGAAATTCCACCGGATCACGTCGTTCTCAAGATGTTCGCTGAAGCGAACCAGTTTATAGTTGTTCGGATTCAAGTCCTGCGGATTCTGATGACTGCCCCAATGATACTGGGTCGTCTTGTTGGCAGGCAGTTCATGCCATTCCTTGCAGGCTATCTGACAACCGCGGCACGCTGTGCAGCGGGACGTATCTATCAATATCGTCTTTGGCATGGCGTTTCTCCTTAGGTTGCCAGCTCAGTGAGCTTGTCGGCTTTACGGATATTCACACAACAGGCTTTGAACTCGGGAATGGTGGTATTCGGGTCACCAACGAAAGGCGTGAGCCTGTTGGTGGCGTCACCGGTCCCGGGAGTCGTCCAGCCGAAGCAGAACGGCATACCTATTTCATGAATGATCTGACCATGAATCAGAAGCGGACGCATGCGGATAGTGACCATGGCAATGGCCTCGACCTTGCCGCGGATACTCTCGACGATCACCCCGTCACCGTTCTTGATGCCCTTTTCCTGCGCCAGTTCCGGGCTCATCTCAACATACAGCTGAGGCTCGGCTTCAAGCAGGTTCGGGATGTTTCGGGTCTCGCCGCCGCCGCACCAGTGCTCCGTCAGGCTGTACGTAGTCAGCACGATGGGGAACTTGGGATCGGCAGGCTTGGCCAGTTTGTCCATGTTGCTGGAAGTGAACTTGTAAACCGGGCTGCTGAGCTGCTTGGAGAACTTGTTCACATTCACAGGCGTCTCGACCGGTTCGTAGTGTTCGGAGAACGGACCGTCCATACGACCAGGGCCGTAAAGCTGACCGAAACCGTGCTTGGACATGATGAACGGGTACCGTCCCTTGCCGGTGGCCATGGGCGGCCATCCGCCATCAGGCACATCGCCAACCCACTTGCCGTCCTTCCATTCGATGACAGCCTTGGCCGGGTTGTAGGGCTTGCCGTTCAGATCCACGGAAGCGCGGTTGTACAGGATGCGCCGGTTGACGGGCCAACACCAGGACCAGTTGGGGAACAGACCGATGTTCTTCTGCATTTCGGTCTGAGAGGTGCTACGGCGCTTGGCCTTGTTACCGTCTTCTTCAGTGTAACTTCCGGCGTAGAGCCAGTTGAGGCTGCTGGTGGAACCGTCGTCGCCCAGGGCGGTGAAGGACGGGACCTGCTGCCCCTTCTTATACATCTTGCCCTTGATCTCGACATCCTTGGTGAAGCGACCATTGATGCGCTGACACAAATCATCAGGATCATAGGTTTCCGGGTAATCCAGCCAGGTAACGGCCTCAGGGAGCTTCCCGCCTTCCTTTTCGTACAGCTTCTTCACTCGGGACATGAAGCCGCAGAACATATCGCCGAAGGGCTTGGATTCGAACGCGGGCTTGACCACCTGGTAATGCCAGAGCAGCCAACGGCCGGAGTTGGTGACGGAGCCGTCTTTTTCCAGACGATGGGCGGAAGGCAGCAAGAATACCTCGGTTTTGATCTTTTTCGGATCAACCCCGGGACGGTGCCAGTTGTCCGTGGTCTCGGAATGATGAAGCTCGGAAGTGACCAGCCACTCCAGGTTGTCCAGGGCCTTTCTGACCTTGTTAGTGTTGGGCACACTGTTCATGGGGTTCAGACCGATGATGATGCCGCCCCGGATTTTATTTTGGTACATCCGATCGAACAGGAACATATAGGAATAGTCTTCGCCCTTTTCGATCTTGGGGAGCAGTTCATAACAAAAGCCGTTTTCCTTGGTGGCCTTGTCGCCGTACCAGGCCTTCAGCAGGCTGGCAAAGTACTTGGGCTTGTGCTGCCACCAGTTGGCGGACTGCGGATCGCTGCTCACCGGGGTATTGCCCTTGATGTATTCGTCATAGGTCTGCCAGCCGTTGTGCGGCATGGCCATGTATCCGGGAATGATGTGGTACAGCAAGGTATGGTCAGTGGAACCCTGAACGTTCGGTTCGCCGCGCAGGGCATTGATGCCGCCGCCAGCCACGCCGATATTACCCAGCAGAAGCTGGATGATACCGGCTGAACGAATGTTCTGCACGCCCACGGTATGCTGAGTCCAGCCAAGGGCATACATGACGGTTCCGGCCTTGTCCGGCTGTCCGGTCGCGGCAAAGGCCTTGTAGACCTTCAAGAGGTTTTCCTTGGTAACGCCAGTGGTGGAAGAAACGGTTTCCAGGTCATAGCGCGAGTAGTGGTGTTTGAGGAGCTGGAACACGCACCTGGGGTTCTTCAAGCTCTTGTCGCGCTTGGGAACACCGTTGGCATCCATCTCGAATCCCCACTTGCTCTTGTCGTAGGTCCGGCTCTTTTCATCGTAACCGGTGAAAAGCCCGTCCTTGAAGCCGAAATCCTTGCCAACGACGAGCGCGGCATTGGTGTATTCGACAATGTATTCCTTGAAATACTTTTCGTTATCAACGATGTACTTGATCATGCCCCCAAGGAAGGCGATATCCGTACCGGACCGCAAGGGAACATGGAAATCCGACCGTGCGGAAGTGCGGGAGAACTTCGGGTCCACATGCATAACAGTGGCGCCCTTGTCCTTGGCCTGCAATACCCACTTGAATGAAATCGGATGATGTTCGGCAGCATTACTGCCCATTATGAGGATTGAATCGGCATTCTTGATGTCGATCCAGTGGTTGGTCATCGCACCGCGTCCGAACGACTCTCCCAGAGCCGCAACAGTTGCGCTGTGTCAGATCCTTGCCTGGTGGTCCATGTGGACGACACCGAGGCTGCGCATGGCTTGGTGGGCGATGGCGCATTCCTCGTTGCCTGCATGGGAGGTGCCCAGCAGGAACATGGATTCGAGACGGTTGACCGTATCGCCCTTCTTGTTCTTAAGGATAATGTCCTTGTCGCGAGTGTCCTTGATGCGCCGCGCTATGCGGTCCAGCATCCAGTCCCAGCTCTTTTCTTCCCACTTATCACTGTAGGGAGCACGGTACAGGGGCTTTTGCAGTCTGTGGTGACTGGTGGTCATGGTGAACATGGCCGCGCCCTTTGCACACAAAGACCCCTCGTTGATGGGATAGTCCGGGTCGCCCTCTGTATTAACGAGCTTGCCGTCCTTGACATAACCGATAATGTGGCAGCTCACCGAACAGAACGGGCAAACAGTCACAACCTCTTTTGCGCCGGAGATCTTGAGATCTGCTGCGTAGGCCTTGACCGGAGACAAATTGACTCCGAGCTGACCGAGGGTGAGACACGCCGCTCCAGAGCCTGCGAGCTTCATAAAGCTTCGGCGGTCGAGTTTCATACCTATGGCCTCCTTGATATACGCCGCGCAGTATGCTGCCCGGCTGTTTCAGCCTTGAACGATATGCTCAAGCAATGGAACCATATCATTAAAATCAATAATTTCAATATGTTATATTTAACACATTGAAGACAGAACTACATCTCTCCGTCGTAAGGTTCCAGAGAAAACGGAAGTAATTCATGACTTTTGGAAAGCGCGTAGGACTCAACCTCCTGGTACCAACGGTCATAGCTCTGGGCGATAACGAGACCAAAAGGAGTAAGGTGATATCCGGCACGTCTGTTGTCCGCTCGCTCAATAAGCTTTTGACCGATCAATTCCTCTGTGGTTTTGATCTTGCCCCAAGCACCTCGATAGGACATTCCGAGCGATTCGGCCGCAGCTTTCAAAGAACCGCACCGCTCCACTTTTTGTAACAATTGCAAACGACCAAGTCCGAAAAGAACGCCCTGGTTCGTTTCGAACCAAAGATGCATCCTCATGGTTGGACCGACCTGAGAAACTGATCCTTTCTCCAAAGCGTTGGTATTCGACATGACTTACCTCCCGAAACAACTTTTGGGGAATATTAAGAACGCGCTTTTCACCATCAACCTGCCACCGCCACTACTCACAACATCTATGCTGGTAAAATGCCTCTGGCCTAGCATCAGGCTTTCACCGCCGATGGTCTTGAAAAGCCCCGGCAAACGGTTACTGCGCATCAAGGATCTTCCATAAATTTCATTATGCTCATCAAGACATAAAAAACTTATTGTATAATGAATGCATTTTTCAAATAAGCGACCACTGCACAACGATTCAGCACCGCTTTTATTTTATCCCTAAAATTCAGCGTGTTAGAAACATACAGAACAAGCCTTTCCTATGCATTGTTTTCCAGATATGTTTTTAACTCATTATGTCAGCCCGTTACAAAGAATCCATATATTTCACTTCATCAACAAATAGTGGTGCCAAACTGTGGTCAAGTTGGCAAAGCTGTTATCATACCGCCTTCAACAATAGACTTCATATCTGTTTGAAATAGATATTATCGATGCCAACCTGCACACCACTCCTTCAAACTACAGCATTCAGGAATAGTGCAGGTGAAAAACACGATGCCCTGCCGGTTGATAATCCGCCTGGGATCAATTCAATATATTCCGTCTTTGCGGAAACTAGAACCACACCGTTCGTAGCGCGTGACTAAACACCGGAAAGCATAACCATGGGTACACAAAACCGTGGTCACACAAACGGTGAACGGAATGCATCGGTTCGGGCTTCACTTCTCAGCGAGCTTCAAGGACGACCTAGCTGACTATCCCTATGATCTGAATTTGCAGGCAAAAACAATGAGCGCAAGAATTCGACGGTACACCCTGATGCCGATGACCCCGAACCGACTTGGCAGCCCTTGGAGCGGCCCACACTCCACTAGGGACAGTGGAACCGATCTTGAAAAAACCTAGATCATAACTGTGGAACTACACGTTTGATGGGACCGAGAAGCTTGGCAACACGACTGGCGGACGGGCTGGGCACCTCGCTGGCTCCGCCTGCAGTCTCGAAAGTATAGAACAGATCGGGATCGATAGACCGCGCCACAGCGAGAAGCTGCTTCATGTCCTTGCGCTTGCAGACCACGAACTGGACGGTAACAGGGCCCAGTGACCCCTCACCCGCCACCGTGGTGATCATGAAACCGGCCTGGCGGACCGCACAGGCAATATCCTGCCCCTTCCAGGCAGAAATGATCCGAACAACGACATTGCCCAGTGCCAACTTCTTTTCGGCCATGATGCCGACGACGTTGCCGCAGGCAAAACCGACCGCATAGAAAACTCCGAGCAACGGCTCGTCGCCGACCTTGAGCAGGACAGCGGAAGTGCCGAAAACCCACAAAGTCATCTCCAGACAACCAAGATAAAATGCAGCCCGGGATTCCCCAAGCACGGTCACCATGGTTCGGACGGTGCCGATTGTCAGCACAGCCACTTCGGCGAGAAATATAAGTATCCCAAGAAAAAGGACATCTATCGTCATTGCAAACCCTCAAAGATTGATTTGGAGAGCGTGATCTATAGACGTTTATCCCTGTGGTCAAGCGATATTATCGTGACAAAAAAAGGGCGGCTCCGAAACGGAACCGCCCTCTCGACATCATGGTGATGAACTTACTTTTTCAGCCAGCTCATCATTTCACGCAAACGGCCGCCGACTTCCTCGATCTGGGACTCGGCACCGATGCGGCGCATGGTCTTGAGGCCAACCTGGCCGGCCTTGTTATCCAGGATGAAATCGCGAGCAAACTTGCCCTGCTGGATGTCCTTGAGCACACGGCGCATCTCTTCACGGGTCTCATCGGTAATGATACGGGGGCCAGTGACATAGTCGCCGTACTCGGCGGTGTCAGAGATGGAGTAACGCATCTTGGCCATGCCACCCTCGTACATGAGGTCAATGATGAGCTTGAGCTCATGCAGGCACTCGAAATACGCAACTTCGGGCTGATACCCGGCTTCAACCAGAGTGTCGAACCCGGCCTTGCACAGCGCGGTCAGACCGCCGCAAAGCACGGCCTGCTCGCCGAACAGGTCGGTCTCGGTCTCTTCCTTGAAGGTGGTCTCGATAACACCGGAACGGGTGCCGCCGATGCCCTTGGCATAGGCCAGGGCGATATCCATGGCCTTGCCGGAGGCGTCAGTTGCAACAGCGGCCAGACAGGGAACCGCTCCGCCCTCGGTGTAGGTACGGCGCACCAGGTGGCCGGGTCCCTTGGGGGCAATCATGACGCAGTCCACGCCCTTGGGCGGCACGATCTGCTGAAAATGAACGTTGAAACCGTGGCCGAAGGCAATGACGTTGCCAGGCTCCAGGTTCGGGAGAATCTCGCTGGCAAAGACATCTGCCTGATACTGGTCAGGCAGCAGGATCATGATCATGTCGGCCTTTTTGGAAGCATCGGCCACGGACATGGGCTCGAAGCCGTGTTCCTTGGCAAGGTCATAGTTGGGGCCGCCGGGGCGCTGGGCCACGATGACGTTGATGCCGGAATCACGCAGATTCTGCGCATGGGCGTGACCCTGGCTGCCGTAGCCGACGATGGCCACGGTTTTATCTTTCAACAAGTTCAGGTCCGCGTCTTTCTCGTAATACACTTTCATGGGAATATCTCCTCGATATTTTTTGCCCTGCTGGGCCGCAATCGCTCGATTTATATAAACATGTGCAAAACCCGGGCGAGAGGCTGCCGCCCCTGGCCCGGAAAATCACCTGGTTGCGAATTATAGGTCGATCTGCATGGAACGCTGCATGGCAACGTTCCCGGTGCGGGCGATCTCTTTGATACCGAAACGGGTGAGCAAGTTGACGAGTGCGCCGATCTTGCCTTGGTCACCCGTAACCTCAATGGTCACTTCGTCGACGCTGACGTCTACAACCTTGCACCTGAAGATGTCAACAATACGCAAAATTTCCGCGCGTTTTGAATCCTCTGCATTGACCTTGAGCAAGACCATTTCGCGATCAACGGACTTCAGTTCAGTGAGATCCTTGACTTTTATGGTGGGAACAAGTTTTCGAAGCTGCTTGACGATCTGTTCAACGATGGCATCGTCGCCCTCGGCCACTATGGTCATGAGAGAGACGTCCTTTTCCAGCGTGGGAGCCACGTTCAGGGAATAGATATTAAAGCCGCGGCCGGAGAACAGCCCGGCCACACGGGACAGAACACCCGGTTCATTTTCGACCATCACGGAAAGTGTATGTTTGCTCATCATGATCTCCTAGACCAGCAGCATCTCGGTCAGCGACGCTCCGGCCGGGACCATGGGATAGACGTTCTCTTCCTTTTCCACGCGGATGTCCACGATGACCGGCTTGTCCACCTCAAAGGCCTGGCGCAGGGTCGATTCCACGTCCTTCTTCTCGGTCACCCGAAATCCGACAGCCCCGTAGGCCTCGGCCAACTTGACGAAATCGGGCTGGGCGTCCATGCAGGTGGCGCAGTAATTCTTCTCGTAGAAGAGCTCCTGCCACTGGCGGACCATCCCGAGGTAGCCGTTGTTGAGGATGACGATCTTCACGGGCAATTTGTTACAGACCGCGGTCATCATTTCCTGGATGCACATCTGGATGGAACCGTCACCGGCAATGTCGATGACCAGTTTGTCGGGGAAAGCGCGCTGTGCGCCCAGGGCCGCCGGAAATCCGTAACCCATGGTGCCCAGACCGCCAGAGGTCAGCAGCGTGTTTGGCCGGGTATACTTGTAGAACTGGGCCGCCCACATCTGGTTCTGGCCGACTTCCGTGGCGATAATCGCATCACCCTTGGTGATTTCATAAATTTTTTCGACAACGTACTGCGGCTTGATGCTCGAGCCGTCATCATTGTAGGTGAGCGGATGCTCCTTGGCCCATGCCTGTACCGTGTCCACCCACTCCTTGTGATTGCCAGCCCAATCAAAATCACCGAATGTCGCCTCGGTCTCCTTTTTGAGCGCGGCCAAAGCGGGCTTGCAATCCGCAACCAACGGCACATGGACCGACACGTTCTTCTGGATGGAAGTCGGATCCACATCAATATGCACGATAGTCGCGTTAGGTGCGAAGGTATCCACCTTGCCCGTCACACGATCATCGAACCGCGCACCAACAGCCAGGAGCAAATCGCAGTTGTTCACCGCCATGTTGGCGGCATAGGTGCCGTGCATGCCGAGCATCCCCAGGAACAGGTCGTCGTCCCCGGGAAAAGCGCCCAAGCCCATGAGGGTAGAGGTTACCGGAATGTTTAGCTTTTGTCCCAACCAGGTAAGCTCATCGTGGCTCCCTGAGGTAATGACGCCGCCGCCGGAATAAAAAAGCGGTTTCTTGGCGTTTTTCAACAGCTTGACCACCTTGCGAACCTGCCCGATGTGCGGTTTTTTGGTCGGTTTGTAGCTGCGCATGGACACTTCTTCAGGATAATTGAACTCGGCCACCTGCTGTTGGACATCCTTGGGCAGATCCACCAGGACCGGACCGGGACGCCCCGAACGAGCGAGATAAAAAGCCTGCTTGATGGTGGTGGCCAGATCCTCGATATCCTGCACCAGGTAATTGTGCTTGGTGCACGGCCTGGTGATACCGACGATGTCCACCTCTTGAAAGGCGTCGTTGCCGATCAGGGCCCGGGGTACCTGACCGGTAAAAATGACGACCGGAATGGAATCGGCATACGCCGTTGCAATGCCGGTAACCGTATTGGTGGCTCCGGGACCGGAAGTGACAAGACATACCCCTACCTGCCCGGTGGCCCTGGCATAACCGTCAGCAGCATGAATCGCGCCCTGCTCGTGACGCACTAGAATATGCTCGACAGACGACTTGGGTATCTCATCATAAATGTCGATCACGGCTCCCCCGGGGAAACCGAACATGACATCAACACCTTCCATTTCCAGACTCTTGAGAAGGATCTGGGCCCCGGTCAATTTCATACTATGCCTCCGATTCGCGATATGCTTTGAGCAGACCCAACAACGTGGTCTTGCCGGCCAGCTTCTTCTTCTTGAGTTCCTTCACTTCCTGGATCTCAGTGGGAGACAGATAGGTCTTGGATTCAAGCTTATCCAGCATCTTTTCGTACGTGATATGTTGTTCCCACAGAGCCTTGATTTGCGTATCTTCGGCCCCGTACTTCTCAATGAGTTCAAGGTCTTTGGCTTCCATGTGCAGCTCCTTTTTACAGGTTATCGCGTTCAACCCCCTGAAAGAAGACTCTTCCAGTCCGGCTCGACCGCGGTATTGAGTATCAGACGTTTTCTCCGGTTTGTATACCCGGATACGATCACAACCTGATTTTTTTTCAATTTCAACAACTCAGCCAGAAATTTCACCAACCCCTTGTTGGCCTTGTTATCCACGGCCGGAGCATTGAGGCGTATTTTCAAGCACTCCTGGTACTCACCGGCAATCTCGTTCTTCTTTGCTCCCGGCTGCGCCCATACGTCCAGACACCACCCTTCTTCATCCCGGCTGACAAATACTGGTCTGGAAATAACCCTTCCCCGCCCTACTCGGCTTTTTTCAGATACTTGAGCTTGGACTCGATCTCCTCGATCTTGTCCCGCTCGGGATTGCTCATCTCCAACATCTCCAGATGCGAGTTGAGCAGACCTTTGAGCTGGATCTCGAACTGGGTCCGGGTCCGCTTCAGGGATTCTATTTCCTCGTGCATCTGAGCCAGACGGCTGTGCCCCTTCTGGACAGTGGCGTCCGCCCTGGTCCGCGCCTCATCCAGAATGAGCTGCGCCTCCTTGCTGGCTGCCACCTTGAGATCATCCACTATCTTCTGGGTGGACATGAGGGTGTCACGCAGGGTTTCGTCACGCTGACGGTACTCCTTCAGGGATACTTCCAATCGCTTGATCTTCTTGCGCATTTCCTTCTGAGTATCAATGGCATCCCCCATGACTTCGGCCAATTCCAAAAGGAACTGATCCACCTCCATGCGGGAATAGCCGAACATGCTCCGCGAAAACTGCTTGTTGAGCAAATCGATTTTGGAAACCGTCATGACAGTCCTCCTGGTCGTTGACTACATTGGTATGCCGCTGCCTATGGAATAGGCCAACCGCATAAGATTGCCCACAACGACGATCTGGCACACCTTGATGGCCAGAATGACGACGAGGGGCGAAAGGTCGATACCACCTACAACGGCAAAGGGAATCCATCTTCGAATCTTGTAAAAGACAGGCTCCGTAACACCGCGCAGGAAACGCACAATGGGATTGTACGGATCCGGGTTCACCCAAGAAAGAAGAGCGGATATTATGACGATCCAGAAATAGGCGGTGAGAACAATATCAAGAACAGTTGCGATAGCTCGGACAATCAAGTCCATGAGGCCTCCATGTGGCGTGGCACACAATGCACGCCATTAATATCAATGATGGTAATTTCGCACACAGAATAGCAAGAATCAAGTCCTAATACGTGAGAGAGTTTCCTTTATAACAACGCTGCATAGCGGCCCTGATGTCCCAAAAGTTCTCTATGTGAACCTCGGCGGACAATCTCGAATCCCTATACGCCCAGAAACGGACTCCTGCCGCCTGTGCCGCCTTCTGGTCGACAATGGAGTCGCCGATATAGGCCACTTCATGCGGCCGAACGCCGTGCTCATGCATAATCCTGTACAATCCCTCCGGATGCGGCTTGGGAAGACTGACCTTGCAGGAGGTGATGACCGGATGAAAAAAGCCCTCCAAATCCATCATCTCCAGAATCATGTCCATGGATTGGCCTCGGCTGGTGTTGACGGCCAGACCGAACCCCATGCCGCGAAGCCAGCACAAAAACTCGCGTATACCGATTGATCGCTTGAGGTATTGCTGCAGGGAAGCGGAATCGAACCCTCCGATAATCTCGAACGCCCGATCAACCTGATCGGCCGAAACGATATGTCGGACGGCCTCGTTATGCGTCCGTGTATGCACGAACACCTTCTCCGCATCCGTCATGGGCGGTAGGCCAAGCTGCTCCTTGATCGCCCCATAGTAACGCATGTTGGCCTCGTAGGAATCGATGAGCACCCCGTCGTTGTCAAAGACAATGGTCTTAAGACCCTCCAACAGGCGGGGGTTCATTATCGGGTTGGCAAGCGCCATGAATATCTCCTGATGCTATTTGAGGATTGCAACGGTCAATTCCCTGAGGGCCATGGGCATATTCTTCGGCTCACTGCGACGGCAGCCGAATTTCCATGCAGGCAGCGTGGCGATAAAACACCCTTCCTCATCTTCCTTGAACTCGATGCCGTATTCCTCCCACACCCCGAAAATCTCGGGATCGGCACAGACCAGCACCGTGTCCTCCGGGACAAAGGCGGGCAACGCCTCGATGACCCGCTGCCAGGGCAGAGGGATCTCCTGACCGTCCGAAGCTCCACCGGTATGACTCATGGCGTTTCCAAGAGAAGTCACCCGCTCATTGAGGCGATCGTCCTCGTCCACACCCAAAGACTGATCCATGGAGTCCCAACCGTTTCTGATACCCTGCTCCAAGCCCACCAGTTCCATGATGCGCTCCTCGAAAAACCAGGCCAGGAGCAGAACGAACTGCGCCTTGGAGCGCGCCTCACGTTCCTCACGGTCATCCTTAGTCCCTTGCCCGTCGTCAAATTGGCGGGTCAACTGGGCCTGGATGGACATGGAAGAACCTTCGTAGAAATCATCGGCAGTGTATGCCCCGAAATAGGCCATTTCGGCAGGGTCCTTGAACTGCTCACCGAAATTGATGCAGTCGTTGAGCAGTGAACGGGAGGTTTTGGGGTCCAAAGGCAGCCCTTCTGGCCGAAAAGCGTTGTCACCCGGCTCATCCAACAGGCCCGGATCGAAAAAAGTAAGCCCTTCCAGCTCGTCGCCCGACCACAATTCGGGATGCATGTAAGGGAAAGACAGCAGCATATATTTTCTCCTTAGCTTCTATTCTTCGTCAGTTTCGGCAAGATAATGACGGCACCTGCCTTCACATTTCGGCAGTGCCACGATGCAGACGCCGTGCAAATGATTGAGGCAGGCCGGAGCCTGGGCCCCATGATCATAGAGATACCGCTGACAGTGAAAGACGTCACGGGCCATCCGTTGGAACTGACGGGCCCAGATATCCGGGACGGCACTCTCCTCGACGCCGAAACAGTCGGCCCGGCTCAAAAAATCATCATAGGCCGATTCCCACCGGGCAGTCACCTGGCAGCGCCAGGACTGGGTATACCCGGGGTTGAGCTGCTCTTCGTAAAGGCAGCGGCCATTGAGACAATACCGGCAACCGTCGCCGGGCAATCGAGTGATTCTGCCCATTCCAGCCCTTGATGCAATTTGTGCGAGAAGCCCGACACAGGCAGCACATTGATTTTAAATACTCAATTGGGATGGTGTAAGGCCCGGCCACCCAATTGTAAAGGGTCAAACCCTGCTTTTCCGGACTGGGGCCAATTCAAGGAAATGAGTCACTGTCCTTGACTGGGCAATGGGGCAGGTGTATAGCCTCGGACATCGTACTATCATAAGACATTCACCCAATTGGAGGCTATATATGATCGGCGGATTCGGAGTATGGGAACTCTTGATTATTCTCGTTATCGTCCTGGTCATCTTCGGTGCCAAGAAATTGCCTGAAATCGGCGGCGGCATCGGCAAAGCGATCAGCAACTTCAAAAGGGCAAGCAGCGAACCCGACGAGATCGACGTCACGCCGAAAGCTGAGAAATCCGAAGAAGACAAGAAGGACAGCTAGAATCGTCCTGAATTCAATACAGTTTGAAGCCCGGTTGCACAGCAGCCGGGCTTTTTCATTGCCTGCCCTCTTCTCAAGGCAGATGGTGCGGTGAACGCGAACGCCTGCCGGAATGGATGAACAACGATCAAACGGGATTGAAATTCCCGCCAAGGGCATTAGAACCGCGTCAAAAAAATCCCGGCAGTGATCAGGGAACAGTCCACATGGGGCCGCCAGACAGCCCGCCCAGACGTTACTTGGCACCGCCCTCGGTCAGGTGGAAACTCAATCCGCGCTGAGGAAGAAAGGAATTGAGCAGCGTATTCAACCTGTCCTGGTTCAGTATTACCAAGCTCCAGGTCGCACCGACGCCGGTGGACTGCATATCCAAATCCACAAGCTCTGCATTCTGAACGGCGGCATCCCATTTCTTGAGTATGCGATCAAATTCCATGACGCCATCCGGCGAAAACCAACCGGAAACGACCAACGACTGTCCAGTGCTTCTGGCGACCGCAGACTGGGGCCGATTGAAAAATCTGGGCCAAAGTGTGAACCAGGCTGCGGCCATGTCCGCATTGATGCTGATCCACTCCTGGTCATCATAGGCCAGCCGCCCTTTATACGTCCCCTTCTCGGCGCCGTACTCCAACGCAAAGGAGGGAAACGCTCCCTCGACGATTTCAAGGCCGGTCAACGACACCAATTTCCGCACGGCGAGAATTTCCTCTCCGGAAAGGCCTTCCGGCCAACTCACCGACGCAGTCTGCACCGCCTGAGCCGTGGCAAAGAGTCCCATGCCCTTGAGGTCGTCACGCAAGGTCTTTCTATCCACCCGCACATCGAGAACAAGGCTCAACCCACTATCAAAGATCTGTGAAGAAATAATCTTGTATCCTTGGATATAGGGCTTGGCATGACCGACAAAATATTCCTTGAGCAGGGCGGCACGTTCCTCACCAAGCCCATTGGACAGCATGACCTGCGCCTCTTCAAGCACGGCCTGGGCAAAACCTTCGTCCATGGCCTGACTGCGCAACTGCATGGGAGACATTCCCTCTTCCAACGCCTTGAACACCTGCACCTGACCGGCGAACGACTGACCGGAAAAACACAAAACGCTGCAAGCCAAAAACAATAACAACAGAAAATTACGCATCATTATTCTCTTCCATCCTTTCAGGGCTGGTGGTCGGCGTGGTATCAGGCAGCATCTCCGGGGCATCCACGATGATGACGACCTTGCAACCGTTTGCAATGGAGTCGGATTTGGCAACGGCCCGCATCAGTCGGGCGTCGGATGCGGAAATAATCATGTCGGTTCTCCAGGAACCATAGGCGCTCAAGGCTTTTACCAGGAGTGGCCGGACTCCCACCCTTTCCTTCAGGATGTTGGAATTATCGGTGACGGAATACGCCACCACGCCCTTGTCCACGGCGCTCGTGCGACTTACAAGAAAGGGACCGTATGCGCCGAATCCATCCTGGCCGAAGATGACCGGAGCCAATGCAGGGGTGATCTTCAGCCCCCGTGCATCCACCACGACTCCGGTGTAGCCGCGTGTGCCGCTGCCGACCTCTTCCGGGGCGTTGTCGGCCATGGGCATGCCTTGCGCCATGGCAGTTGACAATCTCGGCGGGATACCGCTCTGAAACTGGAGGGTTGTAGGCAGTACCAGTTCAGCCAGCGGCCCCCTGAAACGCTCGGAGACCCGAACTGTTCCACCTTCGTCGAAAAGAGTCGGCCCCTGGAACAGAGAATTCTGGATAAGCCCCCGCACTTGGGCAGAAAGATCGCTGTCGCCGGACAGATAAGCGCTGACAGTCTGTTTGCCGTCGATACGCACGGACAGCACCATATCAAGCATCTGCTTGCGGGCCTGCGAAACCACTTTGCGCACGGCCAACGACGACAGAGCCTGATCCGCACCGCCCGCGTTCCCGGCCACGTCCTGGGACACGGTTATTTCACCGTTGCCCCAGGTGATGATACCGGTCGAACCGAAAGACTGCACCAGCCCTTCAAACGCCAGGGCATGTGGAGCGAAAAGCATGAATGACAATATGATGGGAACAATTAATCGAAATAACATCTGTATGGTATCCTGAAGTGTTCAAGGCCACGCACGGCCAAAGCGCTCAAAACTTCACCGCATGTATCTTGCTTGCTGGTTTTCCGCAAGCCGCTTGCCGCAGTGTAACGCCGATGCTACACTTTGAAAATACGGCAAACCAATCTCCGGGAGCAACACATGCTTATTCACTTGATGCAGCACGGTGCCTGCCTATCCAAAGAACTCAATCAGAATCAACCATTGAGCCCTGTTGGACGGGAGCAGGTGGAAAAAACCGCCAGGGCGGCACATATCCTCGGGCTGCGCTTTGAACTGGTAATTGCCAGCCCCAAGTTACGCTCCCTGCAAACAGCAGAAATCATGGCCGAAACCACAGGATATCCAGCCAAACACATCATGGTGACAGACGGGGCCAAAGCCCTTTCTCCCGCTTCAGAACTGCTTAATTACATTGGTGAATACAACGGTCTGGAATCCATACTCATCGCAGGGCACCTGCCCTCGCTGAACTCTGTAGCCTCGGCAATCCTCATGCCTGGAAAAACGCTGAACATTACCATTGAAAACGGTGGACTCATGCAACTGGACTTCACGCCGGACAAAGGAAGCGGCACCCTGAACTGGTGCCTGACACCGGCACAACTGGGCGTCATCGCAGGCAGTTAATCAACTCCGTTCGGCCAGCCACGCCTCAACCAGATCGGCAATGGCCTGGTTTTCTCCAGGAGAAAACCAGTGAATGTCGGTTTCCTTGTTGAACCAGGTGATCTGCCGTTTGGCATAGGCCCTGGTATTCCTGACCCATTGTTCACGGGCCTGATCAAGGGTCGTTTCTTCCCGCAAAAATGCCAGCAGCTCGGCACAGCCGATACCTGTCCAGCCCGGCGCATCCGGGTCCGGGCATCGCTTGAATGCGGCCCGGGCTTCGTCCACGGCCCCCTGCTCGACCATGAGGCCTATGCGTCTTGCCAGATGTGGCTCCAGGTCATTGAGAGGTATCCTCATGCCGATCTTGAGCGGCTCAAAGGGAGCAGGGGTGTGTTCGCTTTGGGTATGCCACCAGGTCATGTTCCTGCCGGTAGCCAGAAAGACCTCTGCGGCTCGGGCATTGCGCTGGGTATCGTTGGGATGAATCCTGGCTGCATATTCAGGGTCGTTGTTCACCAGTTCCCCATGCAGCGCCTGCGGCCCTTCAGAGCGGACCCTTGCAAGCACCTGCTCCCGGACCTCGGCCGAAATCTCCGGTATGGGTGCGATACCTGACAACAGCGACCTGAGGTACAGACCGGTGCCCCCCACCAGAACGGGCAGCCGACCCTGGGCGCGGACTTCCCTGATTTTATCCTCGGCCAGCTCCTTGAGCCGAGCCGCGGTCATTTTCTCTTCAGTGGAAAGAAACCCATAGAGATGGTGGGGACAAGCCGCTTTCTCGTCCTCATCCGGCTGGGCCGTAATGATCGGAAAATCGCGATATACCTGACGCGAATCAAAATTGATGACACTGGCCGGCAGACGTTCTGAAATGGCAATGGCGGCTGCTGTTTTGCCGGTGCCGGTGGGCCCCAGCAAACAAATTATGGGCGGTTTTCCGCTCATTTATGCTTTTCCCTCTTGTTGCCGGACTCGGGATTGTAACCGTATTTAACCGCCAGAGCATTGACCACCGGACCGGGAACCAGGCCGCGAACATCGCCGCCATATTGGGCCACTTCCTTGACGATGGTGGAACTCAGATACATCCACTTGAAATCGGTCATCATGAACACGGTCTCGATGCTCCGCTCCAACTTGCGATTCATCAACGCCATTTGGAATTCGTATTCGAAATCCGACACCGCGCGCAGCCCTCGCATGATGGAGCCCGCGTTGCGACTTTGCACATAATCGATCAGCAAACAATCAAACGGCTCAACAGTCACGCGAGGCTCATCCCGAAAAACTTCCTTGGCCAAGGAGACACGTTCTTCAATGGAAAAAAGGGTTTTCTTGGGGGTACTCTCGGCAATGGCAAGGATGATATTGTCAAAAACACTGAGACCGCGCCGCGTCAGACCCACATGGCCCATGGTCAGAGGATCGAAAGTGCCGGGGTACACGGCCAGCCTGGGATTCAATTTCGCCATAACAATATCCTGGTTTGACCGTATTCCCGGTCAGTTAACAATTCCATTTCTGCAATGCGTCCCGTATCCGGTGCCGTGATCGCGGTCTCGACTTCGGCCAGAATCAGCCCGCCGGGAGCAATCCACCCGTTTTCGAGAGCCTTCTCCAGAGCCGGGACAAGCAAATCCCTGCCGTAGGGGGGATCTATGAACACAAGGTCAAAGGCAGTATCCGGCCGTTTGGACAATACACCAAAAAGATCCTTGCTGACCACCATGGTGCGGTGTTTTTCCACATTCAGATCAGCCAGGTTCTTGCGAATCAGGCCAGCGGCCTTGGAACTCTTTTCGACAAACCAGGCAACTGCCGCCCCACGGCTCAGGCATTCAATGCCCAAGCTGCCGGAACCGGCAAACATGTCGATGACCCGGACCTGTGAAAAGTCTACTCCCCTGGCCATGAGCATGGAAAATATCGATTCGCGCACCTTCATGGTGGCGGGCCGGTACCCCGGCCCCTCACACGTCATGATTCTGCGTCCTTTATACTGTCCACCGACTATCCGCATGGCTACATCTCGGAGACGAGCTCCACGATGTCTCTATTGATATCAAGCAGTTTATCGCGCAGCTCGGCCTGATCCACCCAGGGGCGGCTCTCCACATCCTTGATGCGGTTACGCAGTTCCGTATAGAGACGCTCGGAATCTGCCAGCAGGAACTGCCAATCCACCCGAGGACGGGCGACAGCCATGTCCACCACCGGTTGCAGGGCCGCGCCCGGCTCCAACTCCAGCTCTTCCATGTACTCCGGGATATGCACTTCAAACCCGTATTTTTCGGTAATAAGCGCACCGAATTCCTGCTGCACCTCTGCTTCGCCGTGCACCAGAATGACCTTGGTGGGTTTGCCCTGCATGGTACCGAGCCAGTCCATGAGTTCATCCTGTCCGGCATGACCGGAGAATCCGTTGATGATGAAGACCTTGGCGTTGACGGTCACTTCCTCACCGAACAACCTGATTTTCTTGGCCCCGTTCACGATCTTGCGCCCAGGCGTACCCACTCCCTGCCAACCGACGAAAACCACGCTGGCCCCCGGTTTCCAGAGGTTGTGACGCAGGTGATGCTTGATACGCCCCGCGTTGGCCATGCCGCTGGCCGAGATCACGACCGCCGGCCCGCTGGACTCGTTGATGGCCTGGGACTGTTCCCGGCTCTCGGTGAAATGCAGGTTGGGCAGATCAAGAGGGTTCTCGCCGTTTTTAATGAGCGTCTGTGTTTGCTTGTCGAAAAACTCAGGATGCTTGCGGAATATTTCCGTAGCCCGGATGGCCAACGGGCTGTCCAGGTAAACGGGCATGTCCGCAGGCAGCCGTCCCTGCTTCCTGAGAAGAAAGAGGCTGTAGATGATCTGCTGCGACCGTTCCACGGCAAAGGCAGGGATAACAACCTTTTCCCTGTTCTTGTAGCTGTAGTCGATGGCCTCGGCCAACTGGTCCAGGCTGCCGGCTTCGTCCAGATGATTGCGATTGCCATAGGTGGATTCCAAAAAGAGATAGTCGGCGTAATCCACATCGCTCGGGTCTTTGACCAGAAGCTGTTCGGGTCGGCCCAGATCACCGGAAAAGACCGCAGTTGTGCGTTTGCCGTCCTCCTCGTACTCGATCTCGATGAAAGCGGAGCCGAGGATGTGTCCGGCGTCCATATAGGTCACCTTGATGCCCGGTGCCGGTTCAAAGGTCTTGGAATACTCGATAGTGGCCAGCAACGGAATGGTGTTCTCCGCATCGACGATGGAATACAGAGGGCTGAGCATCTGGCCGCCGACACGGCGTTGCTTGCGGTTGCTCCACTCCGCTTCCATCTCCTGGATATGCGCACTGTCCAGCAGCATGATCTCCATCAGGTCTCTGGTGGGGGCGGTGCAATATATGGGGTTACGGTATCCCTTGGCTACCAGGGCGGGCAACAGGCCTGTATGATCGATATGGGCATGGGTGATCAGGATGAAATCAATGTGCTTGGGATCGTACTGATCTATGTTGCGGTTCCTCTTCTCGATTTCCCGGTTTCCTTGATGCAAGCCGCAGTCGAGTGCGAAGCGCTTGCCTCCGCATTCAAGGATGTAGCAGGAGCCGCTGACAGTTCGGGCTGCGCCCATAAAAGTTACTTTCATTGTTGGTCCTTGTGTAGGCATCCCTCTCTAAAGCTTGTCAAAATCCACTTTCGAAAGGAAAAGAATCAGTGTATTGAAAGAATCAGCGGACCCCATTGTCCGCCGTCACGACTACATGCCCCATTATCGGGGACCAGGCAACCTCTGCGTATGAAATCACAGGAGAACCAATGATTCATCGTTCCAAACAGTATCTCATTGACGACCTTTCCATCCATGAGTCCTGGCGACTCTTCAAGATCATGTCGGAAATCGTGGACGGCTTCGAAAACCTGTCCGAGATCGGCCCGGCCGTATCCGTATTCGGCTCGGCTCGGGTCAAGCCGGAAGACCCTCTCTACATACAGACCGTACAGCTCTCAAAGGCATTGTCCGAGGCCGGCTTTTCGATCATAACGGGCGGCGGCCCGGGTCTCATGGAGGCGGGCAACAAAGGGGCGTTCGAGAACGGCGGCGAATCCATCGGCCTGCATATCCACCTGCCCATGGAGCAACAGAACAACCCGTACATGAACGTGAAAAGCGAATTCCGGTATTTCTTCATCCGCAAGCTCATGTTCATCAAATACGCCCTGGCCTACGTGGCCCTTCCCGGAGGATACGGCACCCTGGACGAGCTGTCCGAAGCCCTGGTGCTCATCCAGACGCACCGCATCAAACCCTTCCCCATCGTGCTCTTCGGCACGGAGTTCTGGTCCGGCTTGATCGATTGGTTCAAAAAACAGATGGTGACCAACAAATTCTGCAAAGAAGAAGACCTCAATCTCTTCATGGTCACCGACGATGTGAACGAAGTGGTCAACTACATCAAGAAACACGTCATCGTCTAGAATCCGACGTGACCAACAGTAAAAAAGCCCTGGTATACGGCCTGGTCACGGTGGGCATCTGGTCCACCGTGGCCTCGGCCTTCAAGATGGCGCTGCGCCACCTTGATCCGCTTCAACTCCTGTTGTGCGCCTGCGCATTCTCCATCGTCGCCTTGTCTGGCATACTGCTTTTTCAAGGGAAGATCGGCGAACTGGTACGAATGAAACGAAAGGAAACGGCCCGTTGCGCCCTGCTCGGCACACTCAATCCGTTTCTCTATTACATGATCCTGTTCAAGGCCTATGACCTGCTTCCCGCCCAGGAGGCACAACCCATCAACTACACATGGGCGGTCACCCTTTCCCTGTTGTCCGTGCCGCTACTGGGGCAGAAAATGTCCCTCAAGGATTTGGGCGCCATTCTCCTGAGCTATTTCGGGGTGGTGGTCATCTCCACCCACGGCAATCTGCTTGCCATGGAATTCTCCAACCTGACCGGCGTGGCCCTGGCGCTGGGCAGTACGGTCATCTGGGCCCTCTACTGGATATTCAACACCCGCAGCAAGGCGCACCCCATGGCCGGACTCCTGCTCAGCTTCCTCTTCGGTTTCCCGCTCATCCTGGCGGCCACGCTGGCCTTCTCGGAACTGCCGACCCTGACCATCCAATCGGTGTCGGCAGCCGCCTATGTGGGACTGTTTGAAATGGGCATCACCTTCGCACTCTGGCTCACGGCCATGAAGTTCGCGGCCATGCCCGACGGCGGCGGTACGACGCGGATAGCCAACCTCATTTTCCTCTCGCCCTTCCTTTCACTGGTGTTCATCCACCTGCTGGTGGGCGAAGCTATTCATCCCGCCACCGTGGCCGGACTCGGCTTCATCATCGCGGGCAACGCCCTGATGCAGTTCACCCCGGGCAAGAACCCGAAGAAGTGACGACTCAGGCTCAAGCGGCCACACTCACATCAGCGGCAATGACTCCCAACACTTCTCCTTGAGTCCCGAAAAACGGACCTGAGACGGTGATGCACTCCTCTCCGGAAGCCGAGGAAGTATAGACATCGGAAATATAAAATGTCCTGTTGTCGACAGCACCCCGGAACCAGGAACGAGAATCCCAGTGCTTGCCGAAAGCAAACGCATCCTCGGCATACCCGGAAACCTTGCCGCCGATATTGCTGACCGTTTGAACACCATTCCCGTCCGTGATGTACAGAAGCTCAAGGAATGCATTCCGCGCCAACACGGTGCGCATTGCCTCTTCCTGAAGCCTTCGATCCAAAGACAAAACCTCAGCAGATGCGGCAAGTTCACCAATGATTTCCTGAACTTTACCGTTGCCGACCAAACGGAAGACACCTGTCATGGTCGAGAGTTCATCCACTCGGGTGGACAGCAGTGCCACGGCCTGCGCCGCCTCTTCCATCCCTTTTCCCGTGGCCATTGAAATGGAATGAACAGCGGCAATGGTCCGGGTCACCTCCTCACTGGAAACGGACTGCTGGGAAGCGGCAGCGGCAATGGACGTGATGCGCTGTGCGCTGGTCCCGGAATGGGTTACAATCTCGGTCAGGGCATTGCCGGATTCACAGGCCAGGCCCGCCGCCTCGTCGGCCAAGTCAGCCATGCCCTTCACGCCTTCGATAGTCTGGCTCACCTGTTTCTGAATGCCATCGATTGCCATGCCAACGTCCCTGGTCGCATCCATGGTCTTTTCGGCCAATTTCCGCACTTCGTCGGCAACGACTGCGAATCCGCGACCCGCCTCGCCCGCACGGGCGGCCTCAATGGCGGCGTTCAAGGCAAGCAGATTGGTTTGATCCGCAATATCGGAAATTACTCCCATGATGGCGCCAACCCCTTGAGCCTGGGAGCCCAGCCCCGCCACATTCTCCACCAAGTCCAAGGCATTCCTTGAAACCGCACTGATGGATTCGAGAGTCCTGGAAACGACCTTGGAACCGGATTTGGCCCGCTCCATGACCTGATCGGCTTCGGAAGCAGCAGAGCCGGCATTGGCCGCTGTCTCGTTCACCGCGGCGTTCATTTCTTCCATGGCGGAAGCGGCCTCGGCAATGAACCGCTGCTGTTGGGCAGCCCCGTCCTGGGCCTTGCCTGACGCCACACCCAGCCGGAATGAATGATCGCGTATGGCCTGCACGGAATGCTCCAGGGTATTGGCTGCGGACAACAACCCTTCGCACCGAGCCGCCTCTCCCTGTTTTCTGGCCTGTTCGGCCAAGGCCAGAGCCTCTTTTGCCCTGTGCTCCGCGTCACGAGCTACATTTTCGCTCTTTGCAAGCTTATTTTCTAACTCACCAATGTAACTGACAATTTGGTTTAAATTTTTCACAATTATTCCAAAATTGTCACTGCCGCCTTTGGGCAGGACAGCGTCCAGATTTCCCGTGGCCACTGCCCCAGAAACTTTTGCTAATACACCATATTTATTATCAATAACCCTAAAGACAATAAACCCGCACACCACACACGCCAACACGGCAACGGCAACTGAGGCCAGCAAAAGCCACTCCAACCGGGCGACTTCAGCTGACAGAATTGTCACCTGGCCTGTGGCTGCCAGAGCCGTTGCGGTAGTCAAAAACAGACTCAACATCGCCACTGCCAACACTTGATTCACCGCCAAGTACCTTCTATTCTGTGTCATTTCCTTTACTGCTTCCCCGAGATTAAACATGATGATTCCCAGCTACGGCAAAGCAAAAGTCGAGCCACTTGGCATCTATGCCACCACTCAATTCAGATTTTTATTCAATGATTTCATATTAAAATGAAATCTCTAGACTTTTTCATAAGTTTTTCCAGAATAAAAAGGCCGACCGAGATGGGGTTCCATCTCGGTCGGCCGCCAGGATTGCATGATTACTAGAGAAAATCGGGATCGATACCGGCCTTGCCGCCTGCAAGAATGAGCTTCATGTAACGGATGGTTCGATCGTCCACGGGAACAATGGGGAAATTCTCGCGACAGGCATCGCACTGGGCCATGGCAGGCCGGGACGGTGCGATGAGCGGAACTTCCCGTCCGCAATGCGGACACGGATAGAGAAATATCATTTCCATGGCCGCGGGTTTGACCGGGGTCAGAGGTTTTTTGCTTTCAACCATGATTATCCTTTTTTCATCAAATTCTTGCCGGTCATCTCGGCTGGAGGCTCCATGCCCCACAACCCGAGAATGGTGGGAGCCAAGTCTCCGAGGATGCCCTCTTCAAGCTCTGCTCTTTCGCAACCCTTCTCGATATACACAAGGGGCACCGGATTGGTGGAATGGGCCGTATGCGGCGTACCGTCAGCCGCGATCATCTGTTCGGCATTGCCGTGGTCTGCCGTCAGAAGCACGCGACCACCGGACTGGATCACCGTATCGACAATCCTGCCGACACACTCGTCCACGGTCACACAGGCCTGTTCCGCGGCCGCAATGATGCCCGTATGCCCGACCATATCGAGGTTGGCAAGATTGCAAACGCACAGGTCGTAGTTCCCCCACTTGCCGATCAGGGTATCGGCCACCTCATCTGCACTCATCTGCGGCTTGAGGTCATAGGTAGCCACTTCCCGGGGCGAGGGAATCATTACCCTGTCCTCGTTTTCGAAGGGCTCCTCCCGTCCGCAATTCAGGAAGTAGGTCACATGAGCATATTTCTCAGTTTCAGCGATGCGGAGCTGTTTCATGCCTTTGGCGGAAACAACCTCACCCAAGGTGCCCGTATAGCTCTCCGGGGGAAAGGCCGTGGGCATCGGGAATGCGGACTCATACCGGGTCATTGTGGCAAACTCGGCAAGCGCGGGTACGGATTTCCTTTCAAACTCATTGAAATTCTTTTCAAAAATGGCCCGACAGATTTCACGTGCGCGATCTGCGCGAAAATTGAAGAAAAACAGGCCGTCATTATCGCCTATGCAGCCATCCACACCCTCGATCACGCCGGGCTTGACGAATTCGTCGTTCTCCCCTGCATCGTATGATGCCTGAATGCCGGATATCGGATCCTTCATGGAGACACCCTCGCCATCGACCAGGGCCTTGTACGCCACTTCCACGCGCTCAAACCTCTTATCCCGATCCATGGCCCAGTAACGGCCGCTGACCGTAGCCACCTGACCGATGCCGATTTCTTCCATCTTGTCCAACAACTGCTGCGTGTACCCCAGGCCGCTGGCAGGCGGTGTATCGCGTCCATCCAAGAAGACATGGACGAAAACCTGTTCCAGCCCCTGCTCCTTGGCTATCTTGAGCAAAGCGTAAATATGGTTGTTGTGACTGTGTACGCCACCATCCGATACAAGCCCCATCAGATGCAGACGACCGGACCCGGCCCGAGTCTTGTCCATCAGGTCTTTGAGGACTGCATTGCGCGAAAGTGTCCCATCTTCTATGGCGATATCGATACGGGTCATATCCTGATAGATAATCCGACCGCCACCGATGTTCATGTGGCCCACTTCCGAGTTGCCCATGAACCCGTCGGGCAACCCCACGGACCGGCCTGAACAGGTCAGCCTGGTATTGGGATAGCGGGCTAACAAGCCGTCCAGGTACGGCGTGGCAGCATTGCGCACGCAATTGCCCTTGCCGTCAGGGGCGATTCCCCACCCGTCCAGAATAAGCAACAAAGTCTTCTTGGGTTCAGCCATGATTATACCTGCTATGCGTTGAACTCGACCTTCGGGGCTTCGGTCCACATACCCTCAATATTATAGAAATCCCGCAATTCCTGCAGAAATACATGCACCAACACATCATTGAGATCAAGCAACACCCACTCACCGGTCTTATGGCCTTCCATGGTCAGAAATTCGATCTTTTCCCTGGCAGCCATTTCCAGCACGAAGTCGGCCAAGGCCTTTGCATGCTTCACACCCCGCGCCGACACGACCAGAACCATGTCCGTCACCGAGGTCAGGCCCTTAACATCAATGATAGTGATTCGCTCACCCTGTTTCTCGTCCAACCATCCGGCAACGGTCCGAGCCTTGTCTACACTGTCCATCTCTTTAAATTTTTTGTTTTTATTCAGCAATTTTCATCCTATTGTTAAATGTGATTCAACACGTATATCTTGGGAAACCTTCCCACAAGCAGTTCATCCATGCTCCATTTGGGAACATGGTATTCCCCATCCCCGCCGCTCCAATACTTGATACTGCCGTCAGAGGGAAGTGATTCGATGACCACTTTCTGGGCCGGGACGCCAAGGGCCAGGTCCGACAGTATATCATACTTATCTGAAAGATCAAAAATCGCGGGCAGCTTTGCACGCGCCACAAAGGCCTTGCGCGGACGCAGGTTCCGTCCCCATGACGTGAACCGGGGCAACGCCACCAGCTCGCCCCATCGAGCGACATGAACTTGAATTGGTCAGGCTCCCGCCGAGTCCGGTTTTGCTCAACCTGTTCCCCGGACTTCATATATCCACCGAACGTTGCCGGATACATCAAGGTGTAATGTACTTTGAGCCGGTCCGCAATGGGCCGACATCGTCCACGGCACCCCGTTTCCTCCCTGTTGCCAATGACAAACCCCTTGACGCGATCCGGGACATGGGGCAATATTTTCTTCTATGCAACAACTCCTATCCCCGCGCTTTTTCTGGTTTGCGAGCTCCTCCTAGGAAGCTCGTGGAGTTGACGAAAGGCGGGCACAACGCACGCGGACCACGGGCTGAAAAGACCGTGGTATTTTTTATATGGACACAATGGCAGCCTCAGGCCGCCCAAGGAGGTTGAAGGGATGATCTATGATGTGAAAAACGAGACGCTGCCCAGAGAGAATCTGGAGAATCTTCAGTTGCGAAGACTCCAGGCGCTCTGTGAGCGGGTGTATGCCAACGTCCCGTTCTACAAAAAGAAATTCGACGAGAAAGGCGTCAAGCCACAGGACATAAAGAGCCTGAAAGACCTCACCCTGCTGCCCTTCACCGTCAAGCAGGATCTGCGCGACCAGTATCCCTTCGGCCTCTTCGCAGTACCCAAAGACCAGATCGTGCGCATCCACTCCTCCTCAGGCACAACCGGCACGGCTACCGTTGTGGGCTACACCAAACGCGACATTGAGAACTGGGGCGAACTCATGGCCCGCTGTTTCGTGGCCGCAGGAGCCTCCGCCGCCGACACCGTGCACAACGCCTATGGCTATGGCCTGTTCACCGGAGGCCTGGGTGCACACTACGGCGCGGAAGCCCTGGGAGCGACCGTTGTGCCCATTTCAGGCGGCGCCACTCGCAGGCAGGTCACCCTGCTCAAGGATTTCGCCCCGGATGTCATCTGCTGCACGCCCTCCTACGCCCTGTTCCTGGCCGAGACCGGCGAGGAAATGGGCATCGATATCAAGGAGCTCCCCCTGCGCATCGGCATCTTCGGCGCCGAGCCCTGGACCAATGAAATGCGCCTGGATATTGAAAAGAAACTCGGCATCACGGCCATCGACATTTACGGACTGTCCGAGGTCATGGGCCCCGGCGTTGCCATTGAATGCTGGCAGGCTCAGGACGGCCTGCATATCCAGGAAGACCACTTCCTGGCAGAAACCATCGACCCCCAAAGCGGCGAACCTGTCGGTCCTGGCGAGGAAGGCGAACTGGTCTTCACCACCCTGACCAAAGAGGGTATTCCTCTCATCCGGTACCGCACACGCGACCTGACCACCCTGAACACCACGCCGTGCAAATGCGGTCGCACCACCGCCCGCATGAAGCGCGTCACCGGCCGCAGTGACGACATGCTCATCATTCGCGGTGTCAACGTCTTCCCGTCACAGATAGAGTCCATCCTCATTGAAACCGAAGGACTGACCCCGCACTATCAGCTTATCGTGGACCGGCACGGCAATCTCGACACCCTGGAAATCCAGGTGGAAGTCAACGAAGCCATGTTCTCTGACGAGATCAAGAGTTTACAGCGCGCTGAATCAAAGGTAATGAAAAACATTAAGGAATTCCTCGGCGTCACCGCCAAGGTCAAACTGGTCGAACCCAAAACCATCGAACGGTCCATGGGCAAAGCCAAACGCATCATAGACAATCGCAAGAAAGACTAACCAGTCAATCCCAAGGAGAATACCATGAAAGTCGATCAACTCTCCATATTTCTGGAAAACCGTGCCGGACGTCTGGCAGAAGTCACCCGCATACTGTCCGATGCCGGAGTGAATATCCGCGCCCTGTCATTGGCCGACACCTCGGATTTCGGCATCCTGCGCCTGATCGTATCCGACTTCACCACCGCCAAAACCAAGCTCAAGGAGGCCGGTTTCACCGTGGGCCGCACCTCTGTTGTGGCCGTGGAAGTGCCCGATCAGCCCGGCGGCCTGCACGCCATCCTCAGTATGCTCCAGGAAGCAGGCATCAATGTGGAATACATGTATGCCTTCGTCCAGCAGAGCGGCGACTCCGCCATCCTGATATTTCGCTTCGACCGCACGGATCAGGGCATTGAGCTGTTGCAAAAAAACAACATCACCATCATTCCGGGCGACAAACTCTACGCAATGTAATTTGCTATAAACACGCAACAAAAGGGTGAAAGCAATGCTTTCACCCTTTTTCTTTGCACCTGGAGCAGGGCCTTGCGGGTTGCCCGATCCGTTTTCATCACCCCCGCTTCGACAAAGCAGACGCCTTTCATTCGCAAAATTGTTGCCGAAGCCCCCACAGCAGAGTATAAAGCCCTATTGGTACAAAATCAGCCGCAAGCTCAAATCAATACGGAATGTGTGTGGAAAAGGAAGTCGTCAACAGCAAGTTTCTGGAATCAATGGCCAATCGACGTCCGTTCATGAAACGGATGTTCACGGTGTTCATTTCCCAGGAACCGAAACGCATCCAGGAAATCAAGGACGCCTTGAAATCCAGGGATGTTGAACAGTTGCGCCACCTGGCCCATTCACTCAAAGGGGGTGCGGCCACCATCGGCGTGGAACGGGTTCGTGAATGCTGCCTGAAACTGGAAGAAGCCTCCAAGGCCGGGGACATGGAAGAAGCCATGGTCCAGCTGGGCAAGCTCGAACACGAAATGCGCCACGCCTATGCCTTCATGTTCAACTATCTGGCGGAACATTGATTTCGACAGCTCCCAAAGTCCGCCCGATTGTTCCGGCGGACCTTATTTTTTGTCCAACGCCAAAGGCGCCCGACCAATGCCCGGCCAGATGCGGACAAGACCGAATCCGGCCCGAATCACGGTCCACAGGGCTGTTGCCAGCCAGATGAAGACCAGCACATGGACGGGCTGATAGAACTCTATCGCAAGGACACACGCCCCGCAGACAACCGAGGCCACCAACATGCCGTTCCGCAAATAATAAAAATCACCTGTTCCCCAGTGAATTCCATCTGTTGCAAAGGAAAGAGCACCGACAGGCTGACTGAGTGCGACCACTGTCCAGGCTGGCCCGAATACGCCGTAAGCTGCCGAAGGAACCAATAACCAGGCCACGGCCTGCTCGCCCAGCAGCATCAGCACTCCCATGACAGCGCCCGTACCCAGGCTCCACAAGCAGACCGACCGGGCAACCCGTCGGGCCTGGAAACGGTCCCCTGTGCCGAGGAAAAACCCGACCAGACTTTGGCCGGTTATGGCAAAGGCGTCCAGAAACAGAGCCGAGAAAATGAAGAATTGCCGGATGGCCTGGTAGGCTGCCCCCTGATCAGGGCCGAAACGGTTGGCAACACGGGTGCAGAGGGCCAGATACACCAGCACGGCCCCGGTACGAATGAACAGATCGCCGCCCACCTTCATGAGCCTGGAAAGCCCTGCTCCCTGCATATGCAGGGTCAGACCGATGCGCTTCCATACGGCCCAAAGACACCAGACCGCCCCGATCCATTGGCTGACCGTGCTGGCAATGGCCGCCCCGGCCACTCCCATGGGCGCAATGGGACCGCCCCCGAAAATGAGCAGCCAGTCAAGCAGGACGTTGACCACATTGATGCCCACGGCAACGTAAAAGGGTGTGCGCATGTCCTGGACGCCGCGAAGCCCGCCGAAACATGCCAGGGATACGAGCACGGCAGGCGCACCCAACAACCTGTAGAACATGTATTCGCAGGCCAGTTCATTCACTGCCCCTTCTGCTCCGAAAATTTCGGCAATGGAGGCCAGAAACCCCACAGCTCCCAGCATGATGGCAACACCGATACCGACTGCCAAAACACAGGCCAGAGACAGGACCTTGACCGCCCTCTCATGAACACGGCCTCCCTCTGACTGGGCCACCTCGGTCTGCGTGCCGATTCCCAGAAAAGTGAACGCCCAAAAAATGGAGGTAAACGCCACCGTGCCTATACCCAAGGCCGCCACAGGCTCAGAGCCGGGCAACCGGGCCACGAACGCGGTATCAGCCAGGCCGGTCAGAGGCTCCGCCACCAGAGAGAAGAGCACGGGAACAGCCAGCCGAAGCAACGTACGGTTGGGTTTGTCCAGGAAAGGATGGTGGTTCGGCCGTTCGTTCATGCTTGCTGACACATTTGGGTACTCCTGCCCGGAAAGCCTGATCATACTCCACCTGAAATGACAAGAGGTGCTTCCCATTTGTCCTATGTTTCTGATAACTAGGGGCATATGGAAGCCATGGAGGTATCATTTCTGCTCGGCCTCGCCAGCATCTGCTACACCGCGATAGAAATTACGGGCATCATCACGGCCGTCATCGCGGTGCGTGAAACCCGCACCCCCCAAGGGGCCATCGCCTGGGCCATCTCGTTAATCACCTTCCCCGTATTGACCCTGCCTCTGTACTGGATTTTCGGTCGAGCCAAATTCCACGGCTATGCGAGCACCATGCGAACGGGTTTTGCCGAATTCCATCAACTCCTCGGCGACAACCATGACATTCCGTCCGTAAAACCAATGCTGGAGCGAAAACATCTTCACTCCCCCAGAACAATTTTCGAGACCCTTGCCAATACGCCCTTCATGGATGGCAACGACATTGAACTGCTCATAAATGGCACCAGGACGTTCAAGGCGATCTTCTCCGATATCGAGGCCGCCCAACACTACATCCTGATTCAATTCTACATCGTCCATGACGATACCCTGGGAAAACAGCTCCAGGAACTGCTCATAAAAAAGGCAGGAGAAGGCGTACGCATCAGCTTCCTGTATGACGAGATAGGCAGCCACGCCACCCCGGAAACCTATTGGGACACCTTGCGCCAGGCCGGTATCGAAGCGCACCCCTTCCACACGACCAGGGGACCGGGGAATCGCTTTCAGCTCAACTTTCGAAACCACCGCAAGATCGTGGTCATTGACGGACACACAGCCTTTGTCGGCGGCCACAATGTCGGCAACGAGTATCTTGGCGGGGCAACAAACCGATTCAATGGATGGCGCGACACCCACATCAAAATCACGGGGCCTGCCGTGCTCGGCGTACAGGTCAGCTTCGGCAAGGACTGGTACTGGGCGACCCGCTCGATTCCCCAACTGGACCTGTCCATGCCGAAGAAGACCGGATCAGCCGAAGTCCTCACCCTGGCCACCGGGCCTGATGATGCCATGGAGTCCTGTTCGCTGATGTTCATCCAGGCCATCGAGTCCGCACAGGACCGTTTCTGGATCGCCAGCCCGTATTTCGTACCCGACAGTTCCGTTATGAAGGCCCTGCAAATGGCCGCCATGCGTGGCGTGGACGTCCGCATCATGCTGCCCATGAAGGCCGACCACCTGCTCGTATACCTCGCCGGTTTCGCCTGTCTCAAGGAACTCTCCATGCCCGGAATCAAAATATACCGCTATGATGCCGGATTCCTGCACCAAAAAGTCTTCCTGGTAGATGACACCCTGGCCGGGGTCGGCACGGCCAACCTCGACAACCGATCGTTCCGGCTCAATTTCGAGATTACCATACTCATCCAGGGAACCGCATTCTGCCGAGAGATAGAAGCAATGTTCCTGGACGACTTCACCAAATGTATCGAAACAGGTCCCGACGAGTATGACCAGAAGAATTATCTCCAGCAGACCGTCATCAGGTTCGCCCGTCTGCTGTCGCCAATCCTCTGACCTTTCAGCACAAAAAAAGGGAGCCTCAGACAAGACTCCCTCCAATTCACACTCAAATCAGACTACAAAACGTCGGCCATGGAATAAAGCTTGCCCGGCTTCTGTCCGGCCAGCCATTTGACTGCCTTCATTGCACCTGCAGCAAACATCTCGCGTGAATGGGCACGGTGGGTGACCTCGATACGCTCCCCCGGGCCGAAGAAATACACGGAGTGGTCTCCGACCACATCGCCGCCGCGCAGGGTTTGGACACCGATCTCCTGTTTCGGACGCTCGCCGATGATGCCGTCACGACAGTGCTTTTTGACATCATCGTACTCCCAGCCTCTGGCCCCGGCCAGACATTGGGCCAATTTGAGAGCCGTACCACTGGGGGAATCCTTCTTCATCTTGTGATGCGTCTCCACCATTTCCATGTCGTAATTATCGCCCAGCGCCTGCACGAGGATCGGCAGCACCTTGAGCAGGACATTAACGCCAACGGACATGTTGGGCGCCCAAAACAACGGAACCACCTTGGCAGCGGCTTCAATCTCGGCCAACTGATCCTTGTTCAAACCCGTGGTACCGATGACAGCGGGATTACCGTTCGCAGCGGCAATCTTGGCCATGGCCACCGAGGATTCGGGGGCCGTGAAATCCACGATCACCGCGCCCGGCACCTTGGGCAGCAATTCTTCAAGACAGTCGGAAATTTCGCAGTCTTCGTAGACCATCCCGTCCAGATTGCCCTTGCGCTCACACGCACCCACAAGATTCAACTCCTCATCAGCCAGGGCGAGATTGACCAGCGTATTGCCCATACGGCCCTTTGCGCCCAAAATGACGACATCGACACTCATAGAGCCTCTCCTCGTAACAATTTGAAATTATATGTCTTAAAAATCAAACAAGGTCTTCTGTTGTTTTGGCGTCTTATTTTGGAGTAAAGCCTGAAAGGCATTAAAGTCAATGACTTCAATCCCCAGTGCTTCGGCCTTGGCTACCTTGGACCCGGCCTTCTCGCCTGCAACAACATAATCCACCTTCTTGGAAATAACCTTGACCGCCACTCCTCCCTGCTCCTCGACCATGGCCTGAGCCTCGTCCCGCTTTACGGGCAGTGTGCCAGTGAAGATAAACACCTTGCCGGACAAGTGCAGGTCAGCGCCGGTATCATCGCTGACAGTGCCGCCCTTGGGCCAGAAACCGGCCTCTTTAAAGCGAACAGACAAGGCGGCGAACTCCTCGCCATGAAAGAAATCGAAAAGACTCTCGGCAACAACGGGCCCAACATCGCTGAGTTCCTGCAACTCCTCACGCGTCACCCGGCCGATGGCGTCCAAATCCTCGAAATTGTCGGCCAGGATGCGTGCGGTCTGTTCTCCGACATGACGAATGCCCAGTCCGGCGATGAGTCGCCACAGCGGGGCTGCAGTCTTGGCCTTTTCAATGGCCCGGATGAAATTCTCGGCGGACCTGTCACCCATGCCTTCGTATTTGAGCAAGTCAGTCTTCTTCAAGATAAAAAGGTCCGCAGGGGAATTCAAGACCCCGTCCTCGGCCAGCCTCTGGACCCATTTTCTGCCCACGCCCTCCATATCCAAGCCGGCCTTGGATACGAAATGAATCATGCGCTGCACGATCTTGGCAGGACAGACCGGGTTGGTGCAGATCACTCGCTCCCCGTCCTCTCTGGCCTCACTGCCGCAGACCGGACATTCCATCATAAAGACATATTCTTCAGCCGAGGCAGGCCGCTCCTCCATATCCACGGACAGGACCTGCGGGATGACATCACCCGCCCTCTGAATGAGGACAGTATCCCCGATGCGAAAGTCCCGCTCTTCGATGTAGCCTTTATTGTGCAGAGTGGCGTTGGACACCACCACTCCCGCCAATTCCACGGGTTCCAACTCGGCCACGGGTGTCAAAACCCCGGTTCGTCCGACCTGGATACGGATGCCGTTGAGACGGGTCTTGGTCTGATGCGCCGGAAATTTCAGAGCCAGGGCCCAGCGAGGAGCGCGGGCAGTAAATCCGAGTGCCTGCTGCATTTCCCTGTCGTTCACTTTGGCAACGACCCCATCAATTTCGAACGGCAGCTCATTTCGACGAACCATCAGCTCTTCAAAATAAGCGGCCACTGCCTGGGCGGTATCGCAGAGCTTCGCCTCGGACGGAATGGCAAAGCCCAAAGAACCGAGTCCTTCCATGATCTGTTGCTGAGTGGCCCACTCCGTACCGGGGGCCACCCACTCGACCCGCCCTACTCCATACGCCATGAACCGCAAAGGCCGGGATGCGGCCACCTTGGGATCGAGTTGACGAATGGAACCGGCAGCGGCGTTGCGCGGGTTGGCAAAAATCTTATCTCCGGCCTCGGCCTGCCGAGCATTGAGGGCTGCGAAATCCTTATTGGTCATAACCACTTCGCCCCGCACTTCGAGCAACTCCGGCACGTTGTCTCCACGCAGGGCGAGCGGCAGGTTCATAACCGTGCGCATATTGCGGGTCACGTCCTCGCCGGTACTCCCGTCCCCTCTGGTTGCCGCACGAACGAACCGCCCCTGCTCGTAGACGACCTCCACGGCCAGGCCGTCCATCTTGGGATCGGCCCAATACCGGATATCACTTTGGCCCACCCCCTTGATAACCCGATCGGTGAAGGCATACCACGCATCCAAATCCATGCCGTTGTCCAGAGAGTACATAGGCAATGCATGTTCGTAGGGGGTGAACCCTTCGGCAGGTTTGCCGCCGACCCGCCTGGTGGGAGAATTGGGGTCATCGAGTTCGGAATGTGCAGCTTCAAGGACAGACAACTCGCGAAACAATTCGTCGTACTCGGCATCGGTTATTTCCGGTGCATCAAGAACGTAATAACGATGATTGTGATACTCAATTTTTTCGCGCAACTCTGCCGCGCGACTAACAATGTCTGATGAAATCATTTACACGAATTACCTGAGTATAATTATAAAATTTCTTTGAGATCAGCCAGATTCTTCTTCTTGCCGACGGCAAGAAGCGTATCGTTGGCATTAATGACTTCCTTGGGGCCGGGATTGAAGACCATCTCACCTGACTCCTTCTTGATGGCAATGATGATAAGATTGAAATTGGCCCGGATCTTGGATTCGATGAGATCCTTGTCCACCAACTCCGACGACGGTGAAACAGGCAATTCCTCCATCTGCAGATCAATACCACCGCGGACAGCCAATTCGAGAAAGTTGGTCACCGTGGGACGAAGTACACTTTGGGCCATGCGCAGTCCACCAATGAAATGGGGCAGTACGACACGATTTGCTCCGGCCAGCTCCAGACGGGAAATGTGCGACTTGTCCCCTGCACGGGCCACGATGATAATATCAGGGTTGAGTTGACGGGCCGTCAGGGTGACATAGACGTTTGCAGCCTCGCTGGTCACGGCTGATATCAGTGATTTGGCATGGAGAAGACCGGCGCTCATAAGCACCTCGTCGCTTGTGGCATCACCTTCGATGCACAAAATGCCTTCCTGCTCCATCTTGTCGATGAGATCCGGGTCCGATTCGATGACCACCACGCCGAGACCTTCAGCCCTGATCTCCTGCACAACGATACTTCCAATGCGGCCATGACCACAAACGATAAAGTGGTTTCTCAACTTGCTTATATCTTTCATCATTTTATGCCTACCCCACAGAATTTGCAATCGCCCTTCAATCAACAACTGTGCGAACGCACCCGCAATATACACGAAACCGCCGACACCACCCATAATCAGAAACGCCGTAAATATCCGGCCCTCACCGGAGAGCTCATTGACCTCCATGAACCCAACGGTCGAAAGGGTGATGACAACCATATAAAAGGAACTGGCGAAGTCCCAATGCTCGTAGAGCATATAGAAGCCGATACCCACAATGAAAATCACGAGGAGATAAAAAACACCGAGAATGATGTTCCAAAAAGAGCCTAGTTTCGCCCTCAGACGCAGCATTCTTTGATGAACTAATCCAATCATTGATTACCCCAATTCAAGGAAGCGCTCACGAAGCAGGGCTATGCGATCCCTGAGTTCCGCAGCCCGTTCGAATTCCAGTTCTTTGGCGGCATCGCGCATTTCCCGCTCCAACCGCTTGATGTTCTTGCCCAACACCTTCGGATCCGCTCCATAGGCCGCGCCGTCTTCGGCAGCCAGTCCCATGGTTGCCGTACCTGTATCCGCTCCACTCTGTGCCCCGAAAAGATTGTCCATCTTCTTGCGGATGGTGGTGGGCGTGATACCATGCTCCGCGTTATACGCCTGCTGTTTCTGCCTTCGACGATCGGTTTCATCTATGGCCGCAGCCATGGAATCGGTCATCTTGTCTGCATAGAGAATAACCCGCCCCTCGGTATTTCTGGCGGCACGCCCAAAGGTCTGAACAAGCGAGCGTGCGGAACGCAGAAACCCTTCCTTGTCGCCATCCAGAATGGCCACCAGCGACACTTCCGGTATATCAAGCCCTTCACGAAGAAGATTGATACCCACCAGGACAAAGAATTCGCCCGCCCTGAGCGCCTGGATGATGGCCATACGCTCCAGGGTGTCGATGTCCGAGTGCAGATACCTGGACTGGACACCCATCTGATTCAAATACTCGTTCAGGTCCTCGGCCATGCGCTTGGTCAACGTGGTGACCAGAACCCGCTCGTTCCGGGATTGTCTTTTCTTACACTCCGCCAGCAAATCGTCAATCTGTCCGTGTGTTTTTCTAACCTCTATCTCAGGATCAACCAACCCGGTGGGACGGATGATCTGCTCCACGACCACCCCTTGTGCCAGGTCCAGCTCAAGGTGACCCGGTGTTGCGGAAACATACACGGCCTGATGAATCCGCTCCTGAAACTCCTCATAGTTGAGCGGACGGTTGTCCAGAGCGGACGGCAGTCTGAACCCGAAATCAACCAACGTGGTCTTCCGCGATCGGTCTCCCTTGAACATGCCGCCCACCTGGGGCAAGGCAATATGGGACTCGTCCACGAACAGGATGAAATCTTCCGGAAAATAATCAAGCAAAGTGGCTGGCGGCTGGCCTTCAAACCGTCCGTCCAAATGGCGGGAGTAATTCTCAATGCCGTTGCAGTACCCCAACTCCTCAATGGTCTCGAGGTCATACATGGTCCGTTGCTCCAATCGCTGGGCCTCGACCAACTTGTTGGCCCGCTTGAAATTGCTCAACTGAGCCTGCAATTCGTCGCGGATATCGGTCACGGCGCGATTCAGGTTGTCCCGATCCGATACGAAATGGCTGCCCGGATAGATGACAGTCTTGCGCAAACGGTCCTTGACCTCCCCCGTAAGCGGATCGGTCTCGGAAACGGAATCTATCTCGTCCCCGAAGAACTCGATGCGCAAGGCTTTTTCCTGACTATAAGCTGGAATGATTTCCACCACGTCGCCGCGCACGCGAAAAGTACTGCGATGAAAATCGTAGTCGTTGCGCTCATAGTGAATCTCCACCAGCCGACCCAGCAGGGACTCCATGGACATGGTCTGTCCCTCTTCCACGGGAATGACCATCTTGGCATAAAAATCAGGAGAGCCAAGGCCGTAGATGCAGGAAACCGAAGCCACAAGGAGCACATCCTTACGCGTCAGCAAGGCGTGGGTTGCCGCATGGCGCAACTTGTCTATATTATCGTTGATGGAGGAATCTTTCTCGATGTAGACATCAGAATGGGGCAGGTAGGCTTCAGGCTGGTAATAATCGTAATAACTGACGAAATATTCAACGGCGTTGTCTGGGAACAAACCGCGGAACTCGGTATAGAGCTGGGCGGCCAACGTCTTGTTCGGAGCCAGAACCAGGGCGGGCCGGTTCAGGGAGGCCACCACATTGGCCATGGTGAATGTCTTGCCGGTGCCGGTGGCGCCGAGCAGAACCTGATCGCGAACGCCGCTGTTCAGGCCGCTGATCAACTCAGCTACTGCTGCGGGCTGGTCCCCCTTGAGAGTATATTCGCTGACAAGTTTGAAATCTGGCATATACCTTCAATCCAGGACTTGAGATAGCCCATCAAAACACGTAAGAATCAATCATACACTGCAACCGTGACCCGGAGTTCGTTCATGGATATCACCATCACCACCCCTCAGTCCCCTCTCCCTATAGAACGCGCCAACTCCCTTTCCATGGTCATCAAAAGCTTCAAGGGTCGGCGCAATGTGGAGGTCTCGCTTTTCCGCGCTGCGTGGGACCCTGTCGAGGAAGCGGAATCGAACTTCTCCGGACTCATCGAGACCCAGGACAACACCCCGCACACAAATGTTTTGGGCAGCGGCAGAATCATTCTGGAATCCTTCACGGACAGTGAACGCGATCTCATTATTGATTACCTGAAAGAGCAGTATTCCACAAGACTTACGGCTATCAACTCCGCTCCGCTCACCTTTCCGATTCCGGCAGGGCTTGCCGGTTTCACCCAAGTCCAGCCCGGCAAGGACGGCGGCTTCATCGAGTTTGGAAAAATACCGAGCTATCCACTTCAAATTCCACTCAAAGGCTACTACGACTTGAGCCAGCACCTGCCCATAGCTGACGATGATTAGAGTGCCCTAGGCCTGACCGTCAAAACGCCAGCGCCCTTCACGCGTAGGCACCTCCATGCCCTCACGGAGCATGGCCAGGAACCGAAAACGCTGCAATTCCCTGGCGCCGAACCGGAGCAAATGCTTGGTGGTCTGCTGGCAGTCGATGAGGCTGAACTGCCACTTTTCGAGTTGCTTCACCAACACGGCAAAGGCTGCCTTGGAAGCATCGGGGACATTGTAAAACATGGATTCACCGTAAAAGACCGAACCGAGTGATACGCCGTACAACCCGCCCACCAGATCATCCCCCTGCCACGCCTCCACGCTGTGGGCGTAGCCCAACTCATGCAGCAGGGTGTAGGCCTCCACCATATCCTCTACTATCCAGGTGCCCTCCTGCTCAGGCCGGGGACAACATGCGCACCGTCTGATCACGGCTTCGAACCGGGTGTCCAGGGTGAAGGTGAAGGTGCCTTTGTTAAGCACCCTGTGCAGACTGCGCGGCAGGTGTAATTCATGCGGGATCAAGACAAGACGGGGATTGGTCGACCACCAGAGGATGGGAGAATCTTCGGCATACCAGGGGAAAATGCCGTTGGCATACGCCGTCAGCAACCGCTGCGGACTGAGATCGCCCCCTACGGCCAGCAAGCCGTCCGGGTCCGCTTTTTCCGGGTCAGGGAATACGGGGTCATCAAAAAGACGGTAAATGGTCATTTGTCTGCCCAAAAAGAGGGCGGCGCGGGCCGCCCTGTCACACCTTCAATTATTGAGGTCTGCCCACGGCATCAAATGAGAAGACAAACGCTCCTGTTGTGCCGCTGTCGGAGGTCTTCTTGGACTTCTTGGGCTTTCCGCTCACATCCACGGTAACCACACCGCCCTTTCTCAACCGTCCGAAGAGCAGTTCATCTGCAATGACGTCCTTGATTTCGGTCTGAATGACACGCCCCATGGGACGGGCACCCATATCGGCGTCATGTCCCAATTCGGCCAGTTTCGCACGGGCCTTGTCGGTCAGGACAACAACGACCCGACGATCCTGAAGCTGATCGTTCAATTCACGCACGAACTTTTCCGCAATCAATTCCATGACCGGCTGTTCCAGGGACTTGAAAGCCACGGTGGAGTCCAGCCGATTTCGGAATTCCGGGCTGAACAGTTTTTCCAGCGCCTTCATGGCTCCATCCGAACGGTCGGCGTTTTCATCGCGTTTGAAGCCGATGGCTCCCTTGGACATCTCCCGTGCACCGGCATTGGAAGTCATGAGCAGAATAACGTGCCTGAAATCCGCCTTGCGCCCGTTATTGTCCGTCAGGGTGGCATAGTCCATGACCTGAAGCAGGATATTGAACACATCGGGGTGCGCCTTTTCGATTTCATCGAACAGCACCACGCAATGAGGCTTCTTGCGCACACCCTCGGTAAGCAATCCGCCCTGATCAAAACCAACGTAACCGGGAGGCGCTCCGATGAGTCGGGCCACGGCATGTTTTTCCATATACTCCGACATGTCAAAACGCAGGAAACCGATATCGAGTACCTTGGCCAATTGCCGAGCCAGTTCGGTCTTGCCCACGCCGGTGGGACCGGTGAGCAGGAAACTGCCCACGGGACGGCCGACCTGCCGCATACCCGCACGGGAACGCTTGATGGACAGAGCCAGAGCCGAAACAGCCTCATCCTGACCAAAAACCACAGACTTAAGGTCGCTTTCCAGACTCTTGAGCCGTTCACGATCAGACATGGTCAAACGACGGGCCGGAATCCGGGCCATGCGGGCCACAACTTTCTCGATGTCATCGACCTTGATATGGTTCCCCTTGCGCTGACGGGTGGAAAGCTTGTAGAGCGCCCCGGCCTCGTCCATGACGTCGATGGCCTTGTCCGGCAGATAGCGGTCGGTTATGTGCCGTTCTGCCAATTCGGCTGCGGCCTTCAGGGCGAAATGAGTATAGTTGACGCCGTGGAACTCCTCGTAATGGGGCTTGAGCCCCTTGAGAATGGCAACGGTCTCTTCGACTGTTGGTTCGGCGATCTCGATCTTCTGGAAACGGCGCGACAGGGCACGGTCCTTTTCAAAATGGTTCTTGTATTCCTCGAAGGTGGTGGAGCCGATGCACCGTATTTCTCCGGACTGGAGCAACGGCTTCAGGATATTCGAGGCATCCATGCTCCCGCCGCTGACCGATCCAGCACCTACAATGGTATGGATCTCATCCACGAACAGAATGGCATCCCGGTTCAACTTGAGTTCGCCCAGCACGCCCTTGAGACGCGCTTCGAAATCCCCCCGGTACTTGGTACCGGCCAGGAGCGAGCCCATGTCCAGACCATAGATTTCCGCTTTCAGGAAATCCTTGGGCACATTGCCCTCCACGATCATGAGAGCCAACCCCTCTGCCATGGCGGTCTTGCCCACACCGGGATCACCTACGAAAATAGGGTTGTTCTTGCGCCGACGGGACAAGACCTGAACAGTGCGCTCCAATTCAGCGGCCCGACCGATCAGAGGATCAATGAACCCATGGGCGGCCCGATCCGTCAGGTTGACCGTGTACTCGCTGAGCGGACTCTTCTTCTCGCCGGGTTGCCCTTCCAGCGGGTTGGACTTGTTGATCGGGGCATCGCCCAAATCATTCCAATCTTCGCTCATGGACATGCCGTGGGAAATGAACTCCAGGATATCGAGCCGGGAAACGTCATGAGTACGCAAAAAATAGACCGCGTAGGAATCCTCTTCGTCGAACATGGCGGCCAGGACATCGCCCACTTCCACGGTGTTCTTGCCGGAGGCCTTTTTCTGCCACACAGCCCGTTGCAGAACACGGCGAACCCCCAGCGTCTGGATGACCTCGGACTCGGTGCCTTCCGGCAACGCCTCCATATTCTCCACAAAGAACCGACCAAGCTGATCCCTGAGCCGCTCCATCTCCGCGCCGCACGCTTCCAGGATCTCTTCACCCTGGTCCTCGATGGATATGGCGTATAACAGATGTTCGAGCGTCAGAAATTCATGATTCCTTCGCTTCACTTCGTTGACAGCAGAGGTCAACGCACTCTCAAGTTCCTTGCTGAGCATCGTCATAACTATTCACCTTCCATGCTGCACTTCAGCGGAAAACCAGCACTTTTAGCCAGTCTGTGCACCAGATCAACTTTGGTTTCAGCCACTTCGGCGGTGTAGGTGCCGCAGACCCCGTACCCCTGATTGTGCACGGAAAACATGATTGCCGTGGCCTGCGCCTCACTTCTGTGAAAGACGCGCACCAATATTTCAACCACAAAGTCCATGGTTGTATAATCGTCATTATGCAGCAGGACCTTATACTTTCTGGGTTCCTTGACTTCATGTTCATCAAGCAACTCCGATTCGAAACGGTCGCCGGTAATAGGGTCACTCATGGGTATTCGACTCCAACAATCCTTTGTATTCCTTGTTTACCAATATAAATTCCTTTTAACCGCCTGTCGAGGGCTGAAGCTCATTCTTTGCCAAGTTCATCCAATATGGAGATGCGAACGGCAGCATCAAAGACAAAGTTTTCATCCGGTTCGAGCCCCTGAGCCTGACGATATTCGATGTTCAGCCCATGGTATGTTTCCTTGGTGGTGGCAGCAACATCAAGACCGAGAAGCTTGGCGCACGCAGGCACGGAGTCGTCTGTGCCCTCTATTTCGACGAAATCCCCGAAGGGCAATTGATCAAGGCAGACGTTGCACTCCATGAACCGCCATTTTTCACGCACTTTTTCATATGCGAAAACCTGCATGAAACCAACAGCCTCCAAGGCCGTTTTCATGACCGAAACGTCCCCCACCGCTGTTTCGATCTCCTCGAAGACCTTGAGGATTGAGGACTGAACAACGTCGGGCGGCCGTTTGACCGTGAGTACGCCTCTGCCCTGCTTTTCCCGCAATCGCAACAATATCCCGTCCTGCTTCAACGAACGGTCCGGACGGTCAAAAACCATGTTCACCTCAAGGTACCTGCCTGAAGATTCCCCACCTGCCCGCTGCAAACGGTGACTCAAATCCTTCAGATCGGCATTGAGATATTTCAATTCGCACTCAAGCGTCATTGGCTTTCTCCCTTTGAGTTGCTATACACAGACAAGGATATCGAAATGCTGACAAAAATACTCTATATTTCTCTGGGCGGCGCAGCCGGATCGCTTTCGCGCTATTGGCTGTCCGGTGTGGCCCAACGGTTCGCAGGCGGATCGTTTCCCCTGGGAACCTTCCTCGTAAACATGACCGGATGCCTGCTGTTCGGCGCGGTCTGGGGATTTTTTGAAACCAGGATGCTCCCCGGCAGCGAGATCCGACTCCTGGTTCTGACCGGCTTCATGGGCGCATTCACCACCTTCTCCACCTACATGTTCGAGACAGCGGAACTGGTCAAGTATGGTCAGATGGCTTTCGCCCTGCTGAACGTGGTCGGTCAATCCGTTGCCGGACTGGCCCTCGTAATGGCAGGCATTGCCCTAGGCCGCCTCCTGTAACCCCTTCCATTGGGAGAACGCCATGAAACTTCTTGAAAAAGCTGAACGAATTAGAATCTACATAGGAGAGGATGACAAGCATAAAGGCGTGCCCCTTGCTGAAGCCATCGTCCGGGAAGCGCGCAAACTCGGCTTGGCCGGGGCCACGGTTTACCGCGGCCTGATCGGCTTCGGAGCCAACAGTCGAATCCATACGAGCAAGATACTGCGCCTGTCCGAGGGTTTACCGGTGGTGGTGGAGATCGTGGACCATCCAGATCAGCTTTCCCCCCTGCTCGAACTCCTCGACACCATGGTTATGGAGGGTATGGTAACCCGCGAACCAGTGGATGTCATAGCCTACCGCCACAGCTAAACAAAAAGTCCCTGCGAACTCGGTTCGCAGGGACTGTATCCTTCTTCATTGCAGCGCCAGCTTCCTAACCACATGCCCGGACAATCTCCCCGGCTATCCGATCAAGAGGCAATATCTTGTCTACGCCGCCATGCTTGATGGCTTCCTGGGGCATACCGAAAACCACGCAACTCGCTTCGTCCTGGGCTATGGTGTAGGCTCCGGCCTCTTTCATTTCCTTCATGCCCTTTGCTCCGTCGTCGCCCATGCCCGTCATGATGGCGGCCACCACGTTGGAGCCACCGTAACGAGCTCCGGAGCGGAACAGAACGTCAACCGAGGGACGATGCCGGGAAACCAGCGGTCCCTCCTTGACTTCAACATAATATTTTGAACCCGTCCGCTTGAGCAGCATATGCTTGTCACCAGGGGCGATGAGTGCCTGACCGCGCAACATCGGGTCGCCGTCTTTGGCCTCTTTGATGGATATCTGACATATGGAGTTGAGGCGGTTGGCAAAGGCTGCCGTGAAATGTTCCGGCATATGCTGGACAATGGCGATGGGCGGGCAATTAACCGGCTGCGCCTCCAAAAAGACACGCAAGGCTTCGGTTCCACCGGTTGACGCACCCACGAGGCAAATTTTATCAGTGGGGGAGACTGGCATGGGCTTTCCCTTGGGAATTACTGCATCAGCGCTGAGCTTTGGCTGGACCTGAACCGGCGCTGCGGGTTTGATGGCCTTGGCACTGACCTGGGCGGCAGCCTTGACCTTGTCGATAAGACGGATACTCGACTCTTCCAGAAATTTCTTGGTACCCACCTTGGGTTTAGTGATAATCTCGACCGCACCGTACTCAAGGGCCTTCAGCGCATTATCCGTACCATGCCCGGCCACAGAGGAGCATATGACCACGGGGATGGGGTGCTGCTTCATGAGCTTTTTCAGAAAGGTCAGGCCGTCCATGCGCGGCATTTCAATGTCCAGAGTGATGACATCGGGAACTTCCTTCTTCATCCGCTCTGCTGCCACATACGGGTCCACGGCGGTACCCATGACCTCGATCTGGGGATCGGAAGAAAGAATATCCTCAAGAGTCTGTCGAACCACGGCCGAATCATCAACAATGAGAACTCGTATTTTACGCATATTCAAACCTCGTAGGAAACTCAGCTAAAACTATTTGGATTCAGCAACGACCCGCCTGACCAGACCAGGCACATCGAGAATAAGAGCAATGGACCCATCTCCCTTGATGGTTGCCCCGGAAATACCTTCCACGTCCTTGTAGACGCGTCCCAGACTCTTGATAACGGTCTGATGCTCACCTATGACCGTATCAACCACAATGCCGATACGACTCCCTTCCACACCGGTGATGACGATCTGCTCTATGGGCGGATTCTCGCCCTCTATGTCGAACCAATCACGGATGTGAATATAGGGTACGATTTCACCGCGCAGATGCAGTATGCGCTGGTTGGAGTCGGAGCTCTCGACTTCACTGCGGGTTAACTCAACGCATTCCTCCACCAATGAAAGCGGAATAACGTAGAATTCATTTTCGACCTGCACCTGGAGCCCATCAATAATGGCCAGAGTCAGCGGCAACCGTATGGTAATGGTCGTGCCGACGTCCGGCTTCGAATCAATGTCGATTGTACCGCGCAGGGAGTCAATGGCCCGTTTCACCACATCCATGCCCACGCCCCTACCGGAAACGTTGGTTACTTCCGTAGCTGTGGAAAACCCTGGTTCGAAAATAAGCTTGAACAATTCCTTTTTCGTGAGTTCGGCATCCTTGGAAATCAATCCCCGTTCAATTCCCTTCTCACGGATCATGTCACTGCGCATTCCCTTGCCATCGTCCGTGATGCGTATGAGCACTTCGCCGCCGGAATGCTCGGCTGACAACATGATATTCCCCTGAGGCGGCTTGCCCTTGGCTTCCCTTTCTTCCGGTAGTTCGATGCCGTGGTCTATACTGTTCCGCAACAGATGCACCAGAGGATCGCCCAGCCGCTCAATGACTGTCTTGTCCAACTCGGTATCGGCTCCGCTGGTGGACAAACTGATCTGCTTGCCGAGATTGGCACAGAGGTCTCTGACCAGCCGTCTGAATTTACTGAAAGATGTTCCTATGGGCAGCATACGGATTCCCAACGTGGAATCCCTGAGTTCATCACTGAGTCTTTCAAGCTCCTCGGCCAAAAGAGTCAAGGCCGGGTCGTGTCTCTCACTGACCACCTGAGTGATCTGAGCCTGGACAATGACCAGTTCGCCGACCAGATCAACGAGATAATCAAGCTTGTCGGCTGCGACCCGAATACTGGTCAAAGCCTCCTCTCGTTTCTTGTGAACTTCCTGTTCCTTGACCTCTCCCTGCTTCTGCACAGCCTTACTGATCTTATCCGGCCCAACCTTGCCCGATTCGGTCAAAATCTGGCCCAGCGGCTTGTCGCTCCTGCCCTTCTGAGCCGTGAGCGCGGCCTCAACATCGGCAGCGGTCAAATCACCGCTCTCGACAAGGATTTCGCCTATCCTCGGTATGGTGGACATGTCATCGTCACCATCAGCGGAAGAAACGGCGGCAGGCTGTGGAGCAACACTTTCCGTGGCCACGGCAGCAACTCCGGCCTCAGAGACTTCAACCTTCAAATTCGCATCCAGGAAAAAGAACACATCCTGAACACTATCCTTGGGAGCCTCGCTTTCAAGGCCGAGTTCCCAACCATGACCAGTTTCGCCGTGGCTGGATAGCACCTTGAGTTCGCCAAGCCTCTCCAATTCTTCAAAAAAAGTTTCGACCGAGGCAGTATCTATGGCCTCTGCGCCCAGAGGCCGCAGCGTGATCACATAGTTGAACAAAGGGGCTTTCACTTCAACTTCGTCTGCGACATCCGATTGCATTTCGCCGTCAGCCGCAGGCTCACCGGCACTCTCCACAACCGATGCATCCTGATCACCTTCATCGGTTCCTTCAACAAACGCCTTCAGCCCCCTGAGAATTTCTTCGGCAATCTCCGGTTCCACCGGTACATCATCGTCCTCATCTGCTTCGAGCATGATTCTGATCTGATCCCTGGACTTGAGAGCAAGACTACACAGAACAGGCGTAGCCTGGACATCGCCGTTGCGCACCATGTCGAACACTGACTCCACCTCATGGGTGAAAGCAGCAATCGCTTCAAATCCAAACATGGAACCGGATCCCTTGATGGTGTGCAAGGCCCGAAATATCTGATTGACCAGGTCCATGTCATCCGGGGATTCTTCAAGCTCAAGTAACGCACCTTCAAGCTCATGCAAAAGGTCGTAGGCTTCCTCTTTGAATATCTGCCTGTTCAGATCATCTGCTGACATCCCGGCACTCTCCTCGAATCAGATCTATATGCGTTTCCAGCATCAAGCTAAGGGGAACGACCACATCGATTTCCAGTCTATATATCACCCTCAAAAACACAAATAGCCTATTATAATCTTTATTCAATCAAAACCTTGTTACGCCTTTCCGAGAAACTCGATTTCAGCCCGGGCCGTTTCCTTGTCAAAGGGCTTCACGGCTATGCGAACCTTTTCCCCCTTGAAAGCGGCGGCACCAAGCAAAATGCCTTCGAAATAATCAAACAACCCCCGAGTGGAACGATAGTTCATGAACAAATCATCCCCCTTGTCCTCATACGTAAACCTCGGCGGTTTGATGCCCGGTTGCGCCTTGGTCAACTGGGCATGGACGTCATTCATCCGAAGGTAGAACTCCTTCAAGGACTCCTTCTTGAAATGAACGGGGTACATTTCATGAAACCGGACAACGGTATACCTGCCCAAACCGATGAAGAATTCCCTGGTGCTCTTGCCCGAATCCCGAGCGACAAGCTCGGCCATTTGTGTCAACACCTCATCCGGATAGCTGTCCGTCGGCAGAAAGACGGGATTCCCCATGCTTTCCTGCATGGATGCAAACCGTTCCTTGCCGAAAGTCTGCAACACGTATTCCTGTGTCAGTTTGAGCAAAACACCCTTCATCTGCCCATCAGACTTCCGCAATTTCAATTCACCACTGCCGTCCCCCTTGCCGAACTCCTTGGAGACAGTGAGTAAATCCCGAGCCAATTCCGCCATATCCCGAGTAGCGTCGGCAGCCTGTCCGGCTGCTTCGTCGGCATCCTCGGCAATGACTGCAATTTCTTCTACATTGCGCATGATCTCTTCGGCTGCCGAAGACTGTTCCTCCGCGGCCGTGGCGATCTGGGCCACCCTGCTCACCATATCCTGAATATTATTCATGATATGCTGCAATGCCTCACCGGCCTTGTTCGACAAGTCCGTACTTTCCTCGACCTTTACGGCAGTGGCCTGCATGGAACTGGTGGCGTTTCTGGACCTATCCTGAATCGAGATTATGGCTGTTTCCACCTGCTTGGTCGCATCCATGGTCTTTTCCGCCAATTTGCGAACCTCATCAGCCACCACGGCAAATCCACGACCGGCCTCCCCTGCTCTGGCTGCCTCGATTGCGGCATTGAGGGCCAACAGGTTGGTCTGATCGGCAATATCGTTAATGACGCTGATGATCTTGCCGATCTCGGCGGCCTGATGATCCAACTCATCGACTTCCTTGCCCAACAGTTGCGCCGATTCTGCAACCTGGTTGATGGCCGACACGGCATTATTCACCATGGACACACCCTCGACCGCAGATTCATTGGCCTCTTCGGCTGCTTCGCTGGTCACTGTGGCATTCTGGGCCACCTCCAAAACAGTGCTGGTCATTTCCTCCATGGCAGTAGCCACCGAGGCGGTTTGTCGACGTTGCTTCTGCGCTCCCTGAGCCAAATCATCTGCCGAAGCGGACAACAACTCCGTAGCCGAAGCCACATGCTCGGCCAGACCACTGATCCTGACGCTCGCCTGCTGCATCCGCTCCTGCTGAAGATCAAGTTCCCGCTGGTGCTCCATCCGATCCGTCAAATCGATGAATGAAGTGACCGCGCCGAGAGTCTCACCATCGGTAGCGTGAACAAAGCTGACAAAAAGTTCGACAGGGACGATCCGGCCATCCCACAGTTGCAGATCAAGGGTATCCTCAACGGGCTTGCCTGATTTAAGGGCTTTTTCGGTGACGGAAACCCCATTCTTGTCGTACAAAGCCCTGCTGACAGAAAATCCGACCACCTGATCCTCTTTTTTGCGCACTAGGGCGAGCATGGATTTCGTAGCCAGAACGATGACACCCTGCTTGTCACAAACCAGGGCAGGACTGCCAAGCCCCTTGAACGTCTCTTTATAGAACTCACCCATTTTCTGTTTTATGGACAAGTCTTCCGACCATGAAAACAAAAAACCGTCGAACAACCCTGCATCGGCTTCGGACAACATGTTCCCTTCTGCCACGGCTTCAAGTGCCGTCAGCAAGCGTCTTCGAAAGCGAACCTGAAAATACCCGACCAGGCAGGATAGAAACAAGGCGCACCCTGCGGCAATACCGAAGAACAACCATCCGCCGAAAAAAACGGCAGCGGCGAATAAAGCGCTCAAGAGCAAACCAAATACAACCATCAATCCCACAGGGCTCGCTGACATCCGTCTAGCTCCTAATGTACAAAAAATCGACCCTTTGAAAAATAAATATGAATACCAAACTATTAGTATGCTTGTTTCATTTTAAAATCAATTAATGGTAAAAGAAATCAAAAAAAAACGCCGAAAGTCACAACTTCCGACGCAATAATCCACAGCCAATAAAAACACGCTTTACCCCCGCCGCTTCCTCAGCAAGCGGATGGTCCTGCGTTCCCGATACCTGCGAATCACAAAGAGAGAAACGAAATACGTCACAACAGTGGCCGGTATGCCGAAGGCAAGACCGCCGGCAAACATGACCACGAAGGCCTGCCACCCTGCATTGATGAGCTGCGTCATCTCCAACTGGTTCGGGTTGAAAGCCACATTGTCGAACGGGGTAACGGCCTCACCCAAAACATACAGGAAATAATAGAACGGGACCATGGTCAGCGCGTTGGAATAACACGTAGCCAGCCAAGCGGCCAATTTGTTGACCCGCATGACGAACGCCAAGGCGATAACCACCACCGATTGAAATGGGATAATGGGCATGGCACCAATGAACATGCCCAGCGCACATGCAGCCGCCAGGTTTTTCGGTGACGAGTTCTGGCGCATGAGACGCAGATACCAATACCGCACCCATCGCTTGCTGCCTTCCCACTTGTCCCTGGGAGTCCGCTTCGGCGGATAGTTTGAAGACGGCTGTCGCCGAACGTCGGTCAAGGGCTACTCCAGCACATCGAAACAAGAAAATTTCATCATGAATCCGGCCCGGCCCTGGGTGGCAGACCGCAGATCTGTGGAAAAACCGAACAAATTGGCAAGCGGCGCCAATCCTTGAACAATCTTCATTCCATAACGATCGATCATGTTTTCGATCTTGGCCCCTTTCGCACCGAGCAGACCGACAACGTCGCCAACAAATTCCTCCGGGACATTGATCTCCACCCACATGATCGGTTCCATGAGCTTGGGATCAGCCTTGGACAGCGCCTCCTTCAGAGCCATGGCCGAAGCCATGCGATAGCCGACCGGGCTGGAGTCACCGTCCCTGCGTTCCATATTCAACACCCGGACGCGGACATTCTGCACGGGGTACCCGCGAATGACGCCGCTTTGCAATCCATCCAGGATACCGTCCGAGACCGCTTCCAGCCAGGCCTCAGGCCAGGCCGTGGTATCAACTTCAAAAGAAACGGTGCGCTCCTTGTCCCTGGACAAAGGCTCCACGGACAGCTCCACGCCTCCGAAATGCATGACCTCTCCAAGTTCGCGATTGAACTGAGCCCTGCCCACGCCCTTGGCGGCAATGGTTTCCTGGTAGACCACCTGCGGCTTCCCTGCCCGCGGCTCAAGCTTGTACTCACGCTTGATGCGCTCAAGAATAACTTCCAGATGCAGTTCGCCCATACCGGAGAGGATAATCTGTCCGGTATCCTCGTCGCGCTTCAGATCCAGTGTAGGATCTTCCATGAGATATCTTTCCAGAACCTCATCAAGCTTCTCCCCTTCCTCGGAATTGCGAGGTTCTATGGCAAGGGAAATCACTGGCTTGTAATCGGCTATCTGTTCAAGGATGATGGGAGCTTCCGTTGTCGCCAGCGTATCACCCGTACGGGCAAACTTCATACCGGCAGCAGCCACCATGTCACCGGCAAAGGCTGCATCTATCTTTTCCCTGTGCCCGGCGTGCAGTCTGAACAGCCGCGCCACGCGTTCATCCTTGTCCTGAGTGACGTTGAATATGCTGTCACCGGCGTCGAGCCGACCGGAATAGATACGCATCAAAGCCAATTTGCGGCCCGAATCCATGGCCACCTTGAAGACGAGGGCAGACAAAGGCTCCTGATGCGAGACTCCAAACGATATCTTGTTGCGGTTTCTGGGATCGACGCCAATGGGAACCGGCACATCCAGAGGACTGGGAAGATAGTCGCAGACGGCATTCAGTACAGGCTGCACCCCTATATTCTTGAGGGCCGAACCCACCAGCACGGGAACGATCTTCCTGGCCAGGGTCGCCTTTCTCAAGGCTGCACGGATCTTTTGCGCAGGCACGATCTCACCGGACAGGTAGAGATCCAGAATCTCCTCGTCCTCCTCGGCTGCGACCTCGATCAGCCTTTCCCGGTGAGGAGAGACCCTTTCAGCTTCTTCTGCCGTCAACTCGCGAAGAGTGTATTCCACACCGCTGCTCGCCTGGTCGAATTCCAGCCGCTGCATGGTCACCAGATCGAACACCCCGCAAAAATCCTGGCCTGCACCATCAGGATACTGAATGGCCAAAGGATTGGCCCTGAGTTTCTTGACCATGGAATCCAGCACATTGTCGAAGTCCGCACCCAGCCGATCCATTTTATTGATAAAGGCCAACTTGGGTACGTGATACGACTCGGACTGTCTCCATACGGTTTCCGACTGCGGCTCCACCCCGCTGACACCGCAAAAGACCCCCACTGCACCATCCAATACCCGCAGACAACGCTCAACCTCGATGGTAAAATCCACATGGCCGGGCGTGTCGATGATATTGATCATGCACGGGTCCCACCGACAGGAGGTAAGGGCCGAGGTTATGGTGATACCACGCTCCTGCTCCTCGGGCATGTAATCCATGGTGGCGGTCCCTTCATGAACCTCGCCAATACGATGTATTTTTCCGGAATAAAAAAGGATTCTTTCAGTCAGGGTGGTTTTCCCGGCATCAATATGTGCAATGATGCCGATATTGCGAAGGTTGGTAAGTGCCTTCGTCGAAGGGGCGTTGCTCTTGCTCACATCAGGCTCCGAGGGTCAAGGCTGTACGATGAAGTTGGAAATGCTCTGAATGGAGATCCGGCCAGACCCAGCACTCTTCCTGCCCCGGCCCCAACACCAGTTTCGCGCTCTTGAGAGCCTCCTCGGTCAAAGAGACAGGTGCGTAGGCGACATCAACAATCCCCTCCAGAAACATCTGGACATTGTCGCCGCCATAAACAAAATTCCCCTTGGGAAGCGGAAGGTTTGCCCCGTACACCGTGAAAGCGACATCGGGATGTGCGAAAGCCAGGACGTCAAGGTCAACCAAATGCCCTTCATCCATCCAGACAACGGCTGTCCGGCTCAATTTCGGACAGTAACCGGATACGCAGCCGTCCGCCGAAAAATGATTCCCGTCTTCAACCAGATCGATCACCACGCCCGAATGGCCCGAGGCACACAACTCGTGCATCAGCTCTGCCCATTGGCCAGCGTCCATGTCCACAACCAGTTCCTGTCCGGCCAATTCGAGACCGGCCAGCACCGGCGGCGGCCATGGGGCAGAGCCTCCCATGCGGACAGCCAGGATATTCTCCACACCACAGGCCACAGCGGGCACCAAACCGGCAAGAAGACGAGTTGAAGACAGCAGCGTGTCATCAAAGAGCAATACGGCAAAATCCACCGGCTCGTGCCGACAAACGGTATTGAAACCGCCCCTCCAGTTCGTGGAAACCTGCACGCTGCGATCCTTCCGGGGACCGTAACAATCATAAAGACGGGCTATGCAGGTCTTCAACAGGGCACGTTTTTGATCAGGCGTATTCTCATAGGCGTGCGCGAAAAGTGTGTCGTCCACAACGAACTCATTGATCCGATCGGGAAATCCAAACACTTTTTTTCGCATGGCAATAGGCAGCCTCTGAAACAACGGTACGGGTTTACAGCCACTTTTTTACCCAGAGCAACCAACTGCCCTGAATACGCTGACGTTCACTTTCGGACAGGGTCTTCTGGTATTCAAAATAGGAATACTCAGCGCGCTTGACGGCGTAATCACGCAACTCGGGAATGTCCGAAAAATTCTCAACCACGTATTGATACCGATGCCAGGCCGGACCAAATTGATCTGTGCGCCAAAAGAAATCGGCCATGTATATCTCGTGTTCCGCCAGAATCCGACGGCCTTTGAGAATCAGGCCTTTGGCCGCTTCTGCATACTGCGACTGGGGATAGGTCTCTACAAGACGATAGAGATACTCAAGTGCCTCTTTGACGTTCTCCTGCCGCCTGTCAATGGACTTGAACATACCGATGTTGGAACTGGCGATCTGGTAGAGAACGTAGGGAAGGTTCTCGTTGCTGGGATGCAGTGCCTCAAATTCCTTGTATGTTTCAAGGGCAAAAAGGAAATTATCATCCAAAAAGTAGGCGTCACCCAGAGCCAGTTCTCCCTTGAGGGCGAACGGGCTGAAAGGAAACCGATCCTTGAGTTTGGTAAAATATTCCTGTGCGTCCCCGTAGTCTTTCTCATCCATGGCTGCCATGCCCGCTTCATACAGCTCCTGGGCCGTATCCTCGGGCGGGGGCAGAAAATAACTGTCAATCCAGATGCATCCCGAAAGAAGCATCAGGATCAACACAAAGGCCGGGACCAATATACGGCGCATGAAAGCTCCTAAACGTCCAATTGCTCAAGATATGAAAAGGCGGCAGTGGCAGCAGTGGCGCCATCACCTACGGCAGAAGCAACCTGACGGCATTGCTTGGCTCGAATGTCTCCAGCGGCAAAAATACCGGGGACGTTTGTCCGCATCTCGACATCGGTCACAATGCCGTTTTTTTCCTTCTCGACACCGTTCGGCACAAAATTCATGATCGGTTCGAACCCGACAAAAATGAAAGTGCCGTCAATTTTTAATTGAGACGACTCACCGGTAGCGGTATTTCTGAGAGCCAGGGTTTCGACATTTGCCTCACCCTGAATTTCATCCACGACCGTGTTACGGATAATCTCGATTTTCTCGTGAGTAAAGCACTTGTCCTGATAGCAAAGCAAACCGCGAAAGTCCTGTCTCCGATGGATGATATACACCTTTTTCACCAGACGAGCGAGGTACAAAGCCTCTTCAAGAGCAGAGTTCCCACCGCCGATGACGGCGACATCCTGGTCACGGAAGAAGTTCCCGTCACACAGGGCGCAATAGGATACCCCCCTGCCGAGAAGACGCTCCTCGCCGGGGATGCCGAGTCTCCGATACCGGGAACCGGTTGCAAGAATAATCGTCTTGGCCTGCACGTCCTCATCCCCCACCCTGATGGTGTGCAGGGGACTACCGACTTCAATGGCACGCACCTCGTCGTTGATCCGATCGAGGTCATACTCCTCAAGATGGTTGGCGAACTTGTCGGCCAACTCCCACCCCTGGAGTCCCTTGGGAAATCCCGGGTAGTTCTCGATTTCAGAGGTCATGAGGACCTGGCCGCCCGGAGACAGCTTTTCGATCATGACAGTTTTCACACCTGCCCGTAAAAGATAAAGGGCAGCCGTCATTCCTGCCGGGCCGCCCCCTATGACTACGGCGTCATAAGATCTCATATATTACAGCGCCTTCTTGGTAATCATTTCCTTGATGCTGCTTTTGGATACGGCACCGGTTGACTGATCCACGACTTCGCCGCCCTTGAACAGGATCAGGGTCGGGATAGCACGGATGCCATATTTGCCCGGAGTGGCGGAGTTCTCGTCCACGTTCATCTTGACGATTTTCACCTGACCGTCGAACTCTTCGGCAAGTTCGTCAATGACAGGCCCCATGGCTCGACAAGGACCGCACCAAGGCGCCCAAAAATCGATGAGGACAGGGAGGTCGCTCTGCAAGACATCCTGCTCAAAAGTACCGTCTGTGATCTGGTTCGCCATGTAGTTCTCCTTTTTTTCACGGCCTGTGGCCATCATATTCTGGATTATCCGGCCAAGCCGGAGCAGCTTCATGCTGCGGTCGTTTTCACAATTTATTTAAAATAGGTCTGCATGTACCCTACTGTCAAGAAGGAGCCTGAAATTTCACATCCTCTCCCTCCGGCTCTTTGGCTGCGCGAGTCCAGTCCAAAGGAACAACGCGACCCCGAGGGATGGCTTCAAGTTCAAGCCCGTGACGGTACCCGGCCCGGGCAAGCTGCCAACCGGCATAGGCTATCATAGCTCCATTGTCCGTACATAATGTCAAATCCGGCAAAATCAACTGCACTCCGCTGCTCCGAGCCACGGATTTCATGATTTCCCTGACCCCAGTGTTGGCTGCCACCCCGCCGGCCACAACCAGGCTCTTGACAGCACCCACTTTTAACAATGCACGCTCCACCTTGATACGCAAGGTGTCGGCCACGCTCCAGTTGAAGGAGGCGCAAACCCTTGCAAGGGCAGCACGCCTCTCCGGTGCAAGATTTTGCAGAGCATCGTTATCGGCCATGGATTCAAACACGAGCTCAGGCTTGTCGGCAACATAGTTGGCCACGGCCGTCTTGAGACCGCTGAAACTGAAATCCAGGCTGGGGTTATCGATGTATGGTCTCGGAAACAGGCTGGTATCCGGGTCGGACTCCTGTGCCAACTGATCGATGAAGCGGCCACCAGGATATGGAAAGTTCAATAATTTTGCAACCTTGTCAAAAGCTTCGCCAGCTGCGTCATCCAATGTCCTGCCAAGCAGTTCAAATTCTGTGGGCGAACTGATCAGATAGGTATGGGTATGCCCGCCCGAAACAAGAAGCCCGAGTGCCGGAAACCGCAACTCCTGGTCCAGGCCGGGTGCAAGGAGGTGCGCCCACAAATGGTTGACGCCCACCAATGCTGCACCGATCGACAGGGCAAGACCCTTTGCAAAACTGACACCCACGAGCAGGCTGCCCTGAAGCCCTGGGCCTCGAGCCACGGCCACGGTATCGATTTCTTCAGGGCGAGTACCGGTCTCCCGCATCAGTTCCCCGAACAGACGAGGCAAGACCCGCAGGTGCTCGCGCGAAGCTATCTCGGGAACAACGCCTCCGAACAAGGCATGCGTGTCCACCTGAGTTGCCAGCTTTTCACCCAGCAACCGTCCGTCGGCCACCAGGGCCACAGCGGTTTCATCGCAGGAGGTCTCGATTCCAAGAGTAAGCATTACTTGTTCTTTTTTCTTCTGGCCCCGGTCTCGAAAATATCCTGAACGACCATGACGTCGTTGAGGGAACCACAGAAAAAAGGAATGCGTTGGTGCAACTGATCGGGCTCTATGTCCATGACTCTGTTCAATCCGTCAGTGGCCATCCCGCCGGCCTGTTCGGCGATAAAGGCCATGGGATTGCATTCGCAGGTCAGCCGAAGCTTGCCGGAAGGCTTCTTTGGATCGCGCAGATCTGCGGGGTACATGAAAATCCCGCCATAGAGCAGATTACGATGAAAATCTGCGACAAGAGAGCCGATATACCGACCGCTGTAAGGCTTTCTCAGCGCATTTTTGGGCGATTTGAAATATGCCAGCGCCTGTTTGGTAAACCGATCCCAGTACCGCTCATACCCCTCGTTGACCGAATAGATCTTGCCCTGCTCCGGGATACGGATATTCGGATGCGACAGGAGGAATTCCCCTACGCTGGGGTCCAGGGTGAAGCCGTGGACACCTTCGCCACAGGTGAAAACCAGCATGGTGGAAGAGCCGTAAAGAATATACCCGGCCGCAACCTGCTCGCTGCCCTTCTGCAAGACATCCCCGGACATGAGGGCAGCTTCGGGGCTGCTCTTGCGCTTGAAGATGGAAAATATGGTGCCTATGTTGACATTGACGTCGATATTCGAAGAGCCGTCAAGAGGGTCGAAAATGATGATGTAGTCGCCCCGGGGAAGCGATTCCGGGACCTCGATGATATCCGCGTTTTCTTCCGAGGCCATGGCGCAGAGTACGCCGGAACGGGACAGGCGATGGATGAGGATGCGGTTGGCATATTCATCAAGTTTCTTGACTTCCTCGCCCTGAACGTTGACCTCACCCGTAAATCCGAGGACATCGACCAAACCGGCCTTGTTTACGGCACGACCAATGATCTTGGCCGACAGGACTATTTCATTGAATAGCCTCGTGAATTGCCCTGTGGCACCCGGCACCATTTTCTGGTGCAAAAGAATATGTTCTGTGACCGTAACCTGTTGTGACATGCTTTTTTCCCTTTTGTGCAGTTGGAGTCGCCCTAGAAGAGCCACCAGGAGCCTTCTGCGTTGGGATCGACGCTCTGGGTAGCATACACATACTGGTCTTCGCCCACGTAGCGTGTCAGCCAGGTGTAATAACGATTGCCAACCTGGACCTGTCCCTGGACATCACTTTTCAACATCTCTTCCCAGGGCAGTGCCAACAGACCCTCCTGGTCCACATCAGCACCTAAAGACCATACCTGGTTGCCCGGGTGAATGATAATCAATTCCTTGGGGTCGGGACACAACCGCAACAACGACCTCGGGTCGAATCCCACACCGATCAATCCACTGAAGGCGATATCCTCATAGTAGGGACGACCTATGTAGAGTTCAGGACCGAGGTCGGAATAATCGACGACCGTGAGCAGTTTGAGATCACGCCACACCCCTTCAAAGACAAGAGGCTTGGTGATCCGTTTCACCGGCAACTCCGGCTGCATGAAAATGATGGTACCCTCTTCGTCCGTGACCAGAACCCGGTCAACCCACGGGAACCGGGCCAACAAGAGATCGAGCCATTCGACACCAGGCAACGTGTCTGTGTCATTAACAAAACGCGTCAAAGAGGTCAGAGGACCATCCACAGGAGAAATAAGCTTCGCCAACTTTTCCTGATTGGAGTTGGTAAACTGATAGCTGTCTGTATCGATAGTCGGCGGCGGGTCTACTAATTCTCGTGTGCTTTGCCACGTCTCCTTGGTGTAGTCAGCCGTGGTATCCCATACGCTGCAACCGCCAAGCATCAGCATTGCGGCCAAAATGCCCAATAATAAATATTTCATATATCCACTTTGCGTGCATGGACATCCCGCATCGAAAAAACGACGTGGGCCATACTTCATTAGGTTGATTTAACTCTGAACCCTGGCTTCGAATCTGGAAGCCAAGGTCTCCAGGGTGCTGATCAAGCGGTTTTTCGCATGTACGCTGAACGCATCTCCCAGTTCCGCTCCGGTTTTGTTTTCCCGGCCCTGCTCTAGATGCACAATCCGTTCCTGCAACTCGGAACGTCGCTCGTCGGACATGGTTGATTGCAACAATTCCCGGTAGATTTCAAGTGCGCCATCCACATCGCCCTGAGAGGCCAGGAGGTCGGCCATGGTCTTGGTGCGAAATGCCCCGGAACCGTGACGAAATCCGTGCCCGCCCAAGTCCGGACTCATTGTCGTTTCCCGCTCCACCCTTGGCAGGGTAAACGAGGGAGGGCCATCTGTCGGCGGCGGAAGAGGCGCACCCACCAAGCGGTCGGCCAAAGTGCCGATTCCTTCGAAGACCACATCGGTCCATTTGATGATGTCGCCTGAAAGATTGGATGCCACCAGCATCAAGAAAACTGAAAGGTCGCGCTGTTCCTGTGGCAGACTCCTGGCCCACCCACGCCAAAAAGCCGGATAATCCCTGAGCGAATTGATGACCCGTTCAAGCTGATCATGGACCTCAGACTCCCTCTCCAGTTCCGTCAAAAGCTCCACCAGGAGCATACGGGCCTCAAGATAATCGGGATGCCGATCAAGCCCTTGGCGTAGTGTATTGACGGCGTCTTCAGGCTGTCCGTTCTCCACGAACAGTTTTGCCAAGGGGAAAAACACCCTTGAACCGGGCTCCAAGGAGAGAACTTCCTGATACCATTCAATTTTCTTGTTCATCGACTCCTTCTCCGCGGGGGTTGGTATTTTCTTCAGGAAATATATATAAGAGTTCGTCTTTCTTCACAAAATTCATTCGTTCTCGAACAATTTTCTCCTGGTAACCCTTGTCCGATTTGAGTTTTCGAATTTCCTGACTCAAATCCAGGCTCTTCCCGTCCACTCCATCGATTTTCTGCTGTAGGACATCATACCTGTTCTTGAGCTCCAGATAGGCAAAAATCCCCTGGTCGCTCCATATCAACCGGATCAGCAGGAAAAGGTTGATGAAAAGGAGCAGCGCTATAAGTACTATTCTACCACGCATACGGTTACTGGAGCCTTCGCTCCGCATGTGCATGGGCTTTCCTGCGTGACAAAGGCCCTTGAAGCTCTTTGAGAAAATTCGAAGTTGCCGTCTCGATCCGCTCCACGTCAGACTCGCTCAATTCAACCTTGTCAATCTTCTCGAGAAACGACTTCAGCACGGTGAATTCATCCAGAAGCGAATGACCGTGCTCCAATTGTTCAAGCTGGGGCTCCAGATCCAGAATGGTCTGAAGACAATTGGTTATGCGAACAAGATGTTTTATCGAAGTGGAATCTGACATATGCATCTCGCAGAAATGTTTATCTCTCTTTGCTTAGTAACCATTTTTTCGAGATTTTGTACAGTTACACAGGATAGAAATTATCATGTAACAAAGCCTCTGTCATTACAGAATATATTCAATAAATACAGGCAACTATACTACAACCGATGTTACGGGCAAGATTTTTTCTCAAATATTTCTAGAAAGTCCATGAATCAAAAAAAACGCACACCACTTTCAGGTGTGCGTTCAATCGGCACTAGCTTTCGTCGGAAACACTAATCCACTTTTTGTAGAAGTTATACAAATAGTTCCCGCCGGAAATAACTGTCAGTATCAAGGCGACGTATAATAGCCCCTGCCCCAATGGACGAGGATCCCATCCAAACAAGGGATAGTGAAAGATCAAAAAGCCCACGGCTAATGACTGTATCAGGGTTTTGGCCTTACCCAGATTGTCAGCGGCCACGACCTCTCCCATCTCTGCCGCAATGGCACGCATACCGGTGACGGCCAATTCACGACAGATGATGATGATTACGACCCATGCAGGAGCGCCCCACCCCTGTCCGAGTCTGACCAGCATGATCAGCGCCGACCCTATGAGCAGTTTGTCTGCAAGCGGATCAAGGAATTTTCCCAAATTGGTGATGGCATTTTGCTCACGTGCGATCTTGCCGTCGAAATAGTCCGTGATGCAGGCAAGAAAATACAAACCAAAGGCACAATAAGAGCCCATACGGAACTGGAACCACATTTCGAGATAGAGGAAAAAGACGATAATGGGTGCCGCCAGAATCCGAGCCATGGTCAGGCAGTTGGGCAGATTGAAAACGTTCTTGTTCATTGTTCCCGCCTTATGTCTGACTTGTGGAGGCTGCCTCAAGACTCTTTTGGGCGGCTTCAGCGATAACATCCGCAAGTTCTATGAACGCACGCTTGGAACTGGAGTCTGCCTCAAGCAAAACCACGGGAACGCCGAGATCACCAGCCACGACCGTAGCCGGGTCCAGCGGAATGGCACCAAGAAAATCAAGGCCGTATTTTTCGGCCAGCATCTTGCCGCCGCCCTTTTTGAACAGATCAATGGATTGATGGCAGTGAGGACAAACGAGCCCACTCATGTTTTCCACCACACCGAGGATGTTTGCCTGGGCGTATTGAAGGAAGTTGATGGATTTTCTCACATCCGACAAGGAAACTTCCTGGGGTGTGGTCACCACCACCGCCAAGGCATCGGGCACTGTCTTGAGCACGGTCATGGGCTCGTCGCCGGTGCCGGGAGGGGAATCAACAACCAGAAAGTCCAAATCGCCCCATTGTACGTCGGAGACGAATTGGCGAATGGCGGAAGTCTTCATCGGGCCACGCCACAGCACGGCCTGATCAGGATCCTTGAGCAGGGACTCCATGGAGACCACATGAAGATTCTCGTTATATTCCATGGGAATCATCAGGGACCCCCGGTCAACATCCATGTTGCCGGAAATGCCGAGCAGTGTCGGCACACTGGGACCGTGAATATCCACATCCAGGAGGCCTACCTTGAAACCTCGTGCCGCCAAGGCCGCAGCAACATTGACGGAAACCGAGCTCTTGCCTACCCCGCCCTTGCCGCTCATGATGAACAGTTTGTATTTGATCTTCTCCAGGGTGGATTTGATCAACGCATCCTGGATTTGCATTTTGGCACTTGGATTGCCCGAACCACCACAGGAACCGGAACTGCACTGAGTCATGTTTTTTCTCTCTTTATCGCATTCTCCCGCAAGGGAGATCTCGTAATTACACTCCGCGGCCGCGTGAAAGCCGCTCCAATCCCAAAACAATGAATGCGCCCGCCACAACAAGAGCTGTGGCCATGACGACTTCCATACCGAATTGATCCGGCAGAATGTTCTGCTCTCGCAGGACATGTATCTTTCCACGAATGACCGATGTTTCCAAGACTTCTTTCCAGGGCCAGACCTTGCGCAAGGCTCCGACCATGAATCCGGTCAACACACTCACCGTGGCCGCATGCCACCTGTGTAACAAAAAATGCAACACACGTGAAAACAATACGATCCCGACAATTGCTCCCGTCGAAAAAACCGCGATGACCACAAAGTTATCCCACAGGAACGGATTCTTGAGGGTCCGCGTCACATATTCGTATTTCCCGAGCATCAGCAGCAAAAACGCACCGCTGATGCCAGGCAGGATCATGGCGCAGATGGCAATGGAGCCGCACAAAAAGAGAAACGGCAAGGTCTCTGGCGTGGACACCGGAATCATGCCCACCAATAAATAACTGCCCGCGGCCCCGAGAAAAACCCATCCTGCATTGATGGCATTAAGCGAACCGATCTCCTTGCCGACCACGAAAATCGAGGCCAGGATCAAGCCGAAAAAAAGGGACCATATCTCCACGGGATGCGTGTTGAGCATGTAATTCATGACGCTTGCCATGGTAACAATGGCCGTCAGGATGCCCAGAAGCAGGCAGAGAAGAAACCGTACATGCACCTCGGCCAATGCCCCGGCAAAATTCAACTTCAACAGCCGACGGATCATGATCATGTCAAAAGAACGGATGGCATCCACCAATTGGCCATAAATGCCGGTAATGAAGGCGATGGTGCCGCCGGAAACACCGGGGATGATGTCGGCCCCGCCCATGCACACCCCCTTGAGCCAAAGCAGGGCCGCCTCTCTTGGATTGCGGGGTCCCGGACTCGCCATGAAGGCGTCTTTCATGCTCATGGATTTCCTGCTCACAAAGGAATACCGCCTACCAACCGTGGTTGCCTACCAGATCCACGAAGGACACGCTTCCCTTGTTGGTCCGGGTTATTTCGCCATTTTGCTTCTCAATGAGCACCAGGGTCTGATTCCGTTTGGATTCGCCCAAGGGAATGAGCATACGCCCGGCATGGGCCAACTGGTCCACCAGAGGTTCAGGAATCTCGGGACCGCCCGCCGTGACGATTATACGGTCAAAGGGAGCTTCATCCAGCCAGCCCATGGTGCCGTCGTCCAGCTTGAGCTTCACGGAAAACATGCGCATATCCATAAACCGTTTCCGTGCACTGTAAAAAAGTTTTTTAATCCGTTCCACCGTATAGACGTCGGCCCCCATATGGGCCAAAACCGCCGCCTGGTATCCCGAACCGGTACCGATCTCGAGCACCTTCATGCCGGGTTCGATTTGCAGCAGTTCGGACATCAGCGCCACGATGTAAGGTTGGGAGATGGTCTGTCCTTCCCCAATGGGCAGGGGGCTGTCTGAGTACGCCTTGTAGGCCAAGGCCTCTTCCACGAAGAGATGACGGGGCAGCGACAGCATGGCTTCCAGGACGCGTTTGTCCGTCACGCCGCGCCCCTGAATCTGCTCGCGCACCATGCGCTCCCTGAGCCTTACCGGGTCAACCATTTCATCTCCTGGGAATAGAGGCGTACCATGATCGGAAACACCTGCGGGATGCTGAACAGATTTTACCCACCAAGTCAACACGAGCCATAAATAATAATTGATAACGACAGGCTCTATTGACACATTTCTTGCTTTGATGAAGAGTAGTTACAGACACAAGGAGAAGCTTATGCTGAAGGTCAAAGACCTCATGACGTCACCGGTTTTTTCGCTCAAGGAAAACGATTCCTTGCACCACGCCAGAGAGCTCATGAATCTCCAGCGCATTCGCCATATACCCATTGTCACTGTGGATAACATCTTCACAGGTCTGGTCACCCACCGCGACATTCTTTCCGCCACCATCTCCAAACTGGCAGGACTCGATCCTGAAACGCAAAAGGAAATCGATTTCGGCATTCCCATCCATGAGATCATGCGGACCGACATAACCTCAGTCGCCCCGGACACCTCCCTCAAGGACGCCGCCCAGCTCCTCCTCAACCACAAGTACGGCTGTCTGCCCGTGGTAAAGAACGGCGAATTGACCGGGATAATCACCGAGGCCGATTTCCTTCGTTTGACCATCGACTTCATTGACGGGCTCGACACCAAGGAATAACCGTCACCCCCCTTCCGACTTGTGAACCGCACCCGGCCGAGTGCGGTTTTGTTCTTTATTCCATACAGATAACCATCAAATCATTTTTCCCCCTTTCTTGTCTTGTCTCTGCCCATATAGTATTATAGAAATAGTCTAGAATTTATATCAACAGGAAGGATCATGAATAAAGACACCACAGGACTGACCAAGAAAAAAAGCAGCAAGGGACTGCCCATCGGGCTCTTCTCCATAATCATCATCCTGGCCCTTTGCGCGGGCCTTTTCATGCTTTTCAAAGACACCACCCCCCCGATCATAACCATAACCCCCGAAGTCGCACTGGTGGGCAAGGAGATCCCGGTAGTGGTCCGGTCGGAAGATCCCGGCAGCGGACTCAAGCTCCTGGAAATCACCGCAGTGCAGGGAGACACGCGCACCCCCCTGGCCGTCAAGACCTATCCCGGTGGCATCATGCAGGCAGAGGAGACCATTCTCCTGAGCAAGGGCCTTATCAAGGAAGGCGAATTCACCATCGAAGTCACGGCGCAAGACGCGTCCATCTACCCCTTTGGTGCCGCCGGCGTGTCCACCGCCTCCAAATCATACAACCTGGACATGACGCCACCCCGCATCTTTGTCCAATCCCATACAAACAACCTGAATCAGGGCGGGGCCGGATTGATGGTCTATGCCCTGAGCGAAGAGGCCTCGGAAACCGGTATCAGAGTCGGCGAACGATTCTTCCCGGCCTATCTCCAGCCCGGAAATTCCGGGAAATTCCTCTACTACTGCATGTTCACCCACCCGTGGGATACCAATGTCAATGATTTCAAGCCATTCATCACCGCCATGGATGGAGCCGGAAACAGTGCCAAGCAGTCCTTCAACTACCACACCAACGGACGCAGTTTCCGGCATGACCAAATCAACCTCTCCGACAACTTCATGGAACAGACCATCCCGGAATTCCAAGGGCTGGTCCCCAATGAAGGGACACCACTCGACCAGTATCTTTACATCAACAATGAACTGCGTAAGCAGAACCGGGCCAAACTCGTGGAACTCAGCCGCCTGACCAGTCCGACCATGCTCTGGACCGGCACGTTTGCGCGACTGCCCAATGCTGCCAACCGCGCCCGCTTCGCCGATGCCCGCGACTACATGTACAAGGGCAAGAAAGTCGATTTCCAGACCCACCTTGGACTGGATCTCGCCAGCCTCAAACACGCCCCTGTGCCTGCTGGAAATGACGGTCGTATCGTATACGCCGACTTTCTGGGAATCTACGGCAATGTCGTTGTCATCGACCATGGCCTGGGGCTCCAGTCTCTCTACGCCCACCTGAGTTCCATCGCGGTTGCCTTGGACGACATGGTCGCCAAGGGTCAAACCATCGGCAACACCGGCACCACCGGACTGGCCGGAGGCGATCATCTCCATTATGGGATCACGGTAGCCGGCATCCCCACGCAACCCATTGAATGGTGGGACAGCAGTTGGATAACCAACAACATCACTTCCAAGATGGAATAAGAAACAACCCCTGGCAACAGGGGTTTTTCTTTATTGTGGGGAGGCAGCAGGCATGGTTTCCCGGATCGATAATTGCACGATTTTCGCAGTGGAAAATAGTTCCCACTGGAGCACTCATGCAGATCAGCAATCAGACACCCCCATTTCATTCACAGGATATTCAAAACGCCCGTGGCTTGACACGCACCATCACACCGGAAGGCATGACCCTCGAGCCCGAAAAGACGGAAGAGGAACAACGACTCGAATCATCGTCGATCTCCTTCCAACGCGAACTGACGCCGGAAGAAGAGAGCCGGGTCCTTTTTCTCAAGAACTTGCTCGCCCAGTTACTGATCATGGCCGAAGGCCAACCCACCGAGGAACAGCGCGCACACATCCGGGACATCGAAAAGGAACTGGAAAAAATCACCGGCGTCAAAGTCCGGTCAAGCCTGTCCTCCATGACAAAGAACATGCCGGGGAAAAAAGACAAAGATGACGATGAGAAAGAGAAAGATATCCACGGCATCGACCCCAAGGAGGCCGCTCACAGCCGACGGGCCGAGTCCGACGGTTCCGCCAACCCTGGTATGCAGATGCTGCAACGCAATATGGCCTTGCTCAAACTCTGTTCCCTTTTTGACGAAGTCGGCGGCCTGAAACCATCTTCCTGAACCGCTTTTCGACCCAGTTCATGGAACGCAAAAAGGCCGGATGGATAACCATCCGGCCTTTCGCATTGTTATCAAGCTAGCCTACTGCCTCGCGGGCCGCTGGTGTTCTTCCTTGAGCAGTTCGGCCGACACGGGCGGTTCCCCGTGCTGCCGGACCCAGACGGTTTCAGGGCCGTCCTTGAGGGCCTTGTCGATGACCTCATCCATGGTCTTGACCGGAATGACTTCCAAATCCTTGAGGATGTCCTTGGGAACGTCCTTCAGATTCTTCTCGTTCTCGGCCGGAATCAGCACGGTCTTGATGAGGCCCCGATGGGCGGCCAGCAGCTTCTCGCGCAGCCCGCCGATGGGCAGGACTCGACCTCGCAGGGTAATCTCACCGGTCATGGCCAAATCATTACGCACCGGGATATTCAACAATGCGGAAATGAGCGCTGTAGTCAGGGTGATGCCTGCCGAAGGACCGTCCTTGGGCGTGGCCCCGTCAGGTACATGAATATGGATGTCCACCATCTTGTAGAAATCGGACTTCAAGCCGAGCAAATCGGACCGGGAGCGGATGTAGGAGACTGCCGCACGTGCGGACTCCTGCATGACATCACCGAGCTTGCCGGTGATCTCCACCTTGCCCTTGCCCGGCATGAGCACGACTTCCACCAGCAGCATCTCGCCGCCAAGCTGGGTCCAGGCCAGGCCGTTGCACACGCCCACCTGAGACTCCTGCTCTCGCTCGCCGTAGGAGTACTTGGTCACGCCAAGCATCTTCTGCAAGCTCTGCGTGTTGATGGAGATACTCTTTTCGCGATCATTTTCCTCAACGATCTTCATGGCGGACTTGCGGCAAATGGACGCGAGTTCGCGTTCCAGATTACGCACGCCCGCTTCTTTGGTGTAATAGCGGACCACATCCAAAATGGAGTTTTCCGAGAGCTTCAGATTTTCCGGCTTGAGGCCGTGCTGCTTGATCTGCTTGGGCAGCAGAAAGCCCTTGGCGATCTCCACCTTCTCGGTTTCCAGATAGCCGGGCAGACGGATGATTTCCATACGATCCTGCAACGGCAACGGAATACCTTCCAGGCTGTTGGCCGTGGTAATGAAGAAAACCTTGGACAAATCGTAGTCGAGATCAAGGTAATGATCGTTGAAAGCGTAATTCTGTTCCGGGTCTAATACTTCCAGAAGTGCGGCGGACGGGTCGCCGCGGAAGTCTGCGGACATCTTGTCCACTTCGTCCAGACAGATGACCGGATTGTTGTGCTTCACCCGCTTCAGGGATTGGATGATCTTGCCGGGCATGGCTCCGACGTAAGTACGCCGGTGTCCGCGAATCTCTGCCTCGTCACGCACACCGCCCAGGGAAAGCCGCAGGAATTCACGGTCCATGGAACGGGCGATGGAACGGGCGATGGAGGTCTTACCGACACCGGGAGGACCGACGAAACAGAGGATGGGCCCCTTCATGGTTTCCACCAGGGCCTGCACGGCAAGGTATTCGAGGATGCGTTCCTTGGGCTTTTCCAGACCGTAATGATCCTCGTCAAGGATGATCCGGGCCTGTTTGATGTCCACATCCCTGTCGTCCTTGATATTGTCCCAAGGCAGGTCGAGTACCCAGTCGATGTAGTTGCGGACCACTGTGTACTCCGCACTGGACGACTGCATGGTCCGCATCTTCTTGATTTCCTTGCGAACCCGCGCACGATTCTCGTCGGACATGGACTTGGCGTTGAGCTGTTCTTCCAGCTCCTGCGCCTCGGCCTGGGGATCGTCTTCGCGCCCCATTTCCTTGTTTATGGCCTTGACCTGTTCGTTGAGATAATACTCGCGCTGGTTCTTCTCCATCTGATCCTTAACGCGCCCCTTGACGCGCTTTTCGATGGAGACGATCTCGATCTCGCCCAGCAAAAGCTCATAAACTCGCTCCAATCTCCTGGACGGATCAAGCTCTTCGAGGATCTCCTGCTTGCGGGAAAAGTCGATTTTGAGATGCGGCATGATCTGATCAGCCAGCTGCCCGGGTTCCTTGATGGTGGACATGGCCAGAATGGCTTCGGGGGCCACCTTTTTGTTGACCTTGCCGAACTCGTCCAGGGACTCGTGGACCGCACGCAACAATGCCTTGGCCTCAGCAGTCGCCTCCTTGGATTCTTCCAGGGGCAGGAACCTGGCCTTTGGATAATCACCCTCTTCATCGGTGTAGGCGATCATGTCGTGCTCCGGGTCCCAGGAGGCGCGGGAAACACCTTCAAACAACACCTTTATGGTGCCGTCGGGCAGCCGAAGCATTTGCAGAATCTTGCTGACCGTGCCCACCCTGTAGAGATCATCAGCTTCAGGATGCTCTTTTTCAGGGGTCTTCTGGGTGACCAGGAATATCTGTTTCCCAAAGTCGGCAACAGCCGTCTCTATGGCCTTGATGGAGGCCTCGCGTCCCACAAACAGCGGAACGATGGATTTCGGAAACATGACCACTTCCCGCAAGGACATCATGGGGAGGGTCACGGTTTCAGGGGATTTCTTGCCGTCAAAAGCAAAGGTCGGCATGCATTCCTCCGAGGGTTGTATATATGGCGACACTCTCGTTTAACGAGAATGATTGCCTTCGATGCAAATGAAGTAAGACCCGCTTGCGACTTGTCAATCCGTCGACAGTCCTTACGCGGACTTCACTTCCTGATGATACAGGAGCAACGGCTCCATATCGTTTTCTACCACAGCCGTGTTGATGACGCATTCGCGCACTTCCGGCATGGCGGGAAGTTTGTACATGATGTCGAGCATGGACTTTTCCAGCACGTTGCGCAGCCCTCGGGCACCGGTCTTGCGCTCTATGGCCTGCTTGGCAATAGCCCGCAAGGCGTTCTCGGTGAAGGTCAACTCCACCTTATCCAGCTCGAAAAGCTTATGATACTGCTTTATCAGTGCGTTCTTGGGCTCTTTGAGAATGCGCACCAAATCGTCTTCGGTCAGCTCCTCAAGAGCGGTCTGCACGGGAATGCGGCCCACGAACTCGGGGATAAGGCCGAACTTGATGAGATCCATGGGTTCGGACAGGGCAAAAAGTTCGCCCAGGTCCATTTCCTTCTTGGCCTCGACCTTGGCACCGAATCCCAGACCGGACCCCTGCTTGCGTTGCTGGACGATCTTGTCCAGACCGATGAACGCACCGCCGAGGATAAACAGGATGTTCGAGGTATCCATGCGGATGAACTCCTGCTGGGGATGCTTTCGACCACCCTTGGGCGGAATGTTGGCCTCGGTGCCCTCGATGATCTTGAGCAGCGCCTGCTGCACGCCCTCGCCCGAAACGTCGCGGGTTATGGACGGGGAATCCCCTTTGCGCGCCACCTTGTCGATCTCGTCGATGTAGATGATGCCGCGCGAAGCTGCGTCGATGTCGTAGTCGGCATTCTGGAGCAGCTGCACCAGTATGTTCTCCACGTCCTCACCCACATAACCGGCCTCGGTCAAAGTGGTGGCATCGGCAATGGCGAACGGCACCTTGAGCACCCGAGCGAGGGTCTGGGCCAAAAGCGTCTTGCCCGACCCGGTGGGACCGATAAGCAGGATATTGGATTTGTCGATTTCGACTTCATCCGAACCGGCATTGGCCGCAGCATAGAAAACGCGCTTGTAATGGTTGTGCACGGCCACGGACAGGATCTTCTTGGCATGCTCCTGACCAATGACATACTGGTCCAACAGTTCCTTGATCTCCTGAGGAGGCAGTAGGCGTCCGTCTTCGAACTCCTCGCTGATGGTCTCCTGAGCCATTATATCGTTGCACAGGGCGACGCACTCGTCGCAAATGTATACGTCCGGCCCAGCGATCAAACGCTGAACGTCCGCCTGAGTCTTGCTGCAAAACGAGCAGGTCAGATCGGATGACTTGGGTTTCTTATCATTCATGGTTCTTAACCTTTGCTGCTTTCGTCCACGTCCGCTCTGGACTTCATGACCTTGTCGATAAGGCCGTATTTCCGAGCCTCTTCGGACGACATGAAATAATCACGTTCCGTGTCATCGTGAATCTTTGTCAATTTCTGGCCCGTATGGTTGGCCAGAATCGTATTCAGTTCCTCTTTCTGCCGCAGGATTTCCTTGGCATGAATACTGATGTCCGTTGCCTGCCCCTGCGTGCCGCCCAGGGGTTGATGAATCATGATCCGGCTGTGCGGCAATGCGTACCGCATTCCCTTCTCGCCTGCGGCGAGCAGGAGCGATCCCATGCTGGCGGCCTGCCCCATGCACAGCGTGGCAACGGGAGAGGAAATATATTGCATGGTATCGTAAATGGCCATGCCCGCAGTCACCACGCCACCCGGCGAATTGATGTACATGTATATTTCTTTTTCCGGGTCTTCCGACTCAAGGAAAAGGAGCTGAGCACAGATGAGACTCGCAACATGATCGTCGATGGCGCTGCCGAGCAGGATGATCCTGTCTTTAAGAAGTCTGGAATAAATATCGTACGCACGTTCAGTGCGACCGGTTGTTTCAATGACCATCGGGATGGTGACCATGAACGTCTCCTTGAAGGCTCTTTAGCTGTTTATCGGATATCGGGAGGAAAACGTTAGTCCTCATACACACGTAAAACAGCGCTCAACATACGTATCCACTCAGTTTTACGTCATTCAGTATGAGATATTTCCCCAGGAAGGACAAGGGGAAACTTACTCGCCGCGCATGGAACCAAATAGGTATTGATAAAGCGAGGTCAAGACCGAAAGAGCAAAAAAAAGGCGGTCCGGACGAATTCGGACCGCCATCAAACAAGCATGGGTTCGGAAGGCTATTTTTCTTCGGCCCAAAACGCATCGGCGCGTTCCTGAAGCTTGGCCAGGGAGTAGCTCTTGGCCGTGGATTCCTTGATGCCGAGGTTGGTCACGGCCCATTCAACGGCCTCTGCCTTATCCTCGAACGTCTTGGTTTCACCCTTGTCGACAGGGGCCGCATCAGCAGCTGCCTTTTTCGGGGTTTCCTTGCCTTCAGACGGAGGAGCGATCAGCTTGACTTCGGCAGCATCATATATGAGCTCGGAAGCCTTGTCGCACAACAGACGATCCTTGAGCGGCACGATAAGGTTGTTGTCCTCATAGTATTTCTTGAGTTCGTGCAGGGGCTGACGGGTCTGCATGGCCATCTGGGTCAGAGTGGATTCGATCTCTTCGGGAGAGATTTCCAAACCTTCCTCGGCAGCAACTGCCAGCAGGAATATTTCGGATTTGACAGTGGACTCTGCTTCGGCACGGAAGCCGGAGCGCAATTCCTCGGGAGTCTTGCCCAAGGACTGGAAGCCCTTGCCCTGACGGTCGAGCCGGTACTCGAGATCCTGGAGCAGGCGATCGATACGATCCTCGACCATGGAAGGCGGCAGCGGAAACTCCTCAATGCCTTCAATAATGGAATTGATCAACTGGCTTTGCGCAGTGGACTTGTTCATCTGCTTGCGCTGAGAAGCATAAGACTCACGGATACCGGTCCGCATGGTTTCAACGTCCTTGAATCCGGCCTTCTGGGCCACGGAGTCGCTCATCTTGGGCGTAATACGCTCCTTGACGGCATGCAGCTTGGCTTTCATGGTCACAGTCTGACCGGCCAGCTTCTCGTTGATGAAGTCAGCGGGGAACGTGATGTCCGTCTCACCGGATTCGCCGGTGGTCAGGGTCTTGATCATGGCTTCAAACTCGGGCAGTGCCTGATTCTCGCCCAGGACCAGGTCGAAATTCTCGGCCTGGATGCCCTCGACGATCTTGTCGCCCTGATAGGCACCAAAACTCACGGAAGCGACTTCGCCCGTCTTGGGAGGGCGTACGTCTTCAATGACTTTGACTTCAGCGTTGTTGGCCAGGATGCGGGACTCCACTTCGGTCACCTCGGCATCGGAAACCACGACATCCACTTCCTCGACCGGCAATCCCTTGTAGTTGGGCATATCGAGCTTCGGCGCCACTTCAAATTCAATTGAATACGCAAAATCCTCGTCACGGACCAATTCCTTGGCATCTACATCGATGCGGGACATGGGCTGCATGGAAAGACCGCTCATGATCTCGTTGATCTGATAGTTGATCAGATCGGTCGTGGCTTCGCCGTAAATCTGTTTGCGAAATTTGGATTCGACTACAGTGGACGGCACCTTGCCCTTGCGGAATCCCTTGACGTCAGCCTGCATACGGTACAGGGCGATGGCTGCGGAAATGGCGGCATTGGCCTCTTCGGCAGGGACTTCGACCGTGATCTTCCGTCTCACCGGGGAAAGTTCTTCAACATTGTATTCCATGGAATGTATCCTCCTCAAGACGCCTATGCAGGCGCGTAATATGGCACTTTGTGGTGCGGGCGGAGGGACTCGAACCCCCAAACCATGAGGTACCAGATCCTAAATCTGGCGCGTTTACCAATTCCGCCACGCCCGCAAAAAGAACGTGCTTATTAAGCAAGCTCCTACAGATATGTCAACCTAAAGGGGCCTTCAGAACCTGGAAATCTACAAACTTTCAGGGTCCGTCGACATCCTGTCGGCAATTTTGCGCAATTTGACCATGAGATCCTGTACATTCGCGGCCAGCACATAGACGACTTGTTCATGGCCTATTCCGCCGGGATCACCCACCGCCTGGACCGTTTCCGGAGCCGGATGGTTCTTGAACAGCTCAAAGGCCCCCCACGCCTCCAGGCCCCCTTCTTCCTCATGGATGTATTCGGGTTTGGCATCCCTGTTTATCCAGCCGACCTCAACACCGGTCTCCACCAGGGCCTGCCGAAGCGCTTCCCCCGCCCCCAACGTCATGGCGCAACTCACGTCAGGACGCAACCTGCGCGCGGAGAGCAACATGGAGGCAGTCTGCACCGAAGCGCCAAATTCGGGATAACCGACCACCGCCACCTGATTCCGCGCCGTGGTGATGAATCCGCCGGAGAATCCCGCCACATCGGCAATGGTATCGGCAAACGGCACGGCTACGGCCACATTGGCCCGGCCTCGCGGCAACATGGACCGCAAGCCGGGAGTGGAGGCCAACCGCCTGCCCAGATCGTCCACCTCGTTCAATACGCCGGCCCTGGCCCGCTCCTTGATCCAGGGTGCAAGGTGATTTGGCGGCCCCCCACCCTCGCCGAGCTGATACCCGGCGCGCAACGCCATATTCAGGTACTCCTGGGCTCGCAGTATGGCCGCCCCCAGATCAAGCCCATGTCCGAGTCCGGTCGCTATGGCAGCCGAAAGCGTGCATCCTGTACCGTGAGTCCACTCGGTCTTCACTCGCGGCTGCATGAAAGGAATCGGATCTTTCCCAGGCGTCACGAACCAATCGGTAACGGCGTACGACTCGAAATGCCCCCCTTTCAGGAGCACGGCCTTGGGCCCCATTTTCAAAAGCAGCTTAGCGGCCAGAAACATATCGTCACGGCTCTTGATCTTGACCCCGGTGAATAATTCTGCTTCGGGCACGTTGGGAGTAAGTATATCGGCCAACGGGAACATCAAGTCGACCATGGCCTCCACGGCATCATCCTGCAGCAACTTGGCTCCGGAGGTGGCCACGCAAACGGGATCGACCACCAACGGAAACGTCTTTTCCGCCAACATGGGAGCGATCGCTTCGATGGTGGATGCAGAGAACAGCATCCCGGTCTTGGCCGCATCCACCGAGATATCATCGAGAACCGCCTTGAGCTGCTTGGCAACAAACGGGGCTGTAGGGGCATTGATTCCGGTCACGGCCCTGGTGTTCTGCGCGGTCAGAGCCGTGATGACAGTGGCGCCATACCCCCCAAGCATGGTGATGGTCTTGAGGTCGGCCTGAATACCGGCCCCGCCGCCGGAATCAGAACCGGCAATGGTCAGAATGCAAGGGAGTCGGTCCATGGTTCAGCCTCCAAAAAAAACGATCGTCGGCAGGGGCATATCCTCCAACCGACAATCGCATATACAACAAGGAGAAGGCCATAAGGCCCACAATCAACCGCAAGACAGCTTGACGTAATCTTCGACGGAAACACCGTTCCACGCCTTGCTGACCCAGTAGGCCGTGGCCCATATCATCAGAGCGGTAGCCTGGAGATCCGTCAGCCTTCGCAGCTTGACTTCAAGGTTGCTTTTGCTGGCACCGTGCTGAATGTGCACGCTATGCTCATCGCAAGCTTCTTCAACCCGAAGCTGGAGATAAGCCTGCTTGGATTGGTTGGGCAGAAGCTTTACCTCCTTGTGCGACTCAAGGATGGTCTTCAATTCGGCTACGGAAAAATCACTGGAAACATTGCGAATTGACTTGAAAAAGACATCTACTGCCCAAGGCAGAATGAATTCGGCTCCAGCGCTCTTGGTCTTAAAATAGTCCTTGAGCCACTTTTCCTGATCTTGGGTAATCCTTGCAGCGACCTGGGGCATACCGTCTCCTCCAAATGAACCAACGAAACTTACCATCTGTGGGATATTTAGCAGTTGTTATATATGCGAAACAATCAAATGAATCAAGAGTTTTTCTAGATTAAAGTTATATCAATCTTAGAGATTAACCGTTGAAAACGGTCTTTAACTGACGAAACAGAGTCAAAAGCAAGGCGTTCGGCGCATCATTGCCGTCTATATTCAAACGGATAATCTCGGTCACAGTATTATTGCTGGGCGTCACGGTCTTTTTTGCCACCAAAACAATATTCTGCTCTCGGTCCTTATTCTTGGTTTCAGTACGGACTACCAACACCCAATGACCGTTTTGACGATTCCACGAAGTACTCACCGCAACAGATTCCGACTCCTTGCGCTCAATGAGCTGCACAAAATCTTCAAGAGAAAAATGCTTCTTGCCTTTGCCCTGCACGCCCAGATACTCTCCGCCGGACGCAATCACCAACGGCATTGCAAGAAAATCGGCTGGAGGAAAGTCAATTCCGCCCTCAGTACCACGACCAGCCAACCGCCGCTTGACAGACGCCAGATCCCTCTTGAGCCCCTCCAACGCCTCCTGATGACGACGTTCTACCTCGTCCCTCTCAGCGCATAACGCTGCCACCTCATCCCTGAGCGATCTGATTTCGCTCCGAAACAAAGACTGGTTATCCAGCGCATCAGAAATCTTCGACAACACCCCGGACAGCCCAAAAACGACGTCTTTGGACGACGACTGTTCAAAAGACTGTTCATGCTGTTGATCATTCATTAACACACTGAATTTAAGGGCTAACTCATGCTCAATCTGTTCAGTCGACCAATTGTCATTAAACATCTTTCGAATCCTCCTGAATATTTCCAGAACCTCAACCGGATACCTGGTCCGACGCCCGCCACCACCTTCAGTAGGTATATACTTTGAGAACTTATCCTTGTAATAGACGATCGTCGACGGCGGAATATCCAACTGTCGACCAACCTCTCTCAAGCTGATAAACCTCTTATTCATGCACCCACATCCTGTTGATCATCGTTCTTCAACTGCTTATAACTACATAAAGCCAGCTGTGTCAACACAAAAATGAACAACAATGAACAACCACACGGCAAAAAAAAGGTGCACCAGCAGGGCCAGCGCACCTTTCCGAAGAACAGTGAATTCAAAGTTACTGCTCGAGACCTTGCCGAACTTCCTTAAGGGTTTGCAAAACCTGCTGCATCTTGTCCCGCAATTGTTCGTCCTCAAGGGTGTTGCCGAGATGTGCAGCCTTCATGGCCATTTCGTTGACAATATCCTGTGCAATCATTTTTTTCATTTGCGATGGCATCCCCTGTTCCATCTGGACAAGTCGCTGATCAATTCCAGCCATTTCCTGTCGCAATGACCCTAAGCCCTTAACTTCTTCAGTAAGTCCAGCAATATTCCTATTCATGCCGAAAAAAAAGATAACAAGAAGGACCACCACCAGCAATGAGACGATTACGGCCACCTTGCTCATATCTCTACTGGTAGCAGCCACTGCAGCGGACTCAGCCGACCTTGTGCCGATTGAATCATCAGCGTTCTTGCTATCATGAATAGTTTTGAATTTATGGACGTTATTGTCATCAGAGATCATCGTATTCTCCCATTTACAATCTGCAATTGTTGTGTCTTCATCACTGTGCATGTATATACTTCACGCATCCCATGGAATCAAGGCCAAGACAGAAACAAATAAACCATACTATTACTGGCCGATTTTGTTTTACAAAAATCCATACTCTCATATAAGGTATTAACTTGACAGTGATTGGTTAATACTGAATATGATGAACAGTAAAATCAAATAGAATCACGATCAACACGCTAACCAATATACGTTGATTACTTCAGAATCAAACATCATAAAAGGAGAACCATATGGAAGACTACCTGCAAGAAGCATTGGAAATCGTAAAAGCGCAGGCAAGCGTACGAACCATGACTGAAGAAGAAATCACTTCCATGGTGCAAAAACTTTCTGCCGGAATCAAGGCAATTGCTGAAGGCGACGTCCCGGAAACCGGTGTTCAAGCCACGGTTGATCCGCAAAAAGCTATCCGTGAAAAGACCATATTATGCTGCATTTGCGGAAAATCCTTTAAGGTCATCACTAAAAAGCATCTTGCCACTCACGGCCTGACCCCTGAAGAATACAGAGAGAAGTGCGGGTACAAGAAAAAACTCCCGCTCGTCTGTAAGTCTCTTCAGCGTGAACGCCGAAAAAAGATGAAGGAAATGCAGCTCTGGACCAAACGCGGCAAAAAAGAATAATATCACGAAACATAAAAATGCCCAGTTACTACTGGGCATTTTCATTTGCTGAGTATTTTTTCCAGCATGAAATCCAATGTCCTTTCAATGCGCCTCCACCCCTCTTCCGACTGCAGATCGACACCTCCCAAAGAACCATGAATCCGGGATCTTACGGCAAGGAAATTCACAGCTCCAGCCATGACAAGAACAAGGGCCGTCATATCCACCCCTTCAGGCGGATCTTCCTGCATCAACTCGAAAAATTCCAACGCTGTCTTTGCTCGCACATCTTCCAAAACTTTTGTGAGATCGTTTCGCTCAATAGCTTCCCAGGCTAGGATCTCCAATGTATGCGGTCGGCGCAGAATTGCTCTCAGGTATTGTTTAAAGAAATGAGACATCACCTCAGAAGGCGGCATTTCGTGTATACTTTCCAAATCGTCGCCAAGCAATTCATCCACAGTAGGCCAGAAATCGACTGTTTGACCGTATGCAGCCACAAGCCCAGGCAACCCGTAAAAATACCGATAGATAAGTTTCTTATCGACACCAGCAGCCCTGGCCACCACGTTGACACCCAACTGCTGAAAGCCAACTTCTGCAATAACTTTCCCCACAGTCTTTATAAGCTTATCCTTGGTTAATTCCTTATTCCGGATGGGTATGACCTTGGAAACAGTCTTAAGATGTGCCACAGCCCCTCCTTCGTTATGATTCAATTTAAAGTATCTCAGACTGATTCAATCGTCGCAAGGCATTTGCACATAGCCTAACAACGCTAAGAACAATTAAAATTGCCAACTTTCTCGTTTCCCCCCATCGAGTCCGGGTTGGTAGACGCAAAAAAGCCCTGATTCTTTCGAATCAGGGCTTTTTGAAATATTCCTTGGCGGCGACCTACTTTCCCACACGCTACCATGCAGTATCATCGGCGATGGAGGGCTTAACTA